>CAWEEJ010000087.1:0-56838 GCA_963807905.1 uncultured Chloroflexia bacterium | reverse complement strand
AGTGCGCCACGTTAACGCTGGCCGGGGCCAGATTGAAGCCGGTGGTGCTGGCGGCTTGCAGCGGGAAGTTGGCGTCGTCCGGCAGCAGACCGATGGCGAAGAGATCGACGATGTCGCCATCGCTCAGCAGAAGGGCGGGCAGGTCCAGCGCCACACTCGCGCAGTCGGTGCCGGCCAGCGCGATGAGCAAGTCGTAGGTGCCGGCAGCCAGCGGCAGATAGTCAGTCACCTGCGGATATTCGACACCCTCGAGAATGGCCGTGCCGTCGTCGGTGCAGATGTCAACGGCGGTGCTGCCAGGGGTGTTGGCGTCAGCGAAGGGCGCCAGGTGGCCGATTCGCACCAGTGCGCCGCTATCGGACGGAGTGGTCTCGTCGACCAGCGGCAGCAGCGCCAGTTCCCAGCTGTTGGCGCCACCGATGGCGGCGACGGTATAGGCGCCGGCCGGGTCCAACGTTGCCTTGCCTTCGATGGCGACAACGTCAGTGCCGGTGGGGATGATCTGGATGGTCAATTCCACACCAGACGGTAGCTGAACGCCGTTGGCGATGTCGCCAAACTTCACGTTCTCCAACATGGCATCCACGCCTTCACCGGTCACCTTCACCGTGACGCTGGTGGCGTCAACATCGGCGCCGAACGGGGCAAAATGGGCCACGTTAACGCTGGCCGGGGCCGAAACGGAACCATCCCGGATGATGGCATCGACAGTAGCCTGATTGTTGTCGAAATCCGGGCCGTTCAGGTTAACAAAGGCAACGTCAGGGCGATCATAGGGTGCGGCAGAGCCGGCATCAACCGAGTGTGACACGAAGCCGAGGTGATCGCCACAGGCCTCCATGCCCTCCGTCACTTGGCCAAAGAGTGAATCGCTCATGCCGGCACAATATTCACCGTCAGCATCGTCAGTGCCGTCGTCAACCGCAAAAACACAGACTCGATTTGACTGTTCGTCGAGCTCTAGGACGTTCCAGTTGTCTTGGGTCAGCGTCACGCTCTGTTTGTCGACCGTGATCTGTGCATCAGCTTCCATATTGATCACGACGGGGCCAGTCGGTTTGGTATTTAGCGTGACCCAGTAGCAGGCATAAGGATTGGGGTCGCCGTCCTCATCCACATCTGTCACCGCAAATGATTCGCTGATCTGCACAGTGGGGGCCGGGGCCAGATTGAAGCCGGTAGTGCTGGCGGGTTGCAGCGGGAAGTTGGCATCGTCCGGCAGCAGACCGATGGCGAAGAGATCGACGATGTCGCCATCGCTCAGCAGAAGGGCGGGCAGATCCAACGCTACGCTCGCGCAGTCGGTGCCGGCCAGGGCGATGAGCAAGTCGTACGTGCCTGCAGCTAGCGGCAGATAGTCGGTCACTTGCGGATATTCGACACCCTCGAGAACGGCCGTGCCGTCGTCGGTGCAGATGTCAACGGCGGTGCTGCCGGGAGTGTTGGCGTCGGCGAAGGGCGCCAGATGGCCGATTCGCACCAGCGCGCCGCTAGCGGACGGCGTGGTCTCGTCGACCAGCGGCAGCAGCGCCAGTTCCCAGTTATTGGCGCCACCGATGGCGGCGACGGTGTAGGCGCCGGCCGGGTCCAACGTCGCCTTGCCTTCGATGGCGACAACGTCAGTGCCGGTGGGGATGATCTGGATGGTCAACTCCACACCCGACGGTAGCTGAACACCCTTGGCGATGTCGCCAAACTTCACGTTCTCCAACATGGCATCCACGCCTTCACCGGTCACCTTCACCGTGACGCTGGTGGCGTCAACATCGGCGCCGAATGGGGCAAAATGGGCCACGTTGACCGTAGCCGGAGGGTGATCGCCGCCTTGGGCGAGAGCAGCGCCGCTCAGTACTAAGAGGGCTACGAGGGCAAGCAGCAAACTCTTCACGTACGCCAAACGATGATTCGATCGGACAAACTGTGTCATGTGTTCTCCTTTGCACCTTGGTAGGTAAGGGTGCATTTACAAATAGCAGTCACGGGTCAAACAATTCGCACTATCTGAGGCTACAGCAGATTACCGCTCTGCAAAGTAGCTTGTCACGCAATTGTCTGTGCAAAGCATATTCGAGAAATTTGTAAAACCTATCCGAAACACCTACGGACAGCGTTCGGTATCCCAAACAGCGCCGAATAATGACAGCATTCTTGTCCGGGTAAATCACCAGAGACGGCATGAATGCCTTTTCGACGCCTGACGCCGTATCAAGATTCCAATGCGGCCAGACGATAGAGCAGCATGGTGTAGAAACGCTTCTGTCGGCCGATCTGGGATAGCTGGGGCGAGATACAGATGTCGAGATGATCCAAGTTGCGCTCCCACTGTGTGTACCATTGGCCCGGCTTGAAGTGCGTTACCGGCGTCTCGGCGGTCACCTCGCCGCCATGGGGATGGGCCCCATTGCTGTGTGGATAGATCTGAGAATAGGTCGACACCAGGCCGTCATTTTCCCGCCACGCGCGACTCTCGAACTCAGGCGTTGGCAGGGGCGCCGGATCGAAACGCTTGCGACCGATGTAAGTGGACGGGGCCAGCAGGGCCGGATTCATCAAGGGTTCCGGATAGTGCCAGCCGGTCAGCCAACTCTGCATGCTCTGTTCGGTTACATAAGCGAAGTAGTAGGTATCGGCATAGGTCGGTAGGCGCGCATTGTCTGCATAGGCGCCTTGCAGCGACAGCGTGTAGGCGGCATTGTCGGTTCCCCAGAAGAAACTGGATTCTGCAATCCGCGAGAGGAAATCGAAGAGACTTTCATCTGAGCCGCGCACAAAGCCCCAGTGGCTTAGATCCAGATCGTATATGGCGTCCAGGATTCCACCGGTGGCATAGGCAGCAACCTCGATGGCAGCCAGCATGGGCACGATGCCGCTCTCCTTTGGCAACAGACCGGTTGCTTCATCGACGCCGAAGAAATAGGTAGCCGTGCTGCCGTTGAGGGAACCGGAAATAGAACTGATGGAGCGGATCCAGCGCTGGCTGCTGCCCCATCCCCAGAAATCTTCCGCCAGGAGTTGCTGAAGCGAGCGTATGGTGGGCGCACCCAGGCTATGGCCTACCAGGTGAACCGGATGCGCTTCGTCCCAGTCCGGCACAAACCCGTGTCCGGAGAAATCACGGCCAAAGCGGGCGTGGCCAGCCTCGTCTGCGTGAGCTGCCCCGTAGTCGACCACGCTTCCCCTGATCTGCGCGGCTAATTCGCAGGCGCGATCATGCGCAGAGCTGATGGGACCGAGGCTAGCTTCATGGCGCGGCAGCGGAGAGGGAATCTGAAACGCTGTGCCCCAGTAGCGCAGCGGTCCCAGCTCTTCTGGCCCAAAGCCAAGAATCCCGTGGACAAAGATGACAGGCCAATGATTGGACATCTTGCTTCCCCTCCTTTTGAATGGTGCCGCATATCAGGCGTGGGGAGTCAGCTGCGGGCAGTCAATCAATTCTGGTGGAGTGATGGCTACAGAATCGCGACAAACTTGCATAGAAGCCGTGTCCTTTGTGCCACAATGGACGATGCTGTCGGCGAATTCGAAATGCGACGCATTTTCTTGCATATTGCCATCATTCCGGTCGACAAATTGGCCAATTTCATCGAGAATTCATTGCCCGGGTGAATTCGCCGACAGCATCATGGACTTGGACAGTCGGGACGTCGAACTTGGTGTAAAATGCAAGGGTGGAGAAGGGGTATGCTCATCTGGATACGAGCAGCATCAGTCTACGCGGGGGCGAGTCGGAGGCGGCCCAACGCGCCGTTGAGGTGCTGGAGGCGGTGGTAAGCAGACACGGCTACTCCAAAGAACAGCGGCCAGACTTGAAGTAGATGGTGCCAAGTCTCATCATGAGCCAGGCATCGGCATGTAGATGTCCAAATGCTAATCAAGGAGCGTTAAGTGGAACAACCTAACTTGCTGCGACGCTGTGTCGCCGAGATGCTCGGAAGCTTCGCGCTGGTGACTGCCGGCTGTGGCGCCATTGTGGTCAACGACCTAACCGGAGCCCTTGGCCACATCGGTGTCGCACTGACTTTTGGGCTGGTTGTATTGGTCATGGTGGCTGCAACCGGACACCTAAGCGGCGCGCATTTGAACCCAGCAGTGACGACCGCTTTTGCCTTAACTCAACATTTTCCATGGCGCGAAGTTCCGGCGTACATCGGTGCACAAGTGCTAGGTGCGCTGCTTGCTGCGACTACACTCTTTGGGTTGTTTGGCAATCAGGCGGCACTGGGATCGACGATACCAAGTGGTTCAGCCGGGCAATCGCTCCTGCTGGAAATTCTCTTGACGGCGGCATTAATGTTCGTCATCACCGCCGTCGCGACAGACACGCGTGCAGTCGGTGAATTAGCGGCGATTGCCATTGGCTTTACTGTGGGAGCAAATGCGCTGTGGGCGGGGCCGATCAGCGGTGCTTCCATGAACCCAGCACGGTCATTGGGACCAGCAGTGATATCGGGCACATGGACCAATCAGTGGATCTATGTTGTCGGCCCGATTATTGGCGCAGCATTAGGCGCCGTCATCTATCAACTAATCCGGCAACCGTATGCGCGGGCCGCGCCCTCACTACCGCCGGAAACTCACCGCAACTGAATATTGACGTATTCCAGTTGTACCGGATCATCATAGCTAAAGGGACAGAAAATGTCTGAGACCAGAAGGCCTAAAGTAATCTTCCTTTGAACGCGGAACAGAACTGTCCCCGCTCGTTCTTGTCCCTGCGAGAACATCAACACTGGGATCTGGAGGACCCGGCCGCATTCGTTGGTGGAGACACTGAGAAGTTAGCCAAGTTTGTGGAAATTCGCAACGAAATTGAGAGAAGGATTCAGGAGTGGCTCGCAAGCCATAAATAGACCCCGATCCATTAGAGGACTGTCTGGCGTAAGCGGGGGCGGCGTGCCGGGGCGTTCAAGGGCTTGGCCCCCCATTATGGCTGAGGATTGCCTTGATCATGGTATTCCTCTGCCAAAGCCCCTAGGCGATCATGGTGTTCGCGCATGTCGTGAACAGCAGCGGCGCGGGGAGCACAGCTGATTGATGCATCGGGTCGCCATGCGTCGCGCACCTGGCGAACGTCCGCATTGGCCAGCACGGCAGCGGCCTGGACGCAGGCGCCACGGGCTGTCGCCTCTGCCGCATCCAGCAATGCGACTGGTGAGCCCAACAGGTCGGCAAGCACCTGACGATAGGCCGGTGATTTGGCGCCGCCCCCGGTCACGACCACGCGACCGTCAGCCGCCGCGCCGGATTGCTGAATCACGGCCTGCCCTGCCACAAGGCCCAGCAACACGCCTTCAAAGGCGGCCAGTGCCAACTGCTCACGGGAGGTTTCGTTGTCCAAATTGGCCATCAGGCCACGGGCGAGTGGTCGATTGGGCGACCGCTCACCGTCAAAGTAGGCAGCCAATAGCGGTCTTTCCCGATCCATGGGCGCAGCCAACGCCAACTCAGCAAGTTCGGCATGACCTACGCCCAGCCAACGTGCGAAGGTATCCGTCACCTTGGTCGCATTGAGCGTGCAGACCAGCGGCAAATAGCCGCCCGCGGCATCGGCTACACCATTCACGATGCCAGTGAAGTCAGCAACGGGTGTTGGCGACACGGCCATCACAACACCGGACGTGCCCAAGCTGTAGAGCACTTCACCCTCGGCCAGCCCCAGACCCAAAGCACCGGCGTGTTGATCGCCCGCGCCCGGTCCAACGATCACGTCCGGCCGCAACCCCAGTTCATCGGCAACGCTGGGCAGCAGGTGGCCTGCCGCCTCGCTGGGTCCCAGCACGGTCGGCACGATGGCGTCCCAAGCCAAGTCCGGACTAATTAATTCCGCCAGCAGTTGTTCCTGCCAAAGGCCGTCAACCCCATAGAAACCAGTTCCGGACGCGTCCGATCTGTCAGTCACGTGTCGACCGGTCAGTCGATAGGTGAGCCAGTCGTGCGGAACACACACATGCTTTAGCCGACGCAGGTGCTCAGGCTCATTCTCGGCGACCCACGCCAACTTGGTGACCGTGAATGCAGCCGTAGGCACGGAACCGACCGTCCGGATCCAGTATTCAGTGCCATAACGGTCCACCATGGCAGTCGCTTGAGCCGCAGAGGTCGTATCATTCCATAGCTTGACAGGACGCAGGACTTCGCCCTGCTCATCCATCAAGACGAGGCCATGACACTGGGCGCCGACGCTGATCGCATCGATCGCGCTGGCCGGTTGGCCGCTGGCCTCGAGCGCATTGTGTAACGCACGCGCAAATGCAAGCCACCACTCCTCCGGCTGATGCTCACTGACCGGCGGGTGAGTTGCGGAATGAGGGCTCTTGCCTGTGCCAAGCAGTTCCGCGGTATCAACGTCTCGCAATTCGACTGTGCATGATTGTGTCGAGCTGTCTACGCCTGCGACAATGGGCATCTCAGTAATAACTCCCCAACTTTTTGTAACAATTCGAGCTAAAGGACATCGGTAATGGCAAGCGCACCGGTAATGTGACCAACGATCTCCTGCGGAGTGGTCTCTGCACAAACGAGATCCGCGACTTTCCGCCCCTGCCGGAGAACCACGATCCGATCTGCAATTCGATACACATGTTGCATGTTGTGACTGATGACAAGCAACGGCAACCCTTGTTCGCGTAGACGCTCAAGCAAGCTGAGGACCTGCTCGGATTCTTCCACGCCCAACGCTGCGGTCGGTTCGTCCAGCAACAGAAGTTTTTTGCCCCAAAAGACGGTGCGCCCGATCGCCACGGCCTGGCGCTGTCCGCCGGACATGCTGGCGACTGGCACAGACGGGTCAGGGATCTTGATATGCAGGCTCTCCAGAGCCTCCGTTGCCTCCTGGCGCATGCCCTTCAAGTCGAGCCAATTGAGCATTCGCCCCAACCAACCGCCTGACAGTTCCTCCCGTCCCAAAAAGAGATTGCCCGCCACATCGAGTTCATCGACCAAACCAAGATGCTGATAGACTGTCTCGATTCCCATCTCACGGGCATCAGCTGGGTCGGAAAACTGGACGGATTGACCATCGATGAGAATGCTCCCATCCGATGGCTGATGCACGCCCGATATGCACTTGATCAAGGTGGATTTGCCTGCGCCATTGTCACCGACGAGGCCGACGATTTCGCCGGAATGGACCTCCATGGAAATGTCCACCAATGCCTCGATGGCGCCAAAGTGCTTGGAGACATTTTTGACTTGTAATACGGCTTGTTTGTCAGTGTTGGCGTCTTGCATGGCGATATGTTCTCACTCAGGGTTACGGGGACTGGACGACAGGGGCGCCAAATGCAATCTGAGCCATTGTAGCGTGCCGGCAGCCGGAAGGCGCAGCGTTGTGCTGAGAACGCTGCGCCTTCTTGATGTTTGCGTACGGTGTGACAACCACTGTTCGGACAGTCGCCTGTCCATTCGCTTGTTTGAAGCAGTGATTGTCACAATCGACTAAGCCTGGTTAGCGGGCAGACGTCGAACTAGTCGCCGCTTGCTTCGATCTGCTCCATGCCGGCTTCCCACATCTCTTCCGGGATCAGGTCGCGGAAGCCGGGCTGATCGAGAATGGCCAGCGGTACATTCGCAAAAGCCGCCTCGCAGGAGTCTACGACGGGCATGTCGGTGTAGCTCAGTTCCGGAATCTGGTCAACGTTGCCGTCGCGATGAAGCATGAGCGCTTCGGCTGCCAGTCGTCCCATGTCACGTGGATCTCTGAAGGGGGCGACGCCGATATCGCGGCGACAGATTGCGGCCAACTCATCCAGCACACCGCCCATACCAATCACGACGACATCTTCCAGCCGATCCTGCAACTGTAGCGACTCCATGATTCCCAAAGCTGTGTTGCTGTTCATGCCCACAGCCAGATCTAGATCCGGGTGCGCCGTGGCCACGGTTTCGGCCAAGTTGAAGGCTCTTTCTCGGTTGAAGTCAGCAAAGACTTCTTCAACAACTTCATAGCTGATGCCACATTCGGCGACCGCTTCGTCGAGTCCCTGTAGAACGCCGTTGCCGCGGGCTTGCGAAATTTCGGATGCCGCAGGTCCCCAGAACATGGCGACCTCAAAATTGTCCACACCCTCTTCGCAGAACTGCTGTCCCGCCCAGTTCCCTGAGCGACGTCCCATTTCTCCATGATCATAAATGACCCACGTCAGGGGGTCGATTTCGAAACCGTCGGCTGGCGGCGGATAGTCGGTCATGATGATGTTGGCGCCGGCTTCACCCAGTTCGACCAGACGCGGTTGATTGAGTTCGAAGGAGGTCGGTCCGAAAACGAGGTAGTCCGGTTGTGCGGCAAGCAGGTCGGACAGGATTCTGTCCATGCCCTCATGGTCGCTACTGTCACGTGGTGCCGCCGCAGTGATCTCGTAGTTCACGCCGTTTTCTTGTAGCGTGTCCTCAAAACCGATGTAAAGCTGCCCAAACAAGTCGGTAACATCGCGCGTGTGCGAGACAAACGCAATTGAGATGGGTTCATCGTCGGCTGTGGCCTCAACGGCCTCAGCGTCAGTTTCAGATTCTGCGGGCACGGCTGGCGCAACGCAAGCCGATAGTGCCAGTATGCCGACTAGCAACATGAACAGAAAAAGCATCCGTCGGGTTTTCATTGGGTTCTCCTTTGAACAGATCTGAACCACATTATAAGGATAAACAAACGGACGGGGGAGTTAAGTCAACTCCGTGTTATATGGCCTCCTTTCAGTGGCAGCTTACGTCTGAACTTTATCGCTGCTAAAGACTGCCGTTGACAAATGGATGGTTGTTGGCGCCATCAAATGCGTGCGGAAGCCTTTTGGCGAGAAATCTGTACGGCTACAGCGAAAATGATAAGCAATCCCAAGAAGATCTGCTGCCAGAAGAAACCCAGCCCGGCAAGCAGCAGCCCGTTCTCCAACACGCCGATCAACAACATGCCGAGCACCGTGCCAACAATCGAGCCCCTCCCGCCAAACAGACTCGTACCACCAAGAACGACGCCGGCGATCACGTGTAATTCCATGCCCTGACCAATCGACGGGTGGGCGGCATTTAGGCGACCCATCAACATCAGGCCGCCCAGACCGACCAGCAAACCCTGGAAGGCAAAGATGATGGTCTTCCATCGATTTACATTGATGCCGGCCAGTCGCGCTGCATCCTCATTGCCGCCAATCGCCGTGCAATAGCGGCCAAAGCGCGTGAAGCGCAGTAGAAGGCTGCCCAGACCTGCGACACTGAGCGCAATGATGACCGGCACGGGGACCGGACCCACCATCCCTTGGCCCAGATAGACAATCGGTGCGGGAAAGCCAACGTGATAGTCACCCTGCATAAACTCTTGCACAATGCCCCGATAGGTAACCAGCGTGCCCAACGTGGCCAGAAGTGCGGGCACGCCGAGGCGCGTGACAATCAAGCCATTGATCGTTCCAAAGAGGATGCCAAGCGTGAACGCCATGAGAATGGCGATAATCACAGAGCCGTCGGCGGCAAGATAGGTGCCTGTCAGGCCTACGATGAGCGCCATCATCGAGCCGACAGACAAGTCAATATTTGCCGATGTGATAACAAATGTCTGACCGACGCCAATCACGATGAAGACTGAGGCCGTACGCATGATGTTGAAGAGATTGGCCGGCGTCAGGAATTTATCGGTGGCGAGGGTTAGCGCCAACATGATCAGGAGCAGCGGCAGGATCAGAAAATTGACTCGTTCGAAAGGTTGGTAGATTCGGCGCAGTGTACCCGTGATGCGATCCCAAGCGGAGGCCGTCTCGTTTTCGGCTGGCGTTTCAACTGAGGTCTTCTGCGTCATCCCACTTCTCCTGAAGTCCGTGTTGTGTGGCCAAACATGCGCATGGCGCCGGCTTGTTGCAGGGCCGAAAGTCTAGCTGGCAGATGGGTGAATTTTTGCGGGAGAGCGTCTTGGCGGCATGTGAGAGTCGTCTATCAACTGGTGACGACGCTGCGTTTATCTGCCTGTTGGTGCGAACCATAGCATCGCTCATCTGATCTGTCAATCGTTTGGAAATTCCCAGCAACTGACAGCAAGCGGTTGCTGTGTGCTGATATGCGGCCCACCTATTCCAGATTGGCATGACGTAAAAAAGCCTGTGCGTCATCCAGATCGAGCTGATCCATGATCAGGAGCGACAGCGTGTCGAGCAGTATGAGCATTGTTTGTTCGAAGAGCGATGCCATGGGCTGAACTGAGGCCGTCCGAGACTCAATATCCGCCTTGGGGGTTGGCGCTGAAATTGCCAGAACCTGATCCGCCATATTGGCCAGCGGTGACTTGTCGGCCGCAGTGATGAGCGCAAGGCGTGCGCCCTGCTCCTGTGCAGTCTGGGCAAAGGTGCGCAGACTGGCCGTTGCGCCCGAAGCAGAACCGATGATCAGCAGGTCGCCGGCGCGAATTGCCGGCGTCGTCACATAGCCGACTACATGAGCCCTGAATCCTAAATGCATGAGTCGCATGGCGAAGCCGCGCATGATGAGGCCCGAACGCCCGGAACCTGCTACGAAGATTCGTTCGGCGTTCAGAATATTGTCGATCAATGCCTGGCTAGACTGTTCATCAATTTCAGAGAGCGTTGACGTTAACTCCGCCAGGATCTGATTGAAGTAGGTATGAAGCTGCATTGCTCCCTTTCATTGGCGGCAACTACGATGGGACACAGTCCGGTCGTCATCACAAAGCCTGGACAGCTGTTGTCGAGGCAGTTCAACTCGACAACAGCTGTCCGGCAAAGGTCTTCAATTTGCTTTGGATAAGGCGTACAATAACTGAATTCGACAGTTCTTGCAACAGTACCGTAAATTCAGTTTGCCAAGATTGATTCGATGGTGGTTAATTCGTCCTCCGTGAAATCAAGATTTTCGAGGGCAGCGACAGCCTCTTCGATCTGCCAGACCTTGCTCGCGCCGATCAATGCCGAAGTCATGGCTGGGTGGCGTAGCACCCAGGCGATTGCAAGCTGGGCCATATTTTGGCCTCGGGCTTGGGCGATTTCGTTCAGTTGACGTACTTTGTCCAGGCGATCATCGGTCACACGATCCCCCCAGTTGAATTTGCCGGCCAACTTGATGGCGCGTGAATCCTCCGGCGTTGAATCCAAGTATTTGTTCGTCAGAATGCCTTGACAAAGCGGCGAGAATGCAATGCAGCCAATACCCTCCTCCTCCAGAACTGGAAGTACTCCAGGCTCGATCCAACGATCAAACATGTTATAGCGCGGCTGGTGGATAAGACAAGGAGTACCCAGCTCGCGAAGGATGGCTGCTGCCCGACGCGTCTGGTCGGCGTCATATGTGGAGACGCCGACATAGAGCGCGCGCCCGCTGCGTACGATGTGATCAAGCGCTCCCATGGTCTCTTCGAGCGGCGTGTCGGGATCAAAGCGATGGCTATAGAAGATGTCTACATAGTCCAACCCCATGCGCTTGAGGCTCTGGTCCAGGCTGGCGATTAGATACTTGCGTGAGCCCCAATCGCCATAAGGGCCGGGCCACATGTGGTAACCTGCCTTAGATGAGATGACCAGTTCGTCGCGATATGGTTTCAGATCCTGCGCAAAAATTTTACCGAAATTCTCTTCAGCTGAGCCCGGAGGCGGCCCGTAGTTGTTGGCCAGATCAAAATGGGTAATGCCGAGGTCCAACGCGCGATGAACCATGGCCCGGCCATTCTCAAATGAGTCGATTCCGCCGAAATTGTACCAGAGTCCAAGTACAATTGCCGGCAATTTCAGGCCGGATTGACCTGTGCGTCGATACTGCATGGTGTCATAGCGTGTTTCTGCCGGTCGGTACTGCATGACTGCAACTCCTCTTTATTCAAATTGATTATTGATAACAGAATCCTACAGTCTTCAGACTTGAAGATCTGATCGAAATGATTTGCGCATGATGGTTGCGTTGCCAGCAACATACCCCAGCCTGCGCAGTCGTTATCTTACCATAGCTCATGCATGGAAAATGGTGAAATATGAGGATGAAATCTTGGGGCACGCATCTACGCAGCCAGGCAGATGATGCTCGATTTAAGCGATGCTTGACTTTGGTCAAAATATGATTGGGTGAGCGTGCATGCGCGTGGCCCGGCGGATACGACGCCTCTTGTGGCGAATTCACAGCAGGGCAAGCAGCATCATGAACCCGGCCGATGCCAGGCTGGCATTGATCGTCCGAATGGCGTTCCATCGACGCCAGCGCGGCTCGAACTCCGAGCGGACGGTGCGATGCATCGTTGCGTCCAGCAGATCGACATCCAGTGCTTGGAGCCGATTGTTCAGCGGAACATTCACGGCAATTGTGGGTAGTTGGACGCCGACCACGTAGGTCAATCCTGAGCAGTAACGTCTCCGGCACGGGCCAAACGATGTAGGAATGACCAGGGCAGCGCTTACCCGTGCCGGAGACGTCTACGATGTCCATTTTCTTTGCATGGCCTAAGCCCAAGACCATTCAAACGTTCAGTGACGCCCACGTGCCTCTACCAGCGACCGGCACGTGGGCGTGCCTACTGAACTCATTCCCTATTTGCATGGTCTCCTAAGCCGCCCACACGCCGGTGGCCGCTGTGGCTCGGGTATAGTCGCGAAAGTCGCGTGGCGGCCGGCCCAGTGCACGTTGGACGCCATCGGCGACGCGAGCGTTGCGTCCGTCGAGGACAACACCGAACAGATACCGCAGCAGATCAACTACCTCGCCAGGCAGTCCCTGCTGCGTAGCGGCCGTTGCGTACTCTTCGATTGAGATCGGAACGTAGTGAATCTCGCGTCCGGTCACCTCGGCAATCTCCTCGGCCACCTCCGCAAAGGTCAACAGTCTCGGGCCGGTCAATTCGTAGAGCTGACCGATATGCCCGTCCTCGGTTAAGGCTGCAACGGCGACATCGGCAATGTCATCAAGATCGACGAACGGTTCAGGTGTATCCCCGGCGGGCAATGCGATGACCCCTTGCTGCACAGGCTCCAGCATAAACCCTTCGCTGAAGTTCTGGGCAAACCAGGTGGCGCGCAGGATGGTCAGATCTGCGCCGGAATCACGCACGGCCGCTTCGGCTTCCTCCGCTTCGGGCTCGCCGCGCCCGGACAGCAAGACCAGCCGGCGGACACCGTTGTCTACGGCCGCTTTGGCGAATGAACTGACTGCCTCCACGCCGCCGGGGGCGGCGACATCCGGATAGTATGAGATGTAGACTGCCCCGACTCCCTCCAGTGCCGGCGCCCATGTGGACGGATTGCTCCAGTCAAACGGCGGCTGCCCGGAACGGGAACCGATACGGACGGGAAGGCCGCGTGCCAGTAAGCGCTCTGCGACCCGGCGTCCGGTCTTGCCGGTACCGCCAAGGACCAAGGTGGGTTTGTGCTGATCCGTGTGCATGTGCATGTTCATGGAATATCTCCTTTGGATGGTCAACATGTGTGTTTCTTGGTTGTTGTGTGCATCGTTCGTAGCTACAGGCCCAGTCTACCGATTTGTTGGCCGCCTGTCGGCATACAAAGGTTCTATTCAAGGGTGTATTTGCGCTGGTGGGAGTTCTAGGCGCGGTCCACTGATGTCGCGTGTTGCGTGCGCGACGCACAAATGGGGCAATGGCGGCGGGGTATGCGTCTGACGCTACCAAAGGAGGAAATAGTCGTATTGTGTGGGGCAAGCAGGCGCTTCTGCGGATGCTCAAGCAGCGGCTGCCTCGTTTGTAGCGAAGCTAAAGGAGTTCCAGCGTGCGGGCGCGGCTGACCGCCTGCGTACGACTTGCTACACCCAATTTGCCAAAGATATTGTTGACATGTTTTTTTACCGTGCTGACGGCAATCACCAGTTCATCAGCAACAGCTTGATTGGTGTAGCCAGCATCAAGCAAGCGGAGCACTTCGAGTTCGCGTTTGCTTAGCGGTTCAACAAGCAGTTGGTTGGCGCCGGGCGCGGTCGGTGCGTCGTCCGTTTTCTGGGCGATTGCAGCCAGTAATTGGGTGACGTAAACTGGATCGGCTCCCCGGCTCAGGCATTCGGCCAAGAGTGCCTGCATGGGAAGACCTTCGTCGGCAAAGAGACGCACATAGCCCTGCGCTTGCGCCAGCGACAAGGCGCGCATGAGCGCCTGAGTCGCCGCGGGGATGTCATCTTGCGCGTGCTGTGCAAGCGCCTGGGTCACCAGGATTTCAACGACGCTGCCGTCTCTCCCGCCCGCTTCGGCGTCGTGGAGGAGACGCACCAGCAGGTCAAGCGCCTCGCCCATGGCTTGTTTGGCCCCACCGCTTTCATATTCGGCAATGCGGACTCGTGCCAGGGTGAGGGAATCAAACTCTGTTCTGTAGCTGCAATCTTCGTCAACCGACAGGCCCCGTTCGCGCACCCATGCCAACGCTTCAGCCAATCTGCCCTGCCTGAGCCAGATCCGTGTCCTCAACCCCGCCAAAGGACGCAGATCGGAGTGCTTTGGTCGGTCAGACAATTGTTCCGCCTGGTTAAGCAGATCGAGCGCGTCGTCAAGGTGTCCCTCCGCTGCCTTGATACGCGCCTGCACCGTGCACAGGCGAGCCTCTGTGACCGGCGGCAGGGCGTCTTCAGCCCGCAGCGTTCCGCTCTCGAGATACTCTTCGGCAAGCGCCCATTCGCCCTGTTCAAAGGCAAGCTCAGCTAATCCTACATGTAGGCTCGCAGCGTCCTGGCGTGCATGGGTTCCCTGAGCTTCGACAAACTGCAACGCCCGTTCATAGGTGCGAACCGCCTCACGCAGACGGCCTTGCGTCACCAGAATGTCGGCCAATGCCACGATTCCGACGAGCTGAAAATGGATGTGACCGGCCTTGTGCAGGCTGGCAACGCTCCCGGCGAAGTATTGGTAGGCGGCTTCAAGATCGCCACTGCTCTGATGTGCCAACCCTAAAAACATGGCCGCGATGCCGCGCCAGTAGTATTCCTCTGGAGGTAGAATATCGAGTGCTTTTCTGGCATATTTTGTAGTAGCATCCTCATCTCCGATGGCATGAGCCAAGTAAGCGCGGCCCATGGCGATTGTCGACGGGAGAGAGTGGAACTCCTCCTGGTTCACGACGACCATCGGTGTCTCAGATGTAGCGAGCCCCGCAGCCCCGTCCAGCCACTGTTCGGCGTCCCGCAGCCGCTCCTCGACGCCTTGCAACTCACCACAGTCCAACAGCGTCCAGGCATACCCGACGCTAAGGACAGGTCGCAGCCGCACGATCTCTTCCGGCAACTCCTTTACCCAACCAAGCCAGGTGGCCGGTTGAAAGCCGTTGAAGATTGCCGGCCAGGACAGTTCAATGAGCCGTGCCGCACAGGCAGAGTCTTGTGCGGCAAACGCGTGGAGGATGGCGTCTGCTGTCAGAAGGTTTTGCTCATACCACGCGCTGGCTCGCCGATGCAGCACAGGAACCTGATCCGGCTGTTCTCCACGTAAATGTACTTGCAAAACCTCGGAAAAAAGGTGGTGATACCGATACCAGCGGCGCTCATCGTCTAGCGGAACAACAAAGAGATTGCTACGCTCCAACGACTCCAAAACCGCTTGCCCATCCTGTCGACTGCAGACGGCGTCACACAGGGGGCCACTTAGCTGCGCCAGGATCGAAGTCTGCAGCAGAAAATTGCGCACTGTCTCGGTTTGATGAGTCAACACTTCGTCGATGAGATAATCCAGGACAAAGCGGTGGCTGCCTGTGAATGCCTGAACAAAGCCGGCGATATCTGTACGTCCTTGCATCGAGAGAGCCGCCAGTTGCAGACCGGCAATCCACCCTTCGGTGCGCTGTTCGAGGGCAGCGATCTCTACTTCGGTCAGACTCAACGCCATCGATTGTTTCAGGAATTCGGCGGCTTCGGTAGGGGTGAAGCGTAGCTCGTTTGCGTCTATTGCGGTCAATTGGCTGCGGGCGCGGTAGCGCGCCAAAGGCAGTGGCGGCTCCTCGCGCGTGATGAGTATCAAGTGCATCTGCGGCGGCAGGTGTTCGAGCAGGTACGCGAGACTATCGTAGATCGGCGCGCCGCCGGCAAGGTGAAAGTCATCCAGCACTAGGATGACCTTGCCCGCAAGGTTCGCGATCTGGTTGAGCAGCCTCGTTAGCAGGGGTTCCAACGGCAGTGCCTGCGGGGACTGCAGGCGGTCCAATATGTCGTCCCCGAGACCTGGCTCAACAGTCTGTAATGCTGCTACGACGTAGGTCAGGAAGCGTGTTGGATCGCTGTCCCGGGCATCCAATGAGACCCAGGCCACTTGGTGCCGAACCTCATTAGACGCGGTCCGGGAGTGCAACTCGGCGATCCAACCACTGAGCAGCGTTGTCTTTCCGAACCCGGCGGGGGCGGAGATGAGCGTTAGCTTGCGATGCAAGCCTTCGCTCAGCTGTTCGTGTAAGCGCGTCCGTGAAATCTGATCAGGTCGCGGCAAGGGTATGTATAGTTTTGTCGCCAGAATTGGGCCAGACATGAAAAAAGGTTTCCAGTGTTCAGAAGTCGGCGCCGGATTGAAGGCGCATGGTATGCCGACTTATGACGATCACCATTTCGCGGTCGATGGTGTACGGATGATTGTATCATTGTCTGGCGTATCTTTGAGAGTGGCTGCAATAGCACCCGATTCCGGGCATCGTCTCCGCTATTTGATCACGGTAACACGCAGGTGTTTGACACGATTGTCCCGCTCGAGAATGTGCCGGCTGGAGACCTGCCCCAGCCGATTTCCATTGATATTTTCGACGTGGCCATCGGCGTAGGTGACCTCAATCCCTGCCCTATCTCCACGCGTGTAGATCACTGGTGTCTGGCAGACGGTAAAGGCCAATGAATCGGCGGTCAGCGGCACGGTTTGATGCTCACCCTTTGCGTCCCAATACTCGAACGTGTCTGGTTCGGCGAGAAACTCGGCTTGTTTCAGTAGCGTCGGTTCAAAATGGAGCGTGCCGTCCTGAATCGACACGCCCAGTTCCCCCCACCGTGTGAGGATCTCTTCCTTCACCTGCCCCGTCATGCCCGGCTGGCGCGCGCCGCTGCCCGCCGGCGTGTGGGAATAGGGGTCGGCCGGAAACGCACCATAGACGGCGGGCGACTTGTTGAATCCCAACCCCGCGCGGATGTCGAAATAAGCAGCCGCCAGTCCGTCAATTGTTGCCGGCTCCGTGCTCTGTGCGAGCGCCGCCTCATAATACTCCTGAACGGCCAGCAGCAGTTTGGCCACCATATGCCAGTAGATGCTGCCCAGCCCCTCAAAGGCAAAAAAAGTGCCCGAACGACCGGTGAAGGCACGATGGTTGAATGTTGCTTCAAACAGTTCCAGCATGAAGTCACGCTCTGCCGCAATCAGGTCCGCGTAGGCCGGTTCTTGCGCCATCACATCCAGCACGGCGGTCACATCCCCAGCATTGCGGAAGCTGCCATGGAAATGATAATTGCCGCCGACGTCAGCAATGAGCAGGCGCGTGTCGTTGCTATCGTTCAGCGCCTTGATCAGATCGGAACTTTGAAGCTGTTCGGCGGGCACGACGTTTTTCTCCAGAAAGCCGGCCAGTTCACGGTTGGGGTAGAGCATGTACGTATGTTGGTCAGCCCGATACAGGTCGCTATGGCGCATGCGCTGCAACAGCGCGAGTGCTTCGTCGGCAGAGAGCAACCCGGAAGAGAGGATGGCGACCTGACCTTCCAGCATCACGTAGAGATGATCGACCGCGGCTTCGTGCTCGTCCAGCCGCAGGATGTTGTAGGCATGATAGAGGTCGTCGAGCCTCCGGTTCACGCGCAGCGTCTGATCGATGTACAGCAACGCCAACTGCAGAAATTCACGCAGCGATTGCGCCGATAGCTCGGCCTGCATGTCGGTGCGATCTGCCCGGTAGATGGCGGAACGATAGGCGGTCGCGGCAGCGCCCAACGCATCCATCACGGCGCGGCGCTGTTGATTGTCAAAGCCAGTATCAAGCTGGGCGCGATGCTGATGGAAGACGGTCTCCACCTCGCCCAGCAGCTCGATGACGACGTCACTCACGGTGAAGGCGCTGTCGCCAGATTCGGCCAAGTGATCGAGCCAGAAAGCAATGAAGCGGCGCAGGTACGCGGTCGTAACTACCGAAAGCCCTTTGCCGACCAGCGCGTTGTTGGCATCGTTCCACTCCGGTCGCTGGGTATTCATCCAGATACCGCCCTCGGGCACCAAATTGGTGAGCTTGGCGAGGAGCAGAACGAGCATTTTTTCCGTCATGGTGACGTGAATCACGGCGCCGTCTTCATCGCGCCGGAGGCGGCCATCCGTGCCCAGTTCGGCGACAGCTGCCGCGGTCTTGCGTTCGCTCTCCCAGTCAAAGTCGATGGTGTCATACCAATCCGCCAACATCTCATCGTAGGGATGCAAACGATAGGGGACGTCGGCATGGGCAAAGATGGGGCGGTTCCAGAAGGCGGCCAACTGCGCGGGATCTGTCCGGGTGGCGATCTCCAACAGCTTCTGCAGGTAGATAATCTGATGGTCGCTCCAGTACCCGATGTTGGCCCATGGGTTGTCCGGTTCCGGCACTTCCCACTCGATGCCGTCGCGGGTGATCCGGTACGGATTGTAGCCGTCCGCGGTGGTGGCATTGAGGAACTTGGTAATCATGCCCTCCACATAGTCGGGAAAGCTGAGGGCCAACGGCTCCCAGTTTTGGAAAATGTCGCGCCAGTTTCCCTGATAGTCCAATCGGGGCGAGCCGTCTGCGTTGCGGAGGTTGATTGAGAAGCGGTTCCAGGGGCGGCTGGGATCGCCGTGGCGCCGGCTGAACGTGAGCGGCAAATATTCGTAACAGAGGCGCGCCAGGTCGGCGACGCCGCTTTCTGTGGCAAGGGCGTGAAGCTGGCGAATATCGATCTGCTCCGGCAGGCGATCGAACCATTGTGACTGTGTGGCAAGCACGACCCGGTTGCGGGTCTGGACGAAGTCCAGGAAGTCCTGCTTGCTGCACTGATATCCGTCGACAAAGATGCCGCCGCGCATGATATTGAAGAGTACATTGGCATAGTGATGCGCGGTCACAGACTCATCGGCCGACATCTGCAGGCCGTCTGCGGATGCCACATACTGGACAAGCGCCTGGGTCCCCTGGTCGATATCCGCCTCAAGCTGACGGTCCATCTGCGCACCGTCTGAGTCGAGCCGGTGCGCCAGGTTCGCAACATCACGGCCATCCTGGTTGACATCGGCCGCAATCTGCCAGCTGCGGATCTCGCCCGGCGCCAGCTCCAGCTCAGCGTTGATCAGATAGGCGCCGGGCCGGCCCCGAATGTCCGTCTCCGCAACAATGGGCAGCCCCTGACGGAAGGCATCGAGCTGGTGACTGGAGAGCAGATACCCCTTCGCATCGAGGCCGGTCTGCCATGCCACAGTGGCCTTGAGCGACTCGCTGGGCTCGGCGCGGTCGGTCAGGGTGGCGCTCAAGGCAAAGATGCCCAGTCCGGTCGCGGCGTCAAGTTCGTTGCGCTTGTAGCCGTTGAGCAGATTGCTGAACGCGGTCTGCAAGAGGGTAGTGGCGCCATACGGCATAATATTCTGTAGACCGTCGAGCAGGTTGATGTGGCAGGCCGTGTCGCCATGGTTTTCCAGCCAACTGCTTCGGATGAAACCGAAGCGGTCACCCGTCCGCCATGCGTAGCGATAGCTCAACTGCAGATCGTGGTTGATCTCCTCGAAAATGAGTTTGTTGCCATAGACGTTCTTGTAGAGATGGCGCTCGCAGCGGTAGAGGCCCGCATAGCGGTCGGAGAATGGTTCCCACAGCTGGATGCGCCCGTCGCGCTCGAGCATGGATGACGGTTTTGGTTCCGGTCCATTCCGTGCCGGCGGCAATCTTGTCATCTGTCTCGTAGGGGAAGAGCGCCGATTCGGCGTCGACGCGGCCGGCGGTCAACCCGCCCGTGCTGGAGATGAAGAGCCAGTGGTCGCTGCCGCTAACCAGGCTCATGAAGAAGGGCGGCATCTGGTCATAATGCTCGATGCGATAGTAAGTCTCGCCCAACAGCTCCACATAGCAGCCCGCAACGGATGGGGCTTCCACGTGCATTTTTTCGCCGCCGATATAGACGTTGGCCATCTCATCTGCCATGGGTGATCTCCTGTGGTTGTCGTTTTTGATGCGTCTTTTGCTACTTTCGGCGCACTAGATCGATGCTCCGAGCGGATAGAAATTCGTCTGTTCCCCTACATGGTCTTTGATCCGCATTATGCCAGAGAGATCGAGCATCCGCTCAAATTCAGGACAAGCGCGTCTGGAACCCAAACCGCCGAGGCCACAATCAAGTCGATGACCGCATCACGCAGCAGCGCCATGGAAATTATCGGCAAGAACAGTTAAGTCATCCCGACGTAGGTTGCGCTACAGCCGTCGGCGGTTGCATATGACACGATATGCTCATGGCGGCCGCTGCGCGATGAGCAGCGGGGCTCTTCGGCAGCATGGTGTGAGAGTGGGTCGAAAGACGAGGTTGATTGAGATGAGGAAGCGTACGCAACCGATGCACGGTTTCTGGCTGACGAGAAGGTCTTTGTCCGGCGTACTGCTGGTTGGCGTTGCGTTCTTCATTGTGGGATGCGCGTTCAATTCAGCGACAATCGCCGCGCCGGCCGATCCATTGCCGGCCGTGCCGCCCCCACTTCCCTTCGCCGACAATCCAGACCCAACGCTCTGCGGCATCCCGACACGGGACGATCGGCGCGGCATCGTGCACGGTGAGGTCGACGGTGAGCTGGTGGGTCCGATCATCTATCTTTATGATAGCCACGCTCGCGAACGGATTACGGGCCAGATCTATCCTGGCTCGGAAGTCACGATCTTGCTGCGCCAAAGCAATCCGATGCTCGACTATTACTTTGTAAAGACTGTCAACGTGGAGCCGCCCCAAGAGGGGTGGATTCCGGCGCCGTTTGTTGCCGTTACGCAATAGGGAACGGATTCCAGCGCGAAGCTTCAGGCTGCGTCTGCCCGGGGCACCAGAGAACCAGCCGTCGCCTGAGCCTGTCGAGGGCAAAGGCGGTCGGATGACCCTGCGCTCGCGTTCAACGCAGATCGGTAGATCTCAAAAGGCAGGGTAGAACCGACTACGGCTTCGACGCTTCGACAAGCTCAGCGCACCGCAGGCTCAGCCTACATCTCCCCGGCTGCGTCTGCCCGGGGCACCAGAGAACCAGCCGTCGCCTGAGCCTGTCGAAGGCATAGGCGATCGGATTACCCTCTGCTCGTGTTCAACGTGTATCGGTAGATCCCAAAAGGCAGGCTAGAACCGACTAGCGGCTTCGACAGGCTCAGCCTGCGTCTCCCCGACTACGGCTTCGACGCTTCGACAAGCTCAGCGCACCGCAGGCTCAGCCTACATCTCCCCGGCTGCGTCTGCCCGGGGCACCAGAGAACCAGCCGTCGCCTGAGCCTGTCGAAGGCATAGGCGATCGGATTACCCTCTGCTCGCGTTCAACGTGTATCGGTAGATCCCAAAAGGCGGCTAGAACCGACTACGCCTTCGACGCTTCGACAAGCTCAGCGCACCGCAGGCTCAGCCTGCGTCTCCCCGACTGCGGCTTCGACGCTTCGGCAAGCTCAGCGCACCGCAAGCTCAGCCTACGTCTCCCCGACTGCACCCCCATATCATCGCCGTCTCCGCCTATCCGTCTGCCAAGGCTTGCTCGAGCGTTTCAAGCAATGTTCCGACCAGGAAGTCGACCTTGTGGGCCGTCTGCGGCAACGGGTTCACGTGCTCCGCAGAGATCAGCGCGGCTCGCTCTAGCGTGGCATGGTCTGCCGTTTGCCCGACCAGCGCTGCTTCCACGCTCGCCAGACGCATAGGCACGGCTGCAACGCCGCCCACGCCGATCCCGGCCGCCTTGATCGTCCCCTCCTCAATCACCAGCCGCACCATGCACTCCACAATTGGCCACTCCGCTTCAAAGCGGGCGATGGCGCGGAAATAGGCGTTCTGCTCGCCGGGAACCGGCGGTGGCAAGATGATCTGCGTCAGCAAATCGCCGTCGTCCAACAGGTGATCGCGTGTCGGGTCGCTGCCATCGCCAAAGAGCTCGGCGATAGGGCGTCGCCCCTTGCCAAACACCTCAATCTCAGCGTCATAGGCCAGCAGCGCCGCGCCGAGCGTGGATGGGTGAGGATAGACGCAGCCCCCTGCATCAAAGATCACGCCATTGGGGTTGTGCCGATCGCGTGCGTAACATTCGTCGCCGCCCCGCTTGAAGCAGTGATAGTCGGGGTGACGGAAGAACCAGCAACGTGTGCGCTGGAGCAGGGCCCCGCCCATGGTCGCGGCCCAGCGAATCTGGGGTGTCGCTAATCCCGCCGCGGCTTTGGCCAGCCCTCCATACTCACCCGCCGTGACCGGATTGCGAGCGACTTCGTCGATGGTGACGAGCGCGCCGATGGTTGTCGAGCCGTCTGGGGCTTGCTCAATTGCGCTTAGCCCGGGCAACTTGTAGATATCGACAATGGGTCCCGATGAGACCCCCAGGCGGTAACGGTCGTGAAGATCGGTGCCGCCGGCACGGATTTCGCCGGGGGCAGCATGGACCTCTCCGGCGCTGTGCACAATGGTCAACATTGCTTACGCTCCTTTCATGCCGGCAACCACAGCCTGCGGCGTGATCGGCGTTTGTGTTGGTCTCCAGCCCGTGGCGTGATAGACGGCATTGCCGGCCGACGCGGCCACGCCAATTATCGCCAGTTCCGCTAGACCGATGCCCTGACCGCGCACGTCTTCATAGCCCTGCTCGTCAAAGTGTACGTGAATCTCAGGCGTGTCGCCGATGCCGGGTATGCGGTAGTCATTGAGGTTGGCGCTCAGCGTGTGTCCTGTCTTGAAGTCGTACTGCTTCTGCTCATAGAGCGCGTAGCCAAGGCCTTGAATTACGCCGCTGTACATCTGGCTGCGGGCCAACTCAGGGACATAGATCTTGCCCACGGCCACTGCTGTCCACACGTTGCGCGGTCGTATCTTCCCCAGCATCGTATCAACTTCCACTTCGGTGACGACGACCCCATGGCCCATGTGCATGCCGATGGCCGGGTCACTCTCGCCCCGGGACAGGTTGAGCCGCAGGCCGAGCGGGCCACGTTCTGCGCCCCGTTTGTCCGTGTAGCTAAAGGGTTCAGCGACGGCCCATATCTCTGGCCAGGGCATGAAGCCGTCGGCATGTTTGACGCCACCCGGCGCAACCTTGACGTCGCGGAGGCCATAGTTCGCTACAGCCGCGTTGGCTAGATGGGTCGCCACCTCTGCCGCCGCTTTGGCCGTGGTGGGGTAGACGGAGGCCGTCACCTGACTGCCCCCGGCGGTCGGGCCGACGGGATACGCGGCGTTGCCAATGTTGAGCATCACCGCATGGCGGTCGATGCCCATGACGTCCTCAATGGCCTTGGCAATAGTGGTACGGGTACCATTGCCGATATCCTGTGTAGAACAGCTGACGGAAATGCCTGCCGGCGAGGAACTGACGGTCACCTGCGTGTCAGGATTGTAGATAAATAGCCAAGTCGCCGTCGCCAGGCCGATGCCTTGACGCATGCGGCCCGTGCCGGCAGACGTTGCACGCGTCTGCCAGGCAGGGATTGCTTCGACCCAGTCAAAGAGTCGGTTGCGGATTTCATGTTTGGGAAACCAGCGCCGGCGGATCGTGACCGGATCCAGCCCTAGCTGTTCACCAATTTCGTCAATGCCCTGTTCGATGGCCCAATGAGCGGTCGGTGCATCAGGTGCGCGGAAGGGTGTGCCCGGCGCTGTATTTGTGACGACGTTTTGATCGGTCAGATCACGCTGAATGCGCGGCCCCATCAGGCCGTAGATGGTTGCCGGCATAGAGCCCGTGGCAACGCCGGCATCGCCAGTTGCATTCATGTAGATGGCTTCGGGCGTGCCGCTCCCATCCGTGGCGATGGCGATGTCAATCATCGCGCCCGGGCGCAAGCTCGCGTAGGCCAGGTCCTCCAGGCGACTCGCCACAATCCGCACGGGGGCATTCGCCCGCCGCGCCAGGGTGATGGCGGCGATGATCTCCCGGTAGAGACCCTGTTTGCCGCCAAAGCCGCCACCGATGTACTGGCTTTCCACGGTCACCTGCTCGTCCTCCAGATCAAAATGCTCGGCAACTTCATGGCGCAGCGCGCGCACGCTCTGGGTTGAAGCCTGTACAAAGAGTGCAGTAGGACTCTGCCAGTGGGCGACGGCAGCATGGGGCTCGAGCGCGGTATGGACTTGCTGCGCGTTGCGAAAGGTTCGTTCCACAACCTGACGCGGCGCGCTGGACTTGGTCGACGCGATGTGGCGGCGGGCCGCGGCGGGGCGCCAGGATGAGATCTTGG
This sequence comes from uncultured Chloroflexia bacterium, assembly GCA_963807905.1. Classification (GTDB taxonomy): domain Bacteria; phylum Chloroflexota; class Anaerolineae; order Caldilineales; family Caldilineaceae; genus JAGRCP01. Next base: position 32,530 of record CAWEEJ010000087.1, on the reverse strand, counting down.
CCGGGAGCCGGGCAACATTGTTGTGCCAGCGATAGGGCAGACTGATGCCTTCGGCTGCGGTCGGAACACTCTTGCGGCCGTCAGCGTAAACTTCGGGCGACTTTTCATCCAATGCGGCGTCCGGGCCAATCGCGGCCGGCAGGACTTCGTAGCTCACCTTGATCATGGCCAGTGCGCGCTCGGCGGTGGGGCCATCTATGGCCGCGACTGCGGCAATCGGTTGGCCCACAAAGCGCATGCGCGTGTTGCCTTCCATCAGGTCAGCTACAGCAACGACGCCATCCATGGCCAGCGCGGGCTGAAGCGTCTACCTGTTTGACGATGGCGTGGGCATAGGCAGAACGGAGGATCTTGCCCTCGAGCTGTCCTTCCAGCACCGTGTCTACCGTATACCGGGCATGGCCGGTGACCTTTTCCAGCGCGTCTACGCGGGGGCGATGAGTTCAGTCACGTCATCGAATTCGCCGGCGCAAGCCTGCTGCATGGCCGCAAAGATGCCCACATACGCGGCACAGCGGCAGAGATGGCCGCCCATGGCCAAGGCAACTTCCTCACGGGAAGGCGTGCGCTTACCGTGAGCGGCACGCCAACGTTCGTAGAACGCGATCCCTTCGATCACAAACCCGGGCGTGCAAAAACCGCACTGCAGCCCGTCGTTGGCCATGAGCGCCCGCTGGACCGGATGCAGATTCGTGCGCCCATGCTGCTCTACGGTTTGGATGGCGCGCCCGTCCAGATGAGTCGCCGGCATGAGACAGCTGCAGGTGGGCGTCCCATCAACGAGCACCGTACACGCGCCACAGATGCCGCCGCCGCAGGCGAGCTTGGTTCCCGTGAGGCCTGCCCGCTCGCGAATGACGTCGAGCGCGGTTTCGTCAAAACGGGGCTCAAACTCGACGACGTGTCCGTTGATCGTTGTCTGCATAGCATCTCCTTAGGAATCGACTTTCTTGGTCGGTCGCATGAGGCGCATTATACATCTGTTTTCTGTCGCTGAAGCACGCCCTTTCCTCTGCTGTGGACGAGTTAGCTAATGGCTGCGAATCTCCGCTCGAACAAGCTCAGGCGTCTGCCCCGTCCAGGCATGGAAGGCGCGGAAAAAGGAGTTTGGATCCTGGTAACCGAGTAGGAAGGAGATTTCCGCGCCGGAGTAACGGGACGTGGCCAGATAGTGGCGCGCCAGTTCTTCGCGCAGGTGATTTAGTTCATGCTGAAAGGTGGTGCCCTCTTCGGCCAGTTTCCGTTGAAGGGTTCGGGTACTGACGGCCAGACGCCGGGCCACATCTGACATGGTGTATTCACCGCTGGCCAGGATCTCCATGAGGCAGGCGCGTACGCGGTCACGGAAGTGGGCATCACGTTGCAACTCGTGCATGCGTGTCTTCAGGTCCGGCTCGAAGATCGACCACATCTGATCATTGGCCGTTAGGAACGGCCGGCTTGCATCCGCGCTGGAGAAAGCCAGGCCATCGAATTCGCCCGCTTCAATGCTGACGCCGAAGAATTGCTCATACGGCTCGCTATCCGGTGGCAGCATCGTCATCTGAACCGCTTTGGGGATAATGGTTGCACGCGTTGCCAGTCGCGCAAGGTGCACCAAAAAGACGAGTTCCATGGCCAGCAGCGAGGTCGGCGGTGGCAGATCATCCGGCAGACCGCGGATGGCGACCGTCGTCTGCCGATCGTCCTGCTTGATCTCTAGCCGCATCGGGCCAACCAATGGCTTATAGTGCGCCAACCGCGTGAGTGCAACGTTCAGATTGGGGCTGCAGAAACAGGCAAAGATGGGCGGGCTAAAGGACTCAACCGATATCGACTGGCCCACACGCAAGGCGGTCGTCGATCCGCCCAGCAGATTGGCCACACTGTCCCAGAGCCGGAAGTATTCCTCTGTGGTTAAGGTTGGCGACTCCCGGCTGAACAGATCCAGCGGCAGACGTGCCTGCCGCAGCAGATCTTGTGGGGAAAGCCCCAGATCCTTGAGCAGGACTTGCCAGCCCATATCGACAGCAAATTTTTTGTTACCCGTCATTGAACTTGCCACCCATCAGATAATTCTCAAATTTCATCGTCCATCGGCCACATCGCCGAGCCCCGCGCCAGGATTATAGCACTTTAGCATGGAAACTGATTTCAGCCTGGGCTCATCGAAGACGGAGCCGGCTTTTGTCGGTCAGCTCCGGGATCTCTTGCTGTGTCCACTTTGACCTCATGGCTTAGTCTCCAGACTGATTATTGGCTCGTCTGACACAACAGACGAGCCAATAATATTCAGCGATTCGGGTGATGGCAGTAGATTACGCGAGCGTTCGCTCCTTCATGGAGGCGATAAAGGCATCATCGCCAACTTCTGTACGCAGGGCGTAAGTCTGCACGGCATCATCACCAATAAGATAGCGTAACTGAGCCTTCCCATCCGTTGCTGCTTTGAATATCTCTGCGGCCAGATATTCCGCCGTGCTCCCGCCCAGCCCGGATGCAACGAAGTTGGCTTGGAACCGACCCAGAGCGTCGTTATAATCCGTCAGACCATCTTGCGTACCAATGTCCATAGAGCGGCCGCTAAAGTCTGTATCGACCCCGCCGGGTTCGATGATCTTGACCTGAATGCCCAGTTCTCCCAATTCATAGGAAAGCGACTCAGAAAATCCTTCTACTGCCCACTTGGTGCTGTGATACAGGCTGATGAATGGGAAGGTGATCCGTCCGCCAATCGACGAGACATTCATGAAGAGCCCCGCGCCATTGGCCCGAAAATGAGGCAGAAAGGCCCGTGTGACGCTCATCAAGCCAAAGACGTTGGTGTCAAATTGACGCCGGATCTGCTCCGGCGTGACTGCTTCAAACGCGCCCATCAAACCGTAGCCGGCGTTGTTCAACACGACATCCACGGTACCGAAGTCACGCAGAATTTCGGCAGTTGCGTCTGCAATCGACGCCTCATCGGTTACATCCAGCGCGTAGATCGATATGTTCTCGATCTGATTCAACTCAGTCTCATTTTCCGGCGTGCGCATGGTGGCGGCGACTTTCCAACCTTGTCCGACGAAATGTTTTGCCGTGGCCTTGCCGATGCCCGAGCTGGCGCCGGTGATGACGATGCTTTTCATGGTTTGATTCTCCACAGTTGCTACCTGGTTCGATGTGATTCAATCGACGCGATCAATTCGCGGGAGTGAGTATGGCAGATGTTTCTGATAAAGACACTAGCAGAAAGCGCCAATTCACTTGCCGATCACGCCAGTTTGCTGCCGATGCCGGGTACTGCCGCCGATTTCTCACGGCTAAACAGCTCCGTAATACTCTGTTTAGCATTTGCTCATCGGTTCTTCACGCCCCTGGGGCATAGTCTCCCCACAGTGATGAATAACGTTCTGCGGAGGGATCATAAATATGCTACGCTTTCACCCAACACGCTGGATTCTTGGCCTGGTCGGCGGCGCTTCGTTACTCGTGCTGACCGCATGCCAACCACTCCAATTGCCCCAGTCACCCTTGGCGCAAGCCGAGACGCCAACCGCGGAAGAAACCACCGAAGCAACTACCGAAGCAACTACCGAAACAACTGCCGCCGTGACCGATGTCGTCATGGCCGGTCAGCCGGTTTCTGATGAAGTGGCCGCCACAATCATGGCCGACCTCGCCTGGGGTCAAGAAGGGGCGGCAAACGCTGCGACCCAGGCGATTTTGACGGCAAACGATGAGCGGTTTGTCCCGGTGTTGATCGAACTGTTGCGCTTCGGCCAGCTCGGCATTACACGGCCCGGCGCCGACTATCTGGACGTGCTGGAGCGGCTCAGTGGTCAGTCATTCGGCGCAAATTGGCCGGCCTGGATCGAATGGTATGGCGGCACTGAGATTGAGCCGCCGCCGGGCTTCACGACGTGGAAGGGCAACGCGCTGGGCCGCATCGATCCGCGTTTCGCCGAATTCCTGCAAGATGAGCATCCCACCACCATTCGACCTGAGGAGATCCAGTGGGGCGGCGTCGTGGTCGACGGTATCCCCGCGCTCGATCAGCCGCGGATGTTGGCGGCAAGCCAGGCCGACTATCTCGGTGACGAAGAGCCGGTCTTTGGCATCGCGCTCAATGGCGAAGCGCGGGCCTATCCGCTGCGCATTATCGACTGGCACGAAATGGCCAACGATACCGTCGGCGACATCCCCGTCTCCCTGGCCTACTGCACTCTGTGCGGATCCGCTATCGCCTACGACGGCCGCGCTTCGGATGGCGTGACCTATGATTTTGGTTCGTCCGGCTTTCTCTTTCGCAGCAATAAGCTCATGTACGACCGGCAGACGCGCACACTGTGGAATCAGCTTACCGGCGAGCCGGTGATGGGACCGCTGGTCGGTCAAGAGGTGACGCTCGACCTGCTGCCCGTCGTGTTGACAACCTGGGGCGAATGGCAGCGTCAGCATCCGGAGACGCTGGTGCTCGACATCAATACCGGCCACTCGCGCGTCTATGAGCTCGGCTATGCGTATGGCGACTATTTTGCCAGCGAAGGGACCATGTTCCCCGTCTGGCAGCGCAGCGACCTGCTGGCCGACAAAGATCAGGTCTACGCCCTGCGGATTGACGGAGAGCCGGTGGCCTATCCGCTGACGACCTTGGCCAGCGAACGGGTCATCAACGACACCATCGGCGAGACCAGTGTCGTGCTAGTTGCGCCGAATGAGATTGTCGATGTGGCGGGGCAAAGTCGCGGGACCGGAGCGGCGGTCAGCTACAGCGCCGGCAGTGAAGTGCGCGCGTATGCACGGGGGGCGCATGAGTTTTCGGCGAGTAAGGAGAGCGATCAGGTAGTCGACGAAGCGGGACGCGTCTGGCAGGTAACGGAAGAGGCGCTGGTCGGACCCGAGGGTGAATTGGCGCCGCGCATTGCCGGCCACCTGGCCTACTGGTTTGGCTGGTATGCGTTCTTCCCGCAGACGGAAGTCTATGGGATCGATCAGATCAGCCAGTAGCATAAACCGAATTGCCCCAGGCTCGACAGAAGCCTGGGGCAATTCGGTGCAATCCTAACGGTGATTTGAACCCTACGCCGCATCAAGCCGCAGGCTCAGCTCTTCCTGAAGTCCTTCGAGTAACGTCTTGTACTCCGCCGGCGTGAGAAACGCCTTAACCTCATCCAGCAGGAATAGTACCCAGGCGCTGCTCTCGTCAGTTGGTCGGATATGGCCGATATACTCACCGCTTTTCTGGAGCAGCTGAGTCAATTCAGGATCATAGAGGGTAGACATGGTACAGGATCTCCTTAGATGCCCAGAATCTGCTTCTTCTTGGCTTCGAATTCATCCTCAGTCAAGATGCCCTGGTCGCGCAAGGCCGCCAGTTGGGTGAGTTGTGCAATATAGTCCGGTTCGGCGGGCGCGTCGGTTGCTGTCGCTTCCGGCGGCTGGGTCGCGGCCTGGGCCTGCTCTTCGGCCGTCAGCGGTTCGCCCTGAATGCCTAGCTGGTCCATTGTGTTCTGAATTTCTTCGTCGGACATCTCATCAACCGGAACGCCGGTGGCGGCTTCGATCTGCTCTGTCTGCTTGTGCGTCAGCTTGTAGGCCAACGCGCCGCCGCCTACGATCACGGCGCCGCCTGCCAGCACCCGGCGTCGTCGCTTGCGGCGATTCTGACGCTTCCTCTTGCCAGCATGCTTCTGCACTTTGCGCGATGCCTTGCGCTGCTGCGCCGGGCTAACGCCCCCACGACGGCTTGGGCCTCGTCTTGGCATGATTCATTTGCTCCTTGCACTAATCGCCCAGCCCATGCCGGACGCGAGAGAATGAGGTAATTGGGGAGAACTGTTCAAACAAGCCTAACGATGCCATAAATCTGTGGCACATACAATTATATGGAAGCGACGCTTCGCGCAACGCGGCTTGCCAGCCGGGGAATGGTGACCCGGAGAGCCTCTGCTGCTAGCGCCGGTTGAGCTTGTCGAAACCGAGCGGGGCGGTGCCGATCACTCGGTGGTTTCGATCCTTCGACAGGCTCATGACGGCGCTAGCTCAACCGGCGCCGCTATCACTCACCGGTATCGTTGCGGAAAAGGTAAGAGTGCTTGGCAAAGCCCTGCAAGACAATGGCCAGATAACGCGAAATTTCCCGCAAGGTTGAGGACGAATCGGTTCACCATGCGTCAGGTAAAAGCGGTGTCTAATAGAGATGTCACTTTGACTCCGTACGATCTGGCTCATTTTTACTCTGGAAGATTGTACGGAGTCAAAGTAATGTGACTATATGGGCCACGCCGCGCCAAATCGACGCCTCAATGGGAATGGCGCGGGATGTTGCGTCGCACGTCCTGATATTTCACCGCCGCTTCCAGGCAGGCTCCGGTTGCAAGCTGCCCGACCGTGTCGCGGTAAATCTCCTGCCAGGGCGTTTGATGGAACAGGTCAGGCGCCTGCCAGGCCGCGCGGCGAGCCGCCAACTCCGCATCGTCGACAAGCATGTTGACCGTGCCCTCGTTGAGGTCGATCCGCACCCGGTCGCCCGTCTGCAGGAGCGCCAATCCGCCCCCCACCGTTGCCTCCGGTGAGGCGTTGAGAATCGACGGGCTGGCCGACGTGCCGCTCTGACGTCCATCGCCAATGCAGGGCAACTCAGTCACACCAAGCTTGATCAGCCGGTCCGGCGGCAACATGTTGACCACCTCGGCCGAGCCGGGATAGCCGACCGGACCGCAATAGCGAATGAAAAGCATCGAGTTCTCGTCAATGGGCAGGTCGGGATCATTGATGCGGGCGTGATAGTCCTCCGGCCCATCAAAGACGACTGCCGTCCCTTCCCACGCATTGGGATCGCCGGGCCGGTTCAAATATTTCTGGCGAAAGTCCTCGCCGATGACCGACGTTTTGAGCAGACCGGAATCGAATAGGTTGCCGCTGAGCACCATAAAGCCGGCCTGCTCCTTGAGCGGCTCGGCAAAGGGCAGAATCACCGCAGAATTGAGGCTGCGACGATCAGCCAGATTCTCACCAATGGTCTTGCCCGTCACCGTGAGACAGTCGCCATGCAGCTGGCCGGCGTCGAGCAGTTCCGCCATCACTGCGGGCACGCCGCCGGCGCGATAGAACGCCTCGCCCAGGTACTCGCCGGCCGGCTGACAGTTGACCAGCAGCGGAATGTCAAGACCGACCGTCTGCCACTCTTCGATGGGCAACTCCAGACCGATGTGCCGGGCAATGGCGGTGATATGGACGGGCGCGTTGGTGGAGCCGCCCAGCGCTGAGTTGGTGATAATGGCGTTGCGGAAGGCGTCACGGGTCAGGATCTTGGATGGCGTCAAGTCTTCCTTGACCATCTCGACAATGCGTTTGCCGGTCTCATAGGCCATCTGTTTGCGCTCGCGATAGGGCGCAGGAATGGCCGCGCAGCCGGTCAGCGAGAGCCCGAGCGCCTCGGCCAGCGAGTTCATGGTGAGCGCGGTGCCCATCGTGTTACAGTGCCCTACGCTGGGTGATGAAGAGACGACCAGTTCCATGAAGCCGTCGTCGTCGATCTCACCGCCGGCCAGCATCTCCCGCGCTTCCCAGATGATCGTGCCCGAACCGGCCAGGCGATTCTGCCACCAGCCGTCGAGCATGGGGCCGCCCGAGAGGACAATGGCCGGCAGGTCCATGGTGCACGCGGCCATGACGGAGGCCGGCGTCGTCTTGTCGCAGCCAGTGGTGAGCACCACGCCGTCCAGGGGGTACCCATGGAGCACCTCGACCAGCCCCAGGTAGGCCAGATTGCGGTCCAGGGCTGCGGTGGGTCGTTTGCCCTGCTCGGCAATGGGATGGACGGGGAACTCGAACGGCAAGCCGCCGGCATCGCGGATGCCTTCCTTGACCCGTTCGGCCAGTTCCACATGCACGTAGTTGCAGGGCGTCAAGTCACCGCCGGTTTGGGCAATGCCAATCACGGGTTTGCCCGATTGCAGTTCTTCCCGCGTCCAGCCATAGTTCATGTAGCGCTCGATATAGACTGCGGTCATGCCCATGTTGTGCGGGTTGTTGAACCACTCCTGACTACGCAGCGGGCCTTTGACTTCCGAATAGTCTTGCTTCATCTTGGTTCTCCTCTGCTGCCGTCCGCCGCGGGGTGACCTTAGAGCCAAGCGCGCGTGGATCGGCAATGAAATCGTGGCTGGCCCGTACAAAATCGGTGCAGGCTGGCGCGTAGATCGCGCATATTGCTATTTCAGCAGAAAGCGACCGCCTTGGCAACCGCCCATTGCGGGGCTCCAGACTGGCGGTTGATAAATACATAACCTGTACAAAACCAAACAATAGCGCGACATAGGCTATACAAACATTTGACATGCTGGCTTTTCCATGCTACACTGTCCAAAGTTGATTGAAATTTCCTGTACATCGCACAGAAAGCGACGAATAACCATGAACGTTTCAACCGGTACACAGTCACGACGAATCAACGACCAGCTATCTAATCCGCAAATAGGTCTTGCCCAGCAGGAGGAGACGCTTTCGGCTTCCAGCACCGAGGAATTCATCGCAGCGTGGAGCCTTCTGCAGATGTATGGCACCCAGCCGCTGCAGACGGAAGAACTCGTGGACGACAACCCCTTCAAGACGCTGCCTGAACGTCTGGCTGAGCTGCTCCTGGACGCCAGCGATGATGGCAGTGGCATCATTCATGGTCTCGACTTTCAGACAATTGCCGACTACCTCGGCACCTACCGCGAAACGGTCGGCGCCATCCTGCGTGCATTCAGCCGTCAACGTTTCGTCGAATTGGGCTACGGCCAGATCCGTGTGATCGATCGCGAAGCGCTGCAAGAAATTGGCGCCCTGAATTGATTGCGACGGTCGTACGATGAGCGCCAACAGGACGAGCGTATGGATCCTGGGCGATCAGCTGTTGTTTGATCACCCAGCGCTGCACGTTGCAGAAGAAGAAACTGAGCGCGGGCAGATCTGCGTCGTGCTGATCGAAAGCATGGGCCGCCTGACCCGATTGCCCTACCAGCGCAAGAAATTGGTGCTGCTTCTCAGCGCCATGCGCCACTACGCCGAAGCGCTGCGTGAGCAAGGCTATGTGGTCGACTACATACAAGCGCCAACGACCCTGGCCGGTCTGCGGCAGCATATCGACGCCTGGCAGCCAGAGTGTCTGATCACGATGGCGGCGGCTGACTATGGCGGCCGGCAGTTTCAAACAGAACGCCTCGCAGCCGATGTCTCTATTCCTGTCCAGGTGCTGCCCAATCGTCAATTTCTGATTCATCAACACCCTTCCCTTAGCGAGACGCCACCAAATAAACGTGTGGTTATGGAGCATTTCTATCGCTCCATGCGTAAGCACTTCGATATCTTGCTGACGGACGATGGCAATCCAGCCGGAGGCGCATGGAATTTTGATCGGGACAACCGCAAGCCTTTGCCCAAACGCGGGCTCGAAACGCCGCCTCTGCCCGCCTTCCCACCCGACGCAATCACAAGCGCCGCAATCGAGACAGTCGATGCAATCGACCATGGCGCCGGCCACAGCCATGACTTTGACCTGGCCGTCACCCATGCCGCGGCGCAGGACGCGCTCGATGATTTTGTGACCCACCGTCTGCCCGGCTTTGGTCCCTACGAAGATGCTATGAGCGCAGACAATGCCGTTCTCTTTCATTCCCTGCTCTCTCCCTACCTCAACATTGGCCTGCTCGAGCCGCTGGATCTGATTCGGCGCGCTGAGCGTGCGTATGATGAGGGCCATGCCCCCATCAATTCCGTTGAAGGATTCATCCGGCAGATTTTGGGCTGGCGCGAGTATGTTTATTGGCAATATTGGCGCCAGATGCCTGCCCTGCTAACGGCCAACAGCTGGCAGCATACGGAAGCCATGCCCCGATTTTTCTGGGACGGCGCCACAGACATGCACTGCTTGCATCAAGTCGTGGATCGGGTCACAAAGCTCGGCTATTCCCACCACATTGAACGGCTGATGCTCGTCTGTAATTTTTGCATGCTCGCCGAAGTAGATCCAGCCGTCGTGAACGACTGGTTCCTCACGTTCTACATTGATGCGTACGAGTGGGTCGTGACGCCCAATGTGATTGGCATGGGACTGAACGCTGACGGCGGCAAGATTGCCACCAAGCCCTACATCGCTTCGGCCAACTACATCAACAAGATGGGCGACTACTGCCAGAGCTGTCGCTTCGATCCCAAGCAGCGTACGGGTGAAGATGCCTGTCCGTTTAACTTTCTGTATTGGAATTTCCTGCTTAAGCATGAAGCGCTCCTGCGCGCCAATCCTCGCTTTGGGCCGGCCGTACTCGGCCTGCGCCATCTGGATGAGGACGAACGCAAGCAAGTTCAGGCCAATGCAGCGGACTTCTTGGCAGACCTCCCACGCTACACGCCATGACAAATGACATGAAGACGCGCAAGAAGCAGGATCTGCCGACAAAGACCTGCCCGGTTTGCCGGCGGCCCTTCCAGTGGCGGAAAAAGTGGGCGACCGATTGGGCAAACGTGCGCTACTGCAGCGAACGGTGCCGGCGACGCAAAACGCTCGCTGCCGCGCCGCGGCGTTCAGGCGGACACGGCGCATGACTGACATCATGCGCCGTACGTTTCGCGATCGCGCCGATCTCATCGACTATCTGCGTCAGGCATTTCCCACTGCCGCAGCGGTCGACGACGCAGTGGCCGAGACGCGCGGCGGCCGGCGCGCAGCGGAAGCGGCACTGACCGCGATCGACCCCACCCGCTATGCGTCGACGCGTAACGATCTGGACGGAGCCGTTACGCATCTTTCACCCTACCTGCGCCACGGCATCATCAGCGAGGCTGAAATGCGCGCCACGGCGCAAGCCGCAGCGACCAGCCCCCGTAACGCCACCAAGCTGATCAACGAATTGGGCTGGCGCGACTACTTCCAGCGCGTCTACGCGACGATTGGCCAATCACTCTGGCGTGACATAGAGCCATACAAGACCGGTCATGCGGCCGCCGACTACGCCGACACGCTGCCCGAGGATATCCGTACGGGCACGACGGGTCTGGCCTGCATGGACGCGTTCAGCCGCGACCTGCGCCAGACGGGTTATCTGCACAATCATGCCCGCATGTGGCTGGCCGCCTACATCGTTCACTGGCGCGGCGTGCGCTGGCAGACCGGCGCACGCTGGTTTCTCTCCCACCTGCTGGATGGCGATCCGGCCAGCAACAATCTCTCCTGGCAGTGGGTCGCCAGCACCTTCAGCCACAAGCCGTACCTTTTTAACCGCGAGAATCTGGAGCGTTTCACCGATGGCGTCTATTGCGAGCAATGTCCCCTGCGCGGTCGCTGCGAGTTGGATGCCGGCTACGAAGCGCTGGCCGAACGGCTCTTTGAGCCTGGCCGCGAACCGGACCCTGCGTCGCAAAGCGAAGGGCGCAAGGCGCTGGCCAGCGTAGAAGCGAGCGATTGGTCGACGATAGAATATGGCAATGATGAGTTTGACGATGAGTCGGATGGCGTGATCTGGATCCATGGCGACTGTCTCGATCCCCACAGCGCGGCCCTGCGCGCACGGTCCGACAGGCCGGCGATCTGGGTGTGGGATGAGCAGTTGCTGGCCACACAGCAGATCAGCCTGAAGCGAATCGTCTTTCTCTACGAGTGCCTGCTCGAACTGCCCGTGACCATCTGCCGCGGTGACGTTGCCCGGGAAGTCTTGCGCTTTGCCCGGCAGCACGGAGCCGGCCATGTGGTGACCATGGGCTCAGTCAGCCCCGGTTTTCAACAGATTCGCGGCCAAATCGCTGCGGAAATACCGGTTGTGACGTACAATAAGGAACCGTTTGTCGTGATCCAAGACAAGGTGGACCTGCGGCGCTTCTCGCGCTACTGGCAGCAGGTCAAGCACGCAGCGCTTGCCTAGGAGTGAAGGAAACGGCTCAAGATGGCAGAACGAAAGCTGCGAGCACCACGAGGCATTTGCGTCTACCCAGGAGAAAAGGCTCTATGTTCGTTCGACTCTTACTCGGCGTCGCTGCAATTGGGCTGATCGTGCTCGCCTGGCGCATTGCCGTGCGCCAGAGCCGGCTGAGCGTCACCTCAGAGGCGATTCATTTCCCGTCCGTTTCGGGGTCAAACCTCAACCGGCAGGAGCTCTCATTTCCCGCCGATTTTGCCGGCGATCTCAACCTTCTCTTCGTGCCCTTTCTGCAGCAGCACCAGGTGATCGTGAATACGTGGCTGCCCTTTGCCGAAGCGCTGGAAGGCGCCAATCCGCAACTGGTCTACTACGAGTTGCCCACGATCGATAAGATGCCCATGCTGTCCCGCACCTTTATCAACGAAGGCATGCGCGCGGGGATTCCCAACCCCAAGGCACGCGAGCGTACGGTAACGCTCTACATTGATACGGAGACCTTTCGCCGGGCAACTGATATTCCAGGCAAAGATCAGGTCCACATTCTCCTCGTCGACCGCAGCGGCGCGATTCTCTGGCGCACCACCGGGTCGTTTGATGAAGAGAAGGGCGCCGATCTGGAAGCAGCTGTCGGCGCGATTTTGGGGAAGCAAGCGGAAAGCGATATTGGTGAGTGAAGGGGACTGTTTGGCCCATCGCGAGATAGAACGCGGATATTGCTGACCGGGCTGATTCCAGCGGACAAGAGCAAGAAAATCAGCGAAGTTCCGCCTAATCTCGCAAAATCCGCGTCCTATTTGATCGGTACTGAATTGTTACGAATGACGAATCACGAGCGGGCGGATTAGTTACCATCCCAGCGTGCCGGGCGCGCCTTTGAAGGGGCCGACGATCTCTGACGTAATCCAGCCACCGTAGAAGTCGCCTTCCTGGTTGCGTACGACCTCGCCATCGACGGTGCAGCGATCCATCTTTGACGGATAAAAGGCCAGATAGTCCGCAATACCGGCATAGGCGGCAACCGGTTCGGCGTAGCACCAGGCTGCGCGCGCAATCACCCGCTCGCCCACGACTACGTCGCAATAAGACGCTTCACCCTTCCACTCGCACCAGCTGCCGCCGGTCGCCCTGCGCAGCAGGTCCATGCGAACGTCTGCGGGCGGAATGTAGTAGACGGGCGGATGGCTGGTCTCCAGAATGCGCTTGGCGCGACGGGTGTCGGCGATGATCTCGCCGCCGGCCACAATCTGAATGTGACGATCCGAATCTTCCAGCCGCGGCGGCCGCGGGTAGTCCCAAACTGATTCCTGCCCGGGACCGGGCGGCGTGCGTTTTTGCAATTCAGACATTATTCCTCTTCTTGCCAAAATGGCTCCAACTCGACGCCGAGACCATCGGCCAGTCGATTCACGTAGGCGTAGTAGCCCGTAATCTGGTTGATATCGAGGATCGCGCGGTCGCTGAAGCCGGCCGCGCGCAGGGCCTCGACATCGCCACGCGCCATCGCCCAAGGCGTCAGCGTCAACTTCTCGGCATAGGCCAACATGGCGCGATCGGCGGGCGTCAGCTCGGCGGCGCGCCAGTCTTGTATGAGCTGCTCGACCCAGGTGTCATCGCGAACTAGTTGACGGAGACCCGCTCCGTGATGATGCAGTCAGTAATGGCAGCGATTGGCTGCGGAGGCCACGACCGCAATCATCTCGCGCTGTGGTCGTCTGACGGGCGACTTGCCATACATGACCGTCTTGTAGAGCAGGACGTGGGCCTCCAGCGAGGGCACGTTGAGGCTGTGAATCTTCAGAATGTTGTCCACCCCGCCCCAGGGCTCGACCAGTTCGGCGTAGAGCGCGGCCAGCGCGCCCTCGGCCTCTTTTTCATCAATCATCTCGATCCAGGCCATTTGCTTTGCTCCCATGTCTTGGGTCCGCGTACTGCAGTTCAGGCCGGCGCCTCGCAAGCCAGATAGGTAGCGCCTCAGTGCTCATGCGTCATCTCACTGGCTGTCTTGATTATCCGACAACGCGGAGCGCGTCGCGAAGCCTACGGATAGGCCTCGATCGCAGCAATTTCCAGCGCGAATTCGCCTGTCTGATCGTCGCGTACCATAATCCCGATCCCTTCAATTTCGCTGGGTGTGACGGGGCCATAGTCCTGGAGCACGAAGCCGCGGATGGTCGGCTCAAAATCGGCAAAAGGCAGGTCAATCTCTTGCCATTCACCGGCCACCGTCTGGAAGGGCGCTTCGTAGGCAATGCGCCGGTCACTGGTGGCATAGAGACGCAGCCGGTAGATCTTGCCGTCGCCGCGCACGGTGAGCCGCACGCCCTGCTCGTCGGTGATGCCATAGGGCGCTCGCGCCGAACGAATCGACGCAAAGCCGCCATTATTCTCCAACGAGACATCGCCGGAAAAGAGCACGGTGCCCTCTTCGCTCAGCGCCAGATTGGCTTGGGAGATGCCGCCCATGACGTCGTCGTTGACAATTGCCCAGCGCCCGGCAGTCTCCGGTGCATCAAAACGGTAAAGCAACAAAGAATTCTCTCCAATCGGCTCGGGTGTCGTCGGCGCACTCGTCGCCACGTTACGCAAAGGTGCGTCACGCAAAGGCGCGTCAGGCGCGGCCAGCGAATCGACCTGGCCGGCAGCTACTGCAGCGACAGGAAGAAGCTGCCAGGCCGGTGACGCGCACCCGGTCAGCAGCATCAAGCATGGAATCATCAAGAGCATACGGTTCATCGGTCACTCCGTACAAAAAATCACTGGCCAAAGTCCGCCAGGTACTCAGCCATAGCCGTGCGACCGGCCTCGACCAGGTTGCAGTAGCGTTCATCGTTCGGGAAGGGCCGAATGTCAAAGTCCGTCGAATCAACGCAGCAGTTGCTGATCTCCACCGTGCGTTGTCGCGCGGTCGGGTTGCTGGCATAGGCGATATCTTCAGCAGAGTTCAGGGCAAAAAAAAGATTGACCACATAGTCGATCAGCGTGCTGATCTCATTGCGATCCTTGCAGTCGGACGGCGTGAAGAGCCGGCACCCCAGCGTCTCCCAGTTGATCCCGTCGGCGAAATGATTGCGTTCAAATGCGTGCCGGGGCTCATCAAAGAGCTGAAGCGGATAGTTGTCGAGCACGCCGCCATCCGTATAGACGTCGCCCGCACCGAGCTTGTGGCCGTCAAAGCGCGGCGCCTCAAAAAAGAACGGGATCGACTGGGAGAGGAGAAGTGCATCAACGACGGCAACGTCGGGTGTGGTGGCGGCGCTAAAGATCTCCGTCTCATGGCGTGAGAGATTGGTCGCCACGATGAAAAGCTCGCGCCGTCCCTGTTTTTGCAGATCGCCGAAGGTGACTCGGCGATCGCCGCACTGTTCGTCCAGCAGATCGCCCATCCAGCGGTAGAGGTTGTGGTTGGCATACCAGCCGTGTTGATTGACGAGTCGCGTGAGCGCCTGCAAGTTGCCCACGGCCGACTGTAGATTCTGTCCCACCTCGCTACCCGGCAGGAAGTCCCACAGCGATTGCTGATCGTCCTCTGCCTCCTCGCCATCCCCCTTTGCTTCAACGGGATCGGCGTGGAGCACTTGGGGCTGCGCCGGGATGACACCTTCTCCCGACTTCTTTTCATCTTCGCTACCACCCACGGCGTCGGGAATCTGGCTATAGTCAAACCTTTGGAAGAGCGCAATCGTTTCGGCCGCGCTCAGGCGCAGGCTGACCAGCATCGCGGTAAGCGAGCCAGAAGATGCGCCGGCAACGCGTTCAATTCGCGGCAAGACACCTTCCTCTTCCAGCACTTGGAGCGCACCATGATAGGCGAACATCTTCATGCCGCCGCCCTGAAAGACTAGATTGCGAAATGGGTAGATTTGATCCGTCACCAACAGCGCTCCTTGGCAGGACAATCATCTGCGGGTCTAAGCGATCATCGGCGCCTGTTCGCGCTCTATTCCTGTCCGGTTGACAAGGCCGTGGCGAGCCGGTCACCAACATAGAGGAGCACACCGGCCAGTAAAACGCCCACGGAGGCCACCGTCCACGTCAGGCCGCGCACGGAACGCCGCACGCCCTGGATTTCCTTGCGCGTTTCGGGCTGCAGGGTCACCCGCACGCCCAGCCGATCGCGCTCCACCTGACGCAGCACGCCGTCGACCCGTTTGGGCAGTTGCGCGAGAATGCGCCCCACGTCGAGCGTCCCCTGAGCGGCCTTCTGCCAGTCGACCTGCGCATCTTCTTTGATGAACTGCTTGACAATCGGTTCCACCGGCGTCCACACGTTAAATTCGTCATCGAGCTGCGTCGTCAGCCCCGCAATGAGACCGACCGCACGCAGCACAAAGAGCAGCTCGACCTGAAATTGAAGTGGTGGGTTATTGAGCAAATCACGATATTCGGCGATGACAAATTCGTTGTATTCAAAGAGATCGAGCTGCTTCACCTGGCCCAACATGGTGTCCCCAAAACGGTTGAGCAGACCGTCGATCATCTCCTCTAAACGATCCACGTCTGCACCAGGCAGCAGCATATCGCCGGCGGCGTACGATTGGACGATGCGGTGAGCATCGCGGGTAAAGACGCCGATCATGTACTCGCGCAAGGAGCCGCGCATGCGCTCACCAATTTCCACCGCCATGCCAAAATCGATAAAGACGAGTTGGAAAGGACGTTCATCTGCTCCAGGGATGGCGTCACCCGGGGCGTACGCAACAGTGCCGTTTGCCCGCTCTTCGGCCGTTGGCAGGGGCCGCACGAAGAGATTGCCTGCGTGGGGATCGGCATGGACAAAATTGTGTAGCAAAATCTGCTCGATAAAGCTGCGCGCCAGCACCTGGGCCACGGCTTCGGGCGCAATGCCGACGGCGCGCAGTCCGTCCCGGTTGTTCATGGAGAGGTAGCTCACATCCTCCATGGTCAACACGTGGGGCGCGGAATAGGACCAGTAGATCTCGGGCGTAGCAATCGCGGCATCATCTTTGAAGATCGTCGCAAACCGCTCGGAATTGTGCCCCTCCAGCACCAGATCCAACTCCTGGCGCGTCACCCGGTCAAACTCCTCGATCAGCTTGTCCAGGTCAACCGTGCGCCGGAGGGGGGCATAGAATTTGAGCCGCCGCAGGAAGACTGCAATCGCAGTGAGATCGACCTCAACAATCTCTTCGATGCCCGGCCGCAGCACTTTGACGACAACAGTCTCGCCTGAATGGAGACCGGCACGATGCGTCTGCGCCAGAGACGCGGAACCAAGCGCTTCAGGTGAAAACCAGGCAAAGAGCTGGCCGACCGGCCGCTGAAAATCATGCTCGATACGGGCCGTGATGTGGTCCAGCGCTTCCACCGGTACTTCATCCTGCAGGCCGGCTAGCTCTGACGTGACTTCTTCGGGCAAGACGTCGACCCGAACGCTCAGAAACTGGCCGAGCTTGATGAGCACGCCGCCCATCTCCACCGCCAACCTGCGGTAATCCTGGGCCAACTGGCGCCAGCGCGGCAAATAGGGTGTGCGAAAGCGGCTCAGACCACGCCGGCGTAGGATAACGTCCCACCAAATTACGTGCCAGGTGATGCGCAGGAAAAAGCGGCTAATTTTGCGGTACCGCTTGCTCAGGCTTAGCGGCGACGGCGCGCCGGATTGTATCGTCGTCAAGAGAGTTTTCTATCAATCTACATGATGCTGCGTCAGTTCGACTTTTACACTCTGACGATGCAGCAAGCAATGAATAAGTTGGATATTTTCACAGCAGGAATTATACAGCGAGGAGGGGCGCGCAGGCTGTAATCCTGCGCGCAGTTTAGCATTGCAGACGCGCGTGAAAACGAATGCTGAATCGAAAATGCAGAACAAAAAATGATTAACGGGCGTGCTTCACCATTAATCATTTTTCATTCTGCATTCAGCGTTCTTTATTTTGCTTTCAACGATCGGTCACACAAAACGTTGTCCAACCAACTCCGCGCGCCCCGCTTCGCGCCCCGCGCTCCCCTCACCCAATCGACATGGGGCGGCTCGCCAGCATGGGCAGGGCGGCAGGCGGCAGGGCCGGGCTGATCAGAAGCTGGCCGGGAATCGATTCGGCAGCCCAGCCTTCGACCGTGCTGCCATCGGTCAGCTGTGCCCGCACGGGCCACCAGACCAGGTCATCCTGGGTCTTGGCCGCGCCCAGGATGGTGACGGTAGCGCCGTAGGCAATTTGCCCGAGCACGTCGGACAGATCTTTGCCCAGATAGCCGGGCGTTGTGCGCAAGTTCACGATCGTGTGGGTGTAGAGAACGCTGTCTTTCTCAAACCCACTGGGCTTGGGCGGCCTGACGGGCCGGGGCGGCAGGGTGACTTCAGGCCGGTTGCGGGCCAGATCACCGGCCCGCGTCCGATACAGGGCAAAGAGTGCGTCCCAGTCGTGATGGAGCACGCGATCCATGCCGGAATCGCGGTCGCCGTCGCCGATATCGTTGCTCGTGGCCATAAAGCCCCACTGCATATAGCCGCGTGCGCCATCCCCAGCGCCAAACCAGTGATCCATATCGCGCTGGATGTGGCCGCTGCGATCATGGCCGTACTTATTGCCGAATCCGGCTTCCTCTACGATGTAGGGCATGCCCAACAGCTGCGCCAGCCCGCTTTCATCCTCGTGATATTCCTCGTTGTAGCAGTGAATTGTCATGAAATCGAAGGCGGATTTGTCGTAGAGGCGGCGTTGGAGCATCTCGTTGCGCAGCGATGCATGGCGCGTGCTGATCATGCCGGTGGTGATGAGATGATTGGTGTCCAGGGCGCGAACTTCGCGTGCGGCCAGACGCATGAAGTCGATAAAGGTATGGAGGCGCGGCAGCCCGACATCGGCCGGATCCAGCTTGAGTTCATTGCCCACTTCCCAGGCGAAGATGGCCGGCTCATCCTTGAACTCGGTGACCACCTTGCGCAGATAGGGCAGATAGTTCTCGGTATAACCGCCGCCGAAGAAGTCGCTCGTGAGCAGATCGGCTGGGAAATTCGGATCGATCTTGGCATAAAAGCGCTCATCGCCCGGGATGCGGAAGGGGACATCGGCGTAGAGATTGGCAAAGGCGGGCAAAATGTAGAGGCCGGGGAAGTCTCGATGGAGGAGATCTATAATTGCCTGCAGGTTGCGGATCGTCGTCTCTACGTCCACATGCATGGAGGGCAGGAAGACGCGCACGACGCGCGCGCCCATGTCGTATGCGGCCTGAAGCTGCTCCATGCGATGCTTTGACTCGGCATAGCGCAGCGTCTTGGTATCACCATAATGAACCAGACCGCGAATGTTGACGCCAATGAAGCGGAAGAGACGCCCCTGCTCGACGAATTCCGTGCCGTGGGTGCGCACGAAGTCGTGAGACGGCCCCCCGGAGATGGCCGCCACGTCCGCCGGCACCGGCAACACGGTAGGCAGCAGCCGCACATTGATTTCGAGATCTTCATCGCACGAAAAGCCCGTACGATAGGGCAACGCGCCCGGCGCCGTGATGAGCAACTCATAACTGCCGGGCGGTACATCGGCGAAGGTGAAGCCGCCGCGACTGTGGGTCCATGTTTGCAGGGCATAGCGGGTATGGTCGGCATTGCGGGGCAGATTATAGCGCTTGGCAGCAAGGTAGCCGTCATCTTCCGCCAGATCCGGGTTGTGAAAATAGGCAAGCTTTTTGAAGGCGCTATAGTCGAGCCCAACCACCTTGTTCTGCACCGCTTGCAGCCAAATCTGCCACGGATTGCCCTCGACGCCGGTCAGGGGGCGATCCCAGGCGATTGTGGTCTCAATGCCCTGATTCTCCGGCAGCCAATAACGCTGCCCGGCCACAAATTCGCTGTCGCTCTCCACCAGTTCCGGGTTGAAGCGCAGCGCCTGTCGCTTGAACTCGGGCCACGTGATGCCCGCCACCTCCTGGGCCACGCTGCTCTGCCAGACTGCCCAGAGCGAGCCGCTGACATCGTCAACGCGGCGGGACCACGTGACGTAGTTGGGCGCATCCAGGGCCGCGCCGCGCATCGCGCCGAGCGTCTCCTGACCGCCGATGAGGCGCACCGATGCGTCGGCCACGGCGAGTCCTTGCAGCGTCACCCGCCCGCGGATGGTAATCGGCTCCGGCGTGGCGACCGGCGTAGGCTGGGCCGGCATCGCGGCCGGCGCCTGTGGCGCATCCTTCAGCGCCACCATACGGTTGATGAGGGTAATCTCGTCACCGGCATCAGTGCGGCCGAGGTGGCGGAAGGTCTCCCACTGGCCGTGATGCCCGACTTCATAAAGACACGCGCCCAGCACGTACTCATCTTCCAGCATATACTGGTTGTACCAGGCGAGGGATTGCCAATATTCCTCTTCTGTCAGGGGCGCGTCGACGTTGAGCCAGCCCTTGTCGCCCCAGGGCGCGTACTGGTACATGCGCGTCAGCCCCGCTTCGGTGATGATCACCCGGTGCTGGTCGCCGAATTGGTCGCGGATGCCGGCCAGGCAGGGACGATAGGTGCCGGCGCTGGTGGCGCTGTCGGGCGCAGGATACATGGTCGGCCAGCCATATTCGTGGAAACCGAGGTAGATGTATTCACGCAGCGTATCGGGAAAATAGTCGAGATAGTGGGCGGCTTCAATGAAGTTGCCGGCCCCAAAATTAAAGGCAACGGCTTCAACGCCAAACTCCTGGAGACGACGGCGGAATGCGACCTGGAAGCGATCGTAGTTGCGCAGCAGGCGCGCCGTCTCTTCCGGTTTTTCCTTGAACTGCTCGGAGTTTGGTCCAGGCACCGTCTCGTTCAGGCTCATCCAGGCATCGATCAGGGGACGGCCGTTTTCACCCTGCCGCATCGCCAGGCCGAAATCGTAGCCGAGAATCTTGTCGGCAAAGCGGCGGCCATTCTCCTCCGGGTTACTTTCCAGCATCATGCGCTGCTCATGATTGTCGACGTACATGCGGCCAATCACGAAGGCGTTGGGCGCGCGAAAGCGTCGGATATCCTGCAGCAGCATCTTGTTGGCCGTGTCGGCATGGACGAGGATGACCGGCGGCTGCACGCGCGAGACGGCTTCCCACAGATTGTTCTGATCGGTGGAGTCATGCAGATAGAAGCCCAGCTTGTTGCCGGCCGTGACGGGCAGCGGCGGCGCAACCGGTGGCGCTGTTACCGGCGGCTCAACCACAGGCGGCTCAGTCGGCGCGGGCTCGATGACTGGCGGCTGTGGCGTGCCGGGGTCGGGCGTCGTGCTGTCCGGCACGGTTTCGGTTCCCGGCGTGACTACACCGGCCACGGCTCGCTGAAAGACCACGTAGAAGGAGTGGTGACCGTAGGAATTCCAGTTTTCGCCCCCGGGGCCCGGCTCATCGGCATGAGCGGTGTGCATGCCGGCGACGCGCTCGCTGGGCAACCCGTCGCCGCCTAGCTCCACCCAGACGATCTGCCCGCCATACATCTCCACATTCGCGGCGGGTTCGTTGTCCGGCTTGTCTAATGCACGCGGTGGCGCCATTTCGTCGGCACGCTGGCCCGCCCAGCCCCAGCGCACGCGCAGGGTCGCGTCGTCGACGCGTTCGCCGGCCGAATCAAGCGCATCGACATAGACGGCGTGCTTGCCCTGATTCTCTTCCGGCGTTAGATGATGAACACCGATCACGCGCCAGTAGGCCTGACCGGCGGCAACCTCCACCGGCAGCAACGTTACGCCGTACTCGGTAGGAAGGTCAGGCAGTGTCGCTTCTTCCGCCTGCGCGGACTGGGCGAGGAATTCATTCCGACGGGTGACGTGGAAGGCCATGATAAGACTCCTTGTGGATTCGGTTCGCCGCTGCACTTGTTTGGCTCAAACGCACTCAATCTGACGTTTTTGGGTTTGCCGTTCAGACCGAATATACCTACGCTCTGCTAACTACGGTCTGTCGCGTGTCACTCACAAGTAACAGCAATCGTCTACTCGTGTACCAGGAGGGTGTAAGGAACTAGTGGGCGAATTGTACGGGGAATCTTATACTATGTCAACTTATTATTGTCTACCCAACGCACGATGTCACGCCGTCACCAACCAGCTCGGCCAGATCATCCGGGCTGTCAAGATCAAAGGCGAGGGATGGCGTGGCAATAACGCCGGGGGTGACGCCAGCCTGGTGCGCCAAGTGCTGATGACGATCGAAGCTGCTCGGTCCGAACGCAAAGTCGATAATCGCCGGCGGCTGGAGCAATAATGCATTGGTACCGCGGTCGCGGCTGGGGGCCAGCACGACCCCGGCGTCCGACGCGGCCATGAGCTGCCGCAGATCGTCAACGGTGAGGCGGGGCAAATCTGATGGCAGCACGAGGATTGCTTCCGCACCGTGGGCAACTGCCCGCGCCCGCGCCTGCTCGAGCGCATTGTTGAGGTCGCGACCTTCCTCTGCCAGCAACTCTACGTCGAAGTGTTCGGCAATCTCGGCCGCAGACGGGTCGCGGCTGACAACCAGGGTGTGGACAAAGAGTTCGCTGGCTGCCGCCGTCTTGATCACGTGCGTCAGGAGCTGCCGACTCAGCCGGGCGCGCTGGGCGGGCGAAAGCTTGGTCGTCAGGCGGCTCTTGCCCTCGGCAAAGGGCTTCACCGGTACGATCAACCAGGTTGGCGTCATGAGGCCGCAGGTGCATCTTGAGGCGATGCCGGCTGAGACGCCTGGAGCGCAAGCCCAAATTCAAGCACTTCCCCGGCCAGCCGCGCCTTGCTGGGCAGGTCGGTCATAATCGTGTCGGTCACCAGCACGGCCGGTTCAAATGATGCTTGCAGCACGGCGTCTTCCTGATCCAGCACGAAACCGTCGATCAAGCCGTCCAGGTGATCGGCTACGGTGATGGGGCTCATCATGTGGCCCATCTCGCGCATCATTTTTGCAGCGGGGCCCTTGAGCGCACGGCCACCGATGATGGGGGTCACGGCGACGCGTGGCACATCACTCTTGCGAATGAGGCGGCGCAAGCCCGGCACGCTCAGGATCGGGTCGATGCTCAGGTAGGGGTTGCTGGGCGCAAAAACAATCAGGTCGGCCGTTTCCAGCGCGGCCATCGTCGGCGCGGTCAGCTTGGCGTCGGACGCGCCCACGAAGCTGACGTCGATCACGATGGGCTCGCAGCGTCTACGCACGAAATAGTGCTGAAAGGGCAAGTCGCCCTCGTCCGTGTGCACGAGCGTGCGCACCGGCTCATCGCACATGGGCAAGATGGTAGAGGGAATTGCCAGGCTGCGGCGCACGCGATCGGTTACCTCGGTGAGGGAGATGCGCTGGCGCAGCCATTCGCTGCGACGGAGGTGCAGGGCCAGATCCTGGTCGCCCAGGCGGAACCAATCCTCACCGCCCAAGCTGCTCATCACGTCGAGCGTGCGGTAGGTTTCGTCACGGCGACCCCAGCCCATCGTTGGATCATGCAGGTCGGCCAGATTATAGGTTACCGTGTCCAGGTCAGGACAGACGGTCAGGCCCCAATGTTCAAAATCATCGCCAGTGTTGACGATGATCGTCAAGGCGCCGGGGGGAGAATGGCCTGCAAACCGGCGACCAGCTTCGCACCGCCGACGCCGCCGGCCAGGGCGACGACCCGCACATCATGAGAAGAATCGACTTCTGTCATAAGTGATCGATTGACACCTTACAGTGGACTCGGGAAATTTGGCTCGCATGCCGGCGCGTGCAGCGGACGACGATCGCGAGTTGGATCAGGTAAAGCGAGATTAGCGCCAGACGACGCGCGTGTCGATTGGCGCGCGCTCCTTTTGTTTCATTTCGGCGGGATAGCCTACCGTAATGAGCGCTTGAGGCTGCCAGGCGTCCGACAGACCGAGGGCATTTCGCACCAGGTCTGGTACAAAAAGCGGGGCGCACATCCAGCACGCGCCCAGGCCGTAATGATGCGCGGCCAGCAGCAAATTCTGCGTAGCCAGCGCAACGCTCTGCACGGCCATCAGCCGCTCGGCTTCGTCGCGGCGAGCGTCCGGGTAGCTGTCCATCTCCTCCATGCTGACCGAAGGCACGATCAACGCCGCAGCGCCAGTGATGCGAGCGTGGCTAATGGCGACACGACGCTCAATCACACTCGCATCAACGCCGTCCCGGCTCAGGTCGGCACGCCAGCGTGCGGCCATGCGTGCGCTGAGTTGCTCCTGTACGGCGTCAGTGGTCACCACGCAGAAGCGCCACGGCTGGCGGTTGTGCGCCGAGGGCGCCCATGTCGCCGCTTCCAAAATCCGCGTGAGCAGTTCCGGCGGAACCGTTTCTCCCGTGTAGCGGCGAATCGAGCGCCGTCCGCGAATCAAGTGCCAGAACGCCTCTTCTGTCTCCGCCACATCAGATACATCATCTGACAGATTGGCAGACAAGGGCTGTGGAAGCGGCACGGGGTACGGTAGAGGAGAGGGACCATTCATGATGCGGGCATTATAGCACGCGCCTCAGCACCGCCAAATTGGGCTGACAATCAGGCCGTGAGGTTTGCTGACGCATTCTGTCGGGTGCATTTCACGCTGGAGGCACGGGTGGCCTCACCTTGGACTCGCCCAGGCAGGGGGCTCGTCCTGTCCCTCTCCGCCCGGAGGAGAGGGACGCGAAGTCACCGTCGAGGTGATGGAGCAGGGTGAGGCGAACGTGAGCACGATACTGCCCTGAATCTGAACTGCACCCTCCGTCGCCCTTTCCTTGACGCGCACAATTGGTGCGTGTACACTACAATTGTTCCAAGACCGCGCGTTGACGTGCGGTTCGTCAATCCTCAAACGCCATCACAATGAGAGACGGGCATCGTCTTCTGCATGCGGTGCACGCACCTACTTTTTCCATGCCAGAAGTAGACCAGGAGAGCAACCCATGGCTGATGAAAAATATACGCGAGTAGCGCTCTACTTGCAGGACAAGCATCCCATCCGCGAAGGGATGGAATACGCACAATATGCCGAAGCGAAGGGCTTTGAAGCCGTCTGGCAGGCCGAGAGCCGCCTGGTGCGCGATGCGATTGTGCCCATGGCCGCCTTTGCCGCGGTGACCGACGAGATCAAGATTGGCTCGGGCGTCATCAACAACTGGACGCGCAACATTGGTCTGCTGGCGGCGACCTTTCTCACGCTCGACGACCTGGCGCCCGGTCGCGTGATCTGCGGCATTGGCGCCTGGTGGGATCCGCTGGCGGCCAACGTGGGCATTGAACGCCGCAGGCCCCTGGCCGCAATGCGCGAAACGGTCGAACTCATGCGCCGGCTGTTGGCGCTGGAGAATGTGACCTACGAAGGTGACTTCCACACCCTCAACGGCGTGGAGCTGGACGTGGTCCACGGCCGCCGCGAGCCGCGCGATGTAGAAATCATGATCGGCGCAACGGGCCCCAAGATGATGGAGCTGACCGGCGAGATTGCCGATGGCGCAGTCCTCAACTACTGCGTGCCGCCAGAGTACAACATCGAAGCCATGAAGCGTCTGGAGATCGGCGCTGCCCGTGCCGGCCGCAGCATCGATGACGTCGACCGGCCGCAGCTCATCGTCTGCTCGGTGCACGAAGATCGCCAAACCGCGATCGACGGCTCCAAGGAGTTGCTGACACAGTATCTGGCCCAGCAGCCCCACATCGCCAAGGCCAGCGGCGTCGACCCCAAAATTGTGACGGAGATCCAGTCCATTCTGGGCTGGCCGGCGACCAAGGAGCAGGTCAAGGCCGCCATGCCCCTGGTGCCCGACGAGCTGGTCCTACGCATTACCGCCAGCGGTACGCCGAGCGAGGTCAAAGCCAAAGTGCGCGAATATATGGCCACCGGCGCCACCTGCCCGATCCTTTATCCGCTGGGTGACGTTAAGCTGATGATTGACACCTTCGCCGACGGCTTCTAGCACACGCTGGGGCCGCTGGTTCTTGACACGGGTAAACTATACCTATGCGCTTCCTGTTCAGTCTCCTGGCTACGGCCCTGGCATTGCCCTTTTATCTGGGGTGGAGCCGGGCCCAAGCCGAGGAGCAAATCGATGAAATGCAGCGGGCGGCCTTCAATACGCCCGGGGCCGAGTCTCCAGTGCCGCCCGCGGTGATTTTGGGCGGCGTAGGCATGCTGGCCGGACACTTTGCCCTGGCGCGCTTGCTGGGGCTGCGCTTCTGGCAAGCGCTCTTCACGCTGGTTGGCGGCGTGGCCGCAGGCGTTGGCCTCTATCTGGTCAAAGCCGAACGGGACGGGTCATGATCGTCCAGCAGCTGCCGGACGGCCGCACGCTCTGCATCAACCAGACCAGCCATGCACTCATGGCCGCTGCCTTCTGCCGCCACTGGGGAAATGATGCCTTCGCCGCCCCCACTCCCTACGAACCGGTGATGATGGCGATTGCCCAGCATGACAACGGCTGGTACGAATGGGAGGAAGCGCCCCTGCTGCGTCCCGACGGCTTTCCCATGGATTTCATGCATGGTCCGGCTGCGGACGCCAAGGCGGCGCTTTGGGAGCTAGGCATTGCCCGGGCCGCAGCCCAGCATCCGTACGCGGGGCTGCTCGTGCGTCGCCATGCGACGCTACTATACGCCAGTGGGCTTGATTGCCTGGATGAAGGCGCCGAACGAACTACCGCCCAGGCTTTTGTTGCGCGCTGGCCCGCGGCGCTGGACGCGGTGCGGGACCAGCTCGGCGACCAGCTTGGCGACCGGCTCTCGCGCACTGACGCCGCGATTGACGCCCACACGCGGCTGCTTCAATTCGGCGACAATGCCAGCCTCCAGGTCTGCGTGCCCTGGTCGCGCGAGCGTCAGTTGCCCCTCTGCCCGGTCGACGAGCAGGGCACCTATGCCGAGATCACCATGCGCTACACCGACACAGCGATCACCTTTGACCCCTGGCCCTTTGGCGTGGCGCGCTTTGACGTTTCCATTCATGGCCGCGTGCTTGCCACACAACGCTTTGCCAACGATGAAGCCTACCGTGCCGCGCTGGCCGAGGCGCCGACCATGCTCCTGTCCTGGGTCGTCCAGCCGGCTTGAATTCGACCGCCAGCTGATGGCTCAGCGTCCCTACACTCTGATTGAGTCCTACATGTACGCATTCTATCTGTCACCCGATTCATTGGACGAGGCACTGACGCTGAAGGCGCAGTATGGCGCCAATGCCCGCGTTATTGCCGGCGGTACGGACCTGCTGGTCGAATTGTCCCAAGATGGACGGCGGACGCCCGCCGGCGGCGAGCCGGGCCTCATCGACCTGACCCGCATTAGCGGGCTGGCTGAGATTGTCGAAGATCGCCAGCGCCTGCACCTTGGGCCCCTGGTCACCCATAACCAGTGCGTCACAAGCGACGCGGTCGCGACCCATGCCTTCCTCCTGGCCCGCGCCTGTTGGGAAGTGGGCGCGCCTCAAATCCGGAACCGGGCGACGGTGGCGGGCAACATCATCACCGCCAGCCCGGCCAACGATACAATCGTACCGCTATTGGCGCTGGACGCCACGGTGACGCTGACCAGCGCCGCGCGTGGCGAACGCAGCCTGCCGCTTGCCTCCTTCATGACCGACTTTCGCCACGTCGATCTGGCCGACGACGAGATTCTGACGCGGCATCTCCATCCCCAAGCTGAAGGCAGGGGGGCGGGGCACGTTCATTAAGCTGGGCTTGCGTCGCGCCCAGGCGATCAGCGTCGTCAACGCCGCTGTCATCACGGCGATGGATGATCGGGATCGTGTGGTCGATGCCCGCATTGCGCTGGGGGCCGTGGCCCCGGTCATCGTCCGTGCGACGGAGGCAGAAACTTATCTGCTCGGCCAATCGTTGAACGATCGGGTGATTGCAGAGGCGGCCCGGCGCAGCCTTGTCGCGGCCCAGCCTATCGACGACCTGCGCGGCAGCGCTGGCTATCGTCTGGCCATGATCGAAGAGCTTGTCATACGGGCCTTGACCCAACTGCGCGACGGCCGCGAACGCGACGGCTGGTTAGCACAGCCGGTTACCTTGCGTGGTCAGACCGACGGGCGGTGGCCGGTTGCACGAGGGAGCGAACTGCCGGCCAATGCAGCGTTGGTCAATGGGCAGCCGGTTACGCTGGCCGGCGACATGAGCTTGCTGGAGAGCCTGCGCAGCGCCGGCTTTGTCGGCGTCAAGGAGGGGTGTGCAGAGGGCGAGTGCGGGGCCTGCACCGTCTTCCTCGACGGCATGGCCGTCATGGCCTGCATGGTGCCGGCCGAGCGGGCAACGGGCAGCGAGGTGGTCACAGTGGAAGGGTTGGGCGCCGAAACCTCCCTGCATCCTGTGCAGGCGGCGCTGGTCGAGAGCGGCGGCGTCCAGTGCGGCTACTGTACCCCGGGCTTCGTGATGAGCGCGGCCAAACTGCTTGAGGAGATCCCGACGCCCTCGCGTGAGCAGGCGGCTGAAGCATTTACCGGCAATTTCTGTCGCTGTACCGGCTATCGCAAGATCCTTGATGCTGTGGTTGTCGCGCCCAATACCACAGGACAGGAACAGGGTTTAAACTCAGCTGATGCATGATCACAATCGCAAGCGTTGGTTGACCGTCCTTCCTGTCCGGAACAGAGAGCTATGCCGCCTCAGTTACCCGAATTAAAGCCGCGAACGTGGGTTCAGAAGTTTTGGTATTTCCTTGTCCACGGCATTCTGCGCTGGCGCTTCTACGGCGAGATTCCCGACAGCCCCAAATATGTGACGGTGGTAGCGCCTCATACTTCCAACTGGGATTTTTTCATCCTCTTTATGGGTTCGCGTGCGATTGACCTGCCCTTCCCCAATTTTGCCGCCAAGCATACGGTCTTCCGCGGGCCCATCGGCTGGATGTTGGAGAAGGTGGGCGGCATCCCCATCAACCGCACGAAGCGGGATAACATCGTCCAGCAGATTATCGACGCCTACAATAGCCGCGACCGTATGATCCTCGGCATCACGCCTGAGGGGACACGGGGCAAGAGCAAGTACTGGCGCAGCGGGTTTTATCACATTGCCCAAGGCGCCAACGTGCCGATCGGCCTGGTCTATATTGACTATCGAACCAAGTCGGCCGGCATGGTACCGACCCATCTGCCCACGGGCGATATCGAAGCGGACATGGCCTACATTCGTGCGTTCTACGCCGGCTGCCGCGGCCGGCACCCCGTACTGCAAAGCGAAGCCTACCTGCGCCCAAAATATGAAGAACCCGGCGATTCATCCCCCCCGGAAGAAGCGAGGCTCGCTGCGGCACGAATTCCCCAGTTGCCGGAATAATCCGTTGCGCCCTCTTCCGTCGACTCGCGGTTCGATCCGTTCCCGGCAAAAAACAACCAAGCAGTGTACAAAGACCCATCGCGGCAGTTCTAAGCGCACGGGTGAACTGCTGGCGCCCATGCAAGGCAGCCTGCTGCACCACAGTTTTTCCGCGTGGCGCCGGACAATGTGCTTGCTCCCCGCTGGTTGATCTTCGCGGCCTGCAGACAGAATAGCACTTTCGAAGGGTGCGGTGGCGGCAACTCACCTGCTATACTGAACGTAGAGCTTCGTAGAAGCGATTCGAAAGGAGAAGGTCGATGAAGAATGGAACACCATCGAGTACGAGAGTTGATCGCCGCATAGAGGCGGAGCCGCTTGTTGTTGGCGGCAGGCGCATTCAGCCAGTCGCGCGCTTGCAGGGCTGGGCGCTGGAAGGCGAGGAGCAAGGCGGCTCATTTGTTAGCCGGGGAGGACGGTTGACGCCGGAGGAGATCCAGGTTACCACCGGGGATGTGGAGGAGATTGTCTCAATCGATGATCCGTTACAGGAACCGATTCGCGCCATGGCCGCAATTGCGGCCATGGTTAGCGTCGTCTGTGTCATAATCATGTTGGCGGCTCGAGTCGTCACGCTACGCAAATAGGAGATGGATTGATGGATAGCAAAGAACTGTTTGATACGACCCCCATCGCACAATTGGTCGATAGTATTGGAGCCAAAAGCGTATTTGGTGAGCCGACCACCGAGAATGGCGTTGTGATCATCCCCGTGGCGCAGGTCGAGTATGGCTTTGGCTACGGTGGCGGCTACGGGCCCACTTTTGCAGCTGCAGAAGCTGGTGACGAGGCAGTGCAAGCGGTGGAGAGCGAGGAAGCATCAGCCGATGGCGCTGATGGTGATGGCGCCAATGGTGATGGCGCAATGGTGATGGCGGTGGTGGCGGTGGCGGCGGTGGCCGCGCGACCCCACGCGGCTACATCCGGATCACGCCGGAAGATGTCACCTACGAGCCCATCTCTGACGAAGAGCGCGTGCCCCTGGCCGGCATCTTTTTTGCCGCCTGGCTCGTCTTCTGGGTCACGCTGACCATCCGCACATTGATCAAGTCCGTTGCGCGGGTGAAGCAAGCGCAGGGGTGATCCATGCTTTCGCACACGACGCCACCGCGTCAAAGCGATCTTGCGGTGCGTGCGGGTGCGCCACATGGCAGAATGGGCAACCCAACATGGCGCAAAAGAGAAGGGGGGTCGCATAGCGACCCCCCTTCTCTTTCAACCAAATCTTATCGTCAGATGATGCGGTGCGAACGACCCGTCTAGTAGCCTTCGTAGCCCGGAATCTGCTTGCGCCCGTAACCACCACCGTAAGAAAGGATGTCGGCAGCGAACATCAAGCCAACCCATACCCAGTCAAAACCATTCATGCCACCGGGAGAAACGAGGACATACATGATGGTCGTCCACGGCAAGAAGACAATGCCCAAAATGGGCCAGATCCACCAAATTGCGCCGCCGGCCCAGTTACCGAAGGCCAGTTGCCAACGTCCTGGCTGAAAGATCCACCAAAACGCGCCAAAGATACGCGGACCGAGGAGAAGCAGACTCATAAATGCACAACACATGGTTCTTCATCCTTTCAACTTGCTGATACGATTGCGAAACAACTAACGAAGTACGGACTTTCAGAGTTACCTATGCTTTTGTGCCACCATCACGATGTCGACTTAACTTGTCGGTCTCCTCGGCCCAAGATTCGTTTCCGTCCACAAAGTGGCCGTGGCGAATGTGCTCATCCCAGAACGACGTGTAATAGGGCGTCAGAACATCATAATGGTAGCGGACGATTCTGGTGTCCATGGCAAGGAAATGGTCTTTGCGCTGATGTAACAGCCAAGGATGCAGATCATCGACAATTGAGGGACGCAGTCAGTATACCCAAATCTTCCACGATATGCTAAGCGCAAAAAATGGGCAGGCCGATTTCGTATGGTATTGGATTTGCATGAAGAGTGGGGGCGACGCAATGAAGCATCCGCACGAGGGGCATGTCCGATTGGGATCTACCCGCCCGGGCGATACCGGGCGTGGACCGTTATTGGGCGAGTGTGACGGTTCAGCCCTTTGCCTGGTCGAACGTCGGCGCTCCAGGAATGGGCAGATTGTCACGTGGGAAGCGCAGGCACGCAATGACCCTGTTTACTCTACTCGCTAGCTTTGGACGTCTGGTGCTGTTTTATCGGCCGGTTTGGCCGTCGGCTCATGGATCTCGAGCGCCACGTGGGGTCCACTATTGCCGCGCAGCTTGGCCATGAGCCCAAACAGCCGGTACTTCATGCCGTACTTTGCAGACAGCCGCTCACGCTGGCGCGCTTCGGCCTCGGGGGCTTCGAGCACAGTGGCCATGCCCTCGACCCATTCACTCTTGGGATTGCCGCGCGCGTCGCTTGCCGCCATGCGCACATGGCCGTCGTTGCGAATCCGCTTGACTTTCCAACTGTCGCCCATGGTCCAGACATAGAGCTTGCCGTCCTCTGGCGTAACCCACACGGGCGTGATGACGCCCTCACCGCTCTTGCGGAATGTTTCCAGGGCAATATATTCCTCATTCCCCAGGTCTGCGAAATTCATGGTAATCTCCTTGCCTGACGTGTGAGATAGGATAGAGCTAATTAACAACCCTCACGATCGGAGGCGCTGATTTTGTCATCCCTCAGCATATGCGCCGGAGCGGGTGAGATCGGTATGAAATCTTCAATTCAATCGGTTCGTCTGCGCGGAAGAGGTCGCCAGGTTGACAAAAGCGATCACTCCTTTCAGACTGTGAGGAAATCCAGTCCGCATTCATTCTCATTGTGGAGTCCCCATGAAACTCAAGACCCTGATCGAATCTGGCGATCCCGAACAACTGGCCACCGGTTTTCAATTCACCGAAGGTCCGGTTTGGCAGACTGACGGATCGCTGCTCTTCTCCGATATTCCCGCCAATCGCACCTACCGCTGGTCGGCTGAAACGGGGGCCGTAGTCTGGCGCGAACCAACGGGCAACGCCAACGGCTTGACCTTTGACAAAGCGGGGCGCTTGCTGGCCTGCGAGCATAGCGGTCGCCGGGTCTCGCGCATCGACGCCGACGGTAGCGTGTCCAGCGTGGCCGATCAGTACGAGGGCAGGCGCCTCAACAGCCCCAATGATGTGGTCGTAAAATCGGATGGCGATGTCTATTTCACGGATCCGCCCTACGGCATTGAGCCCGAAGAAAAGGAACAGCCCTGTCATGGCGTCTATCGCGTCTCACCGGCGGGCGACATCCAATTGCTGGCAGCGGACTTTGAACGCCCCAACGGGCTGGCCTTTTCACCCGATGAATCCATTCTTTACATTGACGATTCCTATCATCGCCACGTGCGCGCGTTTGACGTGCGAGCCGACGGCACGTTGTCGAACTCCCGCGTGATCGCCGACATGGATCACCCCCAGCCCGGCTCACCGGATGGGATGAAAATTGACGTGGAAG
>CAWEEJ010000086.1:0-68666 GCA_963807905.1 uncultured Chloroflexia bacterium | reverse complement strand
CTGACGGCGAACCAGGCCTGGCCGTTTTCATCCACGGCCGCACCCTGGGGCGCGGCGGAGGCCCCCAGCGCAACCTCAACCGTCCCGCCAATGGCGCTGCTGGTCAGGGCGGTCAGGCGCGCCACCTTGCCCACGGCGGATTCGCTGTAGAAGAGGAGCCAGCGGTCCCCGGCATCATAAAACGCGATCTGAGTCGGACCGGCATTGGGTGTTGCTGTAGGCGTAGTGCGCACGCGGAAAGTCGTGGCCGGAGCGTAGCGTGCGATGAGACTAGCGCTGCCGTCACGGCCAAAGATCGTCATCCAGGGCCGGTTGGTGGTATCAATGGCAACGCCACGAGGGCTTCTAACCGGCGGTGTGCCGGGCGGGCCAGAAGTCTGTTCGACCTGAAAAGTCTCAGTGTCCGGCGTGAATTCGACAATCTCGTCGCGATCCTCCACGGTCATCCAGACTGAGCGGTTGTTGCGCGCGGCAACGTCACCGAGTTCGCCATTGCCATTGTTATAGAGATACTCGGTGATGACACCGCTGGATGGATCGAGCACAGCCAGCTTTGTGGCCGCTCGCTCCGTAAACCAGATCGAGCCATTGGGCATGGCGGTGATCGCGGTCGGTGCGCTGTTGGCGGTGGGGACGGGGTAATAGGTGAAGGTCGCGGTTCCAATGTCGAACTGGCCGATGCGGTTGCCGGTACGATCCGTAAACCAGACCGAGCCGCGCGAGACGACGAGGTCATAGGGCTCACCGCCGGCGGCGAAGGTCTCGGTCATGCTCGTGTTGCCGCTGGGCAAAAGCAAGCCGATCTGCCCGCTGGCGGGCAGCGTATACCAGATGCGGCCCGGCGCCTCGACAGCAACATTCTGCGGACTGCCCGGTACCGGATACTCAACAAGATAGGGTTCGCCCTGGGCGCGTAGAACGGCCGACGGCGTCAAAACCAGACCGGCAACGATCAAGATCGCGCCGATCACTTTCCAGCCATGGAACTGTTTCATGCAAGTCTCTCCCATGTTCAATGCAGGATCAAAAGGGGGAATGGTTGCTACACTTCTTCGCCGAAGCGGTTGCTGTAGCGGATGAAAAACCAGTACCCAAAGGCCAAGACAATCACGGCAGTCAGTGCCGTGCGCAAGAAGAAATCTAAATCCGTGCGGTACCCCCAGTAGAGCAGGTCACGATACATGTTGATGATCGAGGCCATGGGGTTCAGAATGTAGAGCAGGCGGCGCAGATCGATGACCATGTTGCCGATTTCCATGGTCGCAGGCACCAACTCGATGCTATAGAAGATCGGCGTCAAAAAAAACCAGGCCAGCATCACGACATCCATGACCATCATCGTGTCTCGGTAAAAGACGTTGATCGTACTGAGAAAAAAGGCAATGCCCAGCGTGAAGCAGGTCTGAATCAAGATGATCAGGGGCAACATCCAGAGCCATGGACTGAAGTTCGATTGGAAAACGATCAGCACGCCAAAGAGTACGATGAACGCGAGCAGAAAATTAACCAGATTGGCCAGCACGGTCGCAATCGGCAAGACTTCGCGCGGGAAGTAGACTTTCTTCACCAGATTACCGTTGCCGACAATGCTGGTAATGCTGCTCATAACGCTGTTCGAAAAGAACTGCCACGGCACCAAACCGCAAAGGAGAAAGAGCGGATATTTTTCGATGTCGCCATTGGGCCAGAGCACGCCAAATACAAGCGTAAAGACGATCATCATGGCAAGCGGATTGAGCAGACTCCAGACAAAGCCCAGCACGCTATTCTTGTAGCGCACCTTCAGCTCACGCATCACCAGGTTATAGATCAGCCCGCGATAGCTGAACAGGGTCCCCACGCGTTGGAGGGCGCTCTGGTTGCTGCCGGCGGGGGTAAAGGTACGCACTTCAACAGTTTGGCTCATAATCCCTAACAATTTGGTCGTGCAACGCGCTTGCCGTTCAGTGTGCCGGTGCCGCGGTGCTTACCCTGGCGAAAGCATTACGCCTCTGATGTGGTTGCCTCATCAACGGCGGGCTGATCTATGGCAGGGACTTCACCGAGCACCTCGGCATATGTATCGACGATCGACTGCCCCGCCATGGACCACTCGTAGTGGCGAATGGCCCGCTGGCGCAGGCGATCGCCAAGTTCTCCGGTCGTCTCATCATCAAACAGCGCCCTCTCCAACTCTATAGCCAGACTCTCTGCGCTGCCCCGCTGGGCATAGAGCCCAAGAGGCCCCAAATACTCACGCGCAACCGGCGTATCGAACGCCACGGTCGGTAGGGCCATGGCCATATAGTTGAGCAGCTTGCCCGCGCCTTCCGTCAAGCTGAGCTTGGGGGCGGCGGCGACATCGCCCAGCGCCAGATGTTGCGGTGCATCAGCGTAGGGCACGCGTCCTGTGAAGCGGACGTTGGCTGCAATGCCCAAGTCTTGGGCGCGCTGCCGATAGTGATCCACGTCCGGGAAGCCCATCAACAGCAAGTATACGTCAGGGTAGCGCGCCACGATACGCTGCATTGCCTCTAAGAGGAGGCCGGTACCCTGGTATTCGGCCAGCAGGCCGAGATAAACAATGACCTTGCCGTCGACCGGCAGAGCAAATTTCGAGCGCAAGGCGGCCAGCGCGCTTGGGTCAAAAGTTGCTGCAGGCCGAAATGTATCGGTATTGACGCAATCGGGCAGGGTGCGGATGCGTTGCGGATCGCAGTCAAATTGATCGACTAGGATTCGTTCGGCGTTGGCCGAACTCGTGAAGACAATCGACGGCGTTTGATCGAGCCACTCTTCCAATCGGCGCAGAGGCGAAAAGAGGCGGCTCGTGCGGTCGAGAAAGCCATGATCGATCATCTCCTCTGTGAGGCTGCCCTGAAAATCAAAGAGTACCGGAACCCGAAAGAGCTTGCCCAATACCAGACCGATCAACGCGCCTTCATGGAGATGGGCATGGATGATGTCGTAGCGATTGCGTGCCAGCAACGCCAGCGTCTTCCAGCCCAAGAGGCCGTCGAACGCAAGCTTGTGACGGCTGGAGCCCACTTCGTATTCAGTGCGCCACGGGATGGGCAAGGTGCGCTCAATGTGCAAGTCGGGCACGTCGGCCCCGTTGCGATAGGTGACGATCGTCACATCGTGGCCGAGCTTTTGCAGCACGCGGGCTTCTTCCAGGATGCGCACATGACAGCCATAGTCGGCGAAAAAGCTCGTTGGCGCAATCATCAAGACACGATAGCGGCGTTGCCGGGCTCGATCTTCGAGCTCGGAATGACTCATTATTGACTCCGGTCAAAGCGCAAAGGCGCAACTCCATCTCTTCATGCAACCACCCATTCTACAGAAAAGCGCAAGGGAGGTCCAATAAGCGGATGCAACGCATAAATGACCATTGATCATTGGCAATGGTCAATTGCCAATGATCAATGGTCATTTTGGTAAAGCGTGCGTCTGAGAACATCGAGTGTTTGGGGCAACGATACTCTGAAAGTGATCGGTTAGGGCGCAGTTGGGGCTTGCTCTGGGGCGGATGAGCGTTGCTCCGTTGCCAGCAGCGCCCGGCGCAGCAGCTGTCGATCGCTGGGCGCAAAGACGCCTGTGATCCAAATCAGCAACAGATAGAGAGCAGCTGCGGTGAGCGTGCGCAGAATCCACGGCACGGGCAAAAAGATATTGACAGCGCCTGCCAGCAGTGCACTGGCAACCAGCCAACCGACCTTGCTGACGCGTGCAGGGATTCCCTCCACATGCAGCAGGTATAGACCAATACAGGCGCCTGCGGCAGTGGCGATTAGCATGGCAATAGCAGCTCCCACCGCGCCCAACTGCAGCGTCAGCGGCGGCAGCAGCAGCGCAACAGCGCCGATGTGCAGGAGCGTCAGCAGGAGGCTTTGGCGAGGGTAGTGTTCAGCCATGAGCAGGGTGATGGCGTAGGTCTCAACCAAAAAGAAGGGTGTCATCCAGACCAGCACCTGAAATGCGCTCGTTGCGCCTTCGGCTTCAGGACCGTAGAGCAAGGTGAGCACGTTGCCGGCCACGCCAATCGCCAGCGTCGCGCCGGGCAGCACGACCATGAGTCCATAACGCAGGCTCAAATCCGCCAGACGACGATAATGGACCATCGACTCCTGCTGGAGGCGGCTGAAAGTAGGATAGAGCGCCTTCCAATAGCTCTGGATCAGCTTGACAACGACCCGGACCAGGCTGTAGGCGATACTGTAGAGACCGGTGACGTAATCGCCGGCCACGACATTCAACAGCAAAATATCCAGACGATGCAAGAGCACATCGGCCAGCGAGAGCCAGTAGAAGGGACGCGCCCGGGGCCACAGGTCGCGCCAGCGAACCGTCACCCGCTCCGTTGCGTCGGCAAGGAGACCGGTGCGCATAATCAGGAAGAGACAAAGCATGGCGGAAATCGCCTGCGTCACCACCATCACGCCGATCAAATGCTGCACTTGCCCGCCCAGGAAAAGCACCGCCAGGCTAAGCACGAGAATCAACGTGTTGACTACGCCCTCCACGCTCATGACCAGTTCCATGCGCTCGCACGCCTGAAACAGCGTCTGGCTGACTGAGGTGATCGCGTAAAAGGGTAGCGATGCGCCCGCCAGCCAGAGAGCGATGCGCAGTCCGGGAGACAGGGGCAAGACAATGCTCAGCCCAATCAGCGCCAGCCAGGTGACAAAGGATGAGATAAGTTGAATCCGCAAGGACGCCATGAAGTAAGAGCGGCGCTGACTCGGGGCTTGAGCCAGGTCCCGCACGAGCAGGTTGGGTAGCCCTAGTTCCGCGGCAACTTGCGCCACGTTAAGAAACGCCAACGCGCTCACATATTGACCAAACTGGGCCACGCCCAGCATGCGCGTGATCAGCACCTGGAGGACAAAGCTGATCACGATGCGCCAAATTGACGAGCCGGCCAGTGCGCTGGTGTTGACCAGAACACGGCGGCCGGTTCCCCTCGTAGAGTGGACGGAGGTGGGCGGTGTAGAAGGGGGTGACGCGTTTGAATTGTCTGGCGGTGAAGGCGGCGGCGCGACTGCTTCAGGCGGCGACTCAGGCGCCGAGGGTGGATCTTGCATAACGCGATTGTATCACGGTGCTCGCATGCCTCGTAAATGGCCGCTACTGCGGATATTTTTGCGGTCGTCCGGTCAAGACAAAGGAGATGAGATTGGCGCGCTTCCACAGGCGATAGCGCCATACGAAATAGCCAAGCGCCAGCAGACCGCCCACTTCCCACCCCCACAGCTCCGGCCGACGCGTGAAGGCATGCCAGTAGGCATTGCCGATTTTTTCTTGCTCCGAGCCCTGCTTCTTCCACTCGTGGAAACGCCAGCCGCGCAGGGGCCGATCGAAGGTATCCCGGAACATCCAAATTCGATCGAGGAGCGCGTGACCCAGAAAAGCCACGCCCAACAAACGCAGACGGGGAAAGCGGCGCAGCGTGAGCCAGGCCACTGCCGCATAAGCAATGAGCGTGTGGGCGAAAAGAACAGCCGATTTGTGCCGTTCATAGAAGTAAGCCCAGGCCAGCGGCTTGTCGACCAGGTCTGACCCCATGGCCGCAAGCGCGACCAGTCGATAGTCGGCATCGGGTGCGATGTCGAGCGTGTCCTGGGCCAGGCTCAGCGCCAGCCACGTATAGGCGACGTGTGATTGAGGCAACATAGATCAGCGCTTCAGTTGGGAGAGCGAACGTGTAGTTTGGGGAGTGCCCATGGTCTACGAGCCCCGCTCTTCGCGCACGTAGGGCACGCCCAACGCGGCCGGCGCGCCGGCGCGCTTGCGCATGGATTCACGCGAGCTGAGGATCAGCACGAAGATCGTGAAGAGATAGGGCAGCATATTCATGAAATAGCCCAGCGTCGGATTCTGGAGAAAGAAGGGCAGATTCTGGGCATCCAGCGGCAGCCGGCGAATCGCGCCAAAGAGATACGCGCCCAGCGCGCCGCGGATGGGATCCCAGCCGGCAAAAATGACCAAACCCACCGCAATCCAGCCGGCGCCGGCGGTCATTCCCTCGATCCACAGCGGCGTGATGGCCAGGCTCAGCGATCCCCCAGCCATGCCCGCCAGCATCCCGCCCAGCACGACATAGAAGTAGCGCTGACGGATGACGTTGATGCCCAGCGTGTCGGCAGCCGCGGGATACTCACCGATGGAACGCAGTTCCAGCCCCGGCCGCGTGCGATAGATATAGAACCACGAAATCGGAATCAGCAAAAAGCCCAAATAGACAACCACATTGTGGTCGAAGAGGATCGGTCCCAACACAGGAATCTGCGAAAGAACCGGAATCGGGAAGGAGGGCAGTCGCGGGGCCGTATGGACTTCGACCAGCGGTGCGCCCAGCACCGCGCTCATGCCCGTGCCCAGGAAGGTCAGTGCCAGGCCGCTAACGACCTGATCGGCGCGCAGGGTGACGGTGACAAAAGCGTGCAGCAGCGCCATGAGCCCGCCGACGCCGATGGCGGCCAGCAGGCCAATCCAGGCGTTCCCCGTGCCATGCGCCACGCCATAGGCCGACATCGCGCCCATGAGCATCATGCCCTCCACGCCCAGGTTGAGGACGCCCGAGCGTTCGGCAAAAATCTCGCCGATGGTGGCAAAGAGTATCGGCGTCCCAGAACGAATGCCGGCAGCAAGCAAGTTGACCAGAAGGGCTAGTTCCATGGCAAAGTCACATTCCGAAAGGTTGCACTACGTTCTGTCATTATCGCTCGACGCGCACGCGATAGCGCAGGATCATCTCGCCGCCGACGACGACGAAGAGAATGACGCCCTGCAAAAGCTGGGCGATGCCGGCTGGCTGGATTTCATCACCGCCAACGAGCAGGCCCGCAAAGAGATACGCAACAACCACGATGGCGAGCGGGTTGAGCTTAGCCAGCCAGGCCACAATGATGGCGGTAAAGCCGTAGCCGGGTGAGAAACGCTCTTGGAGACGGTGGACGACGCCCGACACCTCCGTCATGCCCGCCAGACCGGCAAAGCCGCCGCTTAGCGCCATGACAACCATGATCTTGCGCGAAAGGTTGATGCCGGCGTACTTCGCAGCCTGGGGGTTGTCACCAATGATGCTCACTTCGAACCCCCACTTGGTCCGCCGCCAAACGACCCATAAGACCAGGGCCAGCGTCAGGGCCAAAAAGATGCCAAAATGGGCCGTCAGGCCCCGAAAAGCGGGCACGGTGTCGCCGAAATCCGTAAGGCGAGGCAGCCAGGCGTTGCGCGGGAACTGGGGCGTCAGGCCAAAGCCCCGCTCACTCCAGGGCCCGTAGATGAAGTAATTGTTCCAGAGAATCGCCACGTAGTTGAGCATCAACGTCGTGATAATCTCATTGACGTTGAGCTTGGCCTTGAGGAAACCAGGAATGAAGCCCCAGAACGCACCGCCCACAAAGCCGGCCAGGGCCATGGTCGACAGCAGGATCCACGGCGACGTTTCAGGCGTGAAGACAAAGAGCGCCACGCCGGTGGCAAAGAAAGCGCCGATGTAGATCTGCCCTTCGGCGCCGATGTTCCACAGCCGCATGCGGAAGGCAATGGAAACGCCCAAAGAAGCCAAAATCAGCGGCGTGGCCTTGATGGTGGTGTCTGACCAGCCGTAGCGACTGCCAAACGCTGCGGTCGCCATACGCTGGTAAACGATCCACGGATCGGCCCCGGCCAAGGCAAGCAGCACTGCGCCGACCAGCAGCGCAGCCGCAATCAGAAGGAGGGGCGACAGAATCACCAGCCACAGCGGCTGCTCCTGGACACGCTCCACCCGCAAGCGCTTGCGTGAAGAATTCGATTGGGGTGTCGAGTCGACGCTCATGTAGCCAGCTCACAAGTCTGGGAAAAAGGCAGTCATTCAGGTCCGGACACGATGGAACGCGGTGAAAAAGATCAGGCCAATCTGCGCGGATTCAAACTGAAGCTTTTACGTGATCATGGTATTGGCCGACGCGACTGTCTTTGCCTTCGACAGGCTCAGGCGGCGACCTTTGCCTTCGACAGGCTCAGACGACGACCTTTGCCTTCGACAGGCTCAGACGACGACCTTTGCCTTCGACAGGCTCAGACGACGACCTTTGCCTTCGACAAGCTCAGGCGGCGGCGATCCAAGTACGGGGCACAATTTAGATCTTTTCCGGCGAGCGGGTTGCAACCGGCTCACCGGCCATCATCAACCCCACCGTCTCCCGATCGGCCTCTGCACGAGGGAGAATCCCGACGATTTCGCCCTCGTAGAGGACCGCAATGCGATCGGAGAGAGCAAAAACCTCATCGAGGTCTTCGGAGATGAGCAAAATGGCAACGCCACCGTTACGCTCATCAACCAAAATGTTGCGCACATTTTCGGTCGCACCAATGTCCAGGCCACGCGTCGGGTAGGCGGCAATGATCACCTGGGGAGTGCTGGAGATCTCTCTGGCCAGGATCACCTTTTGCAGGTTGCCGCCGCTTAGCTTGCGCGCCGGCGTGTCGGGACCGGGCGTGGAGATGTCGAACCGCTTGATCAGGTCAACGGCGCGATCGCGCATGGTCTTGCGATTCATGAAGAGGCGTCCGCCGATTGGCGGGCGTCGATACGATTTCAGGGCCATATTTTCGGCAA
Organism: uncultured Chloroflexia bacterium; assembly: GCA_963807905.1. Lineage (GTDB taxonomy): Bacteria > Chloroflexota > Anaerolineae > Caldilineales > Caldilineaceae > JAGRCP01. Next base: position 60,076 of record CAWEEJ010000086.1, on the reverse strand, counting down.
CGGAGAGATTGGGCGCACTCCCAACGGCGCCGCGATCTTCCGGCACATAGGCAACGCCCGCCTCGATCACCACGATCGGCGCAGCATCAGCCACTTCATCTGTTCCGACCTGGATCTGACCGCCCGTGGTTTCGCGCATGCCACAGATGACCTCGGCCAGTTCCCGCTGACCATTGCCCGCCACGCCCGCTACCCCTACAATTTCGCCCGAGCGTACGGCAAGGGAAAGATCGACCAGCGCGGGCAGCCCCTTGTTATCCAGCGCATTGACCTGCTCCAATACAAGGCGCGGCTCCCCTGGCTCTGTGATGGGCTTGTCAATGTGGAAGAGCACCTGACGCCCGACCATGAGGCTGGCGAGTTCGGGCTTTGTCATCCCTGCAGCAGGAACAGTGGCCACATTGGCACCATGGCGCAAAACGGTGATGCGATCCGCAATCGAGATCACCTCATCCAGCTTGTGGCTGATGAAGACGATGGTTTTGCCCTCATCCGTCATCTCTTTGAGGGTCTTGAAGAAGCCTTCCGTTTCTTGCGGTGTGAGCACGGCGGTCGGCTCATCCAGAATGAGAATCTGTGCACCCCGGTAGAGCATCTTAATGATTTCGACCCGTTGCTGCTCGCCCACAGAGAGCTGCCAGATCTTGGCCTGGGGATCGATGGGCAGTCCATATTGGGCACTGATGCGCGTCACCTCGGCATTAATCTTGTCGGTGTCGAGCACAAAGCTAACGCCACGGAGGCCCAGGATGATGTTCTCGGCCACTGTCTGCACGGGCACCAGCATAAAGTGCTGATGAACCATACCAACCCCTGCCGCAATGGCGTCGCCCGGCGAATTGAAGCGTCTACGCCGACCGTCGATGAAAATTTCGCCCTCATCCGGGTGATAGAGACCGGTGAGGACATTCATCAGGGTCGACTTGCCGGCCCCATTTTCGCCCAATAGCGCGTGGATTTCGCCTTTTTCGGCAGCAAAGCTCACATTATCGCTGGCCAGCACGCCTGGAAAGCGCTTCGTGATATGACGCAGTTCAAATGCTGGGGCTGTGTCGGGCATTACAGGGTCCCGTCAACAATTAAGAGAAGGATTCAACAGCAGTATCACAAGCAACTAGAACGCAGATCTGGCGCAACGGGCGAAGCGCCTCGATCATTGAGGGACCGGCAGCCATCCGCTCGCTCCGCCAGATCCGCATTCTGTCACAATTCAAATCAGCACACGCTAGACAAGCTCGCAGCTACTACTCAGGAATCTGCGCATCGGCAACAACGCCTTCGGCTAGCCAGGTCATGCAAATGGTGCAGTCCTCACGCCCTTCGATGCCGCTCAGACCTTCCAGATCAGACTGGGTCAGAACAACGCCTTCCGGTATGATGATCTCTCCCTTGTTGTCATTGATTGGACCGGTGAAAACGTCAAAGCGGGTGAAGTCGCCGGCTTCCATCTGCGCCAGCAATTCTTCTACCTGGGGAATGACACTTTCGGGCACGCCGGGGAAGGGTTCCTGACCCTCCATGAAGCCAAGCAGGCCCAACGCACCGCTGTCGACATCAAAGTAGACATCGTCGCCAACAAAGCTGCCATCGATCATGGATTGGACCAGCTCGACGTAGAAGGGGCCCCAGTTCCAGTATGGCGTGGTCAGACAGGCGTCAGTATCCACTTCACAAGCGTTGCTGGAATCATAGCCGACGCCATAGAGGTCGCGTTCGCCGGCAACCTGAACCGGACCGGGTGTATCTGCGCCGGTGATCACAACAGAAGCGCCGGCGTCAAACATGGATTCAGCCGCCTGGCGTTCCAGGTCGGGGTCGAACCAGGTGAAGATCCAGCGGATGTCCATTTCACAGTCTGGGCAGGTTTCACGCATGCCCAGCGCCGTCGCATTGGCGTGGCGAATCACTTCGGGGATGGGGAACGGGGCCACGTAGCCGACGCGATTGCTGCCATCCTCGACTGCGCGTGCGCCGGCGATCATGCCGGTCAGATACTTCATGCTCTCCATCGCGCCGAAGAGATTGGAAAAGTTCTGCTCGTTCTTCTTGAAGCCGGAGACATGCACAAAATAGCTGTCCGGAAATTCTTCTGCAACCAGTTCGGTGGCATCCATGTAGCCAAACGAAGTCGTGAAAACGGCGTCAAAGCCCTTGCGCGCCAAGTTTCGGATCACGCGTTCTGCGTCAGCGCCTTCGGGTACGCTTTCCAGGTAAGAAGTCGCCACCTGGTCGCCCATTTCGGCTTCCAGATATTCGCGGCCTTCGTTGTGAGCGTAGGTCCAGCCGCCATCGCCAACCGGGCCGACGTAGACAAATGCCACATTGAATTTGCCTTCTTCAATCTCGGGGATCTGGACACCCGAATCGGCTGCCGGCGCGTCTGCGGCTTCGCCGGCCTCGCCGCTGCCGGCCGGCGCGGCTGGCGCCGCGCAAGCACTGAAAAGCAAGCCAAAAACGACCAGTAAGCTCATCACAAGCCAAAGTCGGTTGCTGCGCATCGTATGCTCCTCTCGATGTTGAAACGATTCAGTTGAAAAAAGGTTGATAAAGAAAAATCTGATCGTCCTCGATAAAGGCCACGTCACTGTGGAGGACAAACTGGCACAAAGAGAACGAGTAAATGGCTGGCAATGGCGGCAAGCTGTGAAGGGTTGGCCGACTGTATTATCGATGAAGTAAGGTCGTTTGCATCTGGCCTGCAGGTAACCGGGCGAATTGAATCGAGGCAATCTGTTGTTCATTTCACACGGACGGCAGTATACAGGCTCGGAGATTTCTTGTCAACGCGCTGCCAAGAAATTCTCCAGGGGAATTGTGGTACGGGTTGAATGGCCTAAGAATCAAACTTGAGGAATCAACTGGGATTCGCTATATCCTTGCATTAGCTGCAGGACAAGCCCGGCTTTTTCCACTGTCCAGCACCGATCATTCGAGAAGCTATGCCAATAAAGAATGCGGCGCTAGACACAATCCCTAGCGCCGCATTCTTCACTTAATCATCAATGACATGCTGCTGTGGGCCAGTCACTGGTAAGAGAATCCCTATTCCTCGCGGCGGCGAGTAGCGTAAGCAACCCCACCCAGCGCCAACGTTACCAGCAAAACCGTGGGAATCGTAGCAGAACCAGATGCCAAGCTCATGCCCGTTTCAGGCAATTCATCGGGGGAGCTCTCTTCCATGGCTTCCTCGGTCGGCTCCGGCGTCATCTCCGCCTCAGCCTCTTCCGTAGCTTCTTCAGTCGGCTCCGGCGTCATTTCGGCCTCGGGCTCTTCCGTGGCTTCCTCGGTCGGCTCCGGCGTCATCTCCGCCTCGGGCTCTTCCGTGGCTTCTTCGGTCGGCTCCGGCGTCATTTCGGCCTCGGGCTCTTCCGTGGCTTCCTCGGTCGGCTCCGGCGTCATTTCGGCCTCGGGTTCTTCCGTGGCTTCCTCGGTCGGCTCCGGCGTCATTTCGGCCTCGGGTTCTTCCGTGGCTTCCTCGGTCGGCTCCGGCGTCATCTCTGCCTCGGGCTCTTCCGTGGCTTCCTCGGTCGGCTCCGGCGTCATCTCCGCCTCGGGCTCTTCCGTGGGCGCCAAGGCCGGCACGATGATCTTGTCGATGACGTGAATCACGCCGTTGCACGCTTCAATGTCGGCAGCAGTCACGTTGGCATCATTCACCATCACGCTGTCACCATCCACCGTAAACGTAACTGATTGACCCTGTGCGGTCACGCTCGAGCCAATCTTGGCAATGTCGTCGGCCATGAGCTTGTCGGCCACGACATGGTAGAGCAGCACCTGCTTGAGCGCGCCTTCGGGATCAGCCAGCAAGCCTTCAAGCGTGCCGTCAGGCAGCGCGGCAAACGCATCGTCCGTCGGTGCGAAGACCGTGAAGGGACCTTCACCCTGAAGCGTCTCAACCAGAGCCGCGGCCTGAACAGCTTCGACCAGCGTGCCGAATCCACCGGCGACTGCTGTGTCAACGATGTCCATGCATGCGGCCTCTTCGGCTGCTTCCATGGTCGGCTCCGGCGTCATTTCGGCCTCGGGCTCTTCCGTGGCTTCCTCGGTCGGCTCCGGCGTCATCTCGGCTTCGGGCTCTTCCGTGGCTTCTTCGGTCGGCTCCGGCGTCATTTCGGCTTCGGGCTCTTCCGTGGCTTCCTCGGTCGGCTCCGGCGTCATCTCCGCTTCGGGCTCTTCCGTGGCTTCCTCGGTCGGCTCCGGCGTCATCTCCGCTTCGGGCTCTTCCGTGGCTTCTTCGGTCGGCTCCGGCGTCATCTCCGCTTCGGGCTCTTCCGTGGCTTCCTCGGTCGGCTCCGGCGTCATCTCCGCTTCGGGCTCTTCCGTGGCTTCCTCGGTCGGCTCCGGCGTCATCTCCGCTTCGGGCTCTTCCGTGGCTTCCTCGGTCGGCTCCGGCGTCATCTCCGCTTCGGCCGCTTCGGCTGCAACAGCGAGCGCGATGTTGATGGGCTTAGTCACCGGCGACTGCTGGAACATGGCGACAGGATCGGCATCCGGGTATTCGAAGACACCCATTTCACCGTCATCCACATGCAGGCTGACGTGGATCAACTGGCCCTCGCCTAGCGGGGTCTCCAACGCAACTTCGACGTCTTCGCTAACGCCGGCAGGTACCGCTGCATATCCCAACACTTCGCCGGGCTGGAAGGCATCGTCAGCGCGAACGGCGACCCAGCCGTCAGCAGCCGCTTCGACAGCGTCCACAATCACGGTTGCGCCGTCGGTCTCCTGGAAGCCGGCCTCGACGCTGGCAGGCACTTCAGGTTCTTCCTCTTCTTCCGCGGTTACGGCGGCCTCCACCTGTCCCATCAATGCATTGAAGGGCACGCTAACCGGCGACTGCTGGAACATCGCAACCGGGTCGGCGTCGGGATACTCAAAGACGCCGATTTCGCCGTCATCCACATGCAGGCTGGCATGAAGCAATTGGCCTTCGGTCAACGGCATATCCAACGTAACCTCAACGCCTTCGCTCACGCCGGCAGGCACCGCGGCATACCCGAGCACTTCGCCGGGCTGGAAGGCGTCGTCGGCACGAATGGCGACCCAACCGTCAACGGCCGCTTCGACAGCGTCGACGATCATGGTTGTGCCATCAGAGACCTGACCACCGTTGCTGATGCTGGCCGGCACTTCAGGCTCTTCCTCTTCTTCTTCAACCGCCGCTTCTTCCGCGCCCAGGCCAAGGGCCTCAGCAATCGCAGAGGGAAGAATGACGGAATCAATCACGTGGATAATGCCGTTGGACGCTTCGATGTCGGTGGCGGAAATCGGCGCACCAGCTACCGTAACGCCGTCTCCTACGCCAAAGGTTACATTTTCACCCTGCGCAGTGGTTGCTTCAGCGCCGTCGGCAATATCAGCTGCAGTCAGACGCTCCGGCAGCACATGGAAGTTCAACACCTGGGTCAAACTATCCAAATCCTCCAGCAAGCCGTCGACAGTGCCTTCCGGCAACGCAGCAAATGCGTCATCGCTTGGTGCAAAGACCGTGAAGGAACCCGCGCCCTGAAGCGTCTTGGTGAGGCCCGCGGCGTCGACAGCTGCGAGCAGGGTGCTGAAGCCACCGGCTTCCTTGGCTGTACCGATGATGGTATCGGCAACGCCGGTCACCTGAAATGACGTGACAACCGCTTCGTCATCCACCAGTACCGGAACGTCGGGATCGGGGGCCTCAAACTCACCAGCTGCGCCTTCGTCCATATAGAGCGCAGCGTAGAGGCTATCTGTCACGGCGTCGGGATCAACCTCGATCTTGACATTGGCGTTGACGCCATCCATTACGGGCGCATAGCCAATCACATCACCGGGGGCGCCATCAGCATCGGCGTGAACAGCTACCCAGCCGTCGCCGTTCACGGTCGCGCGGGTGATGTTGACCGCACCATCCACGACATCCTGGTCCACCGCAAAAATCTCGGGCGTGAACTGAGCGGAGACGATCATCGGCACCGCTGCCATCAGCACCAGCGCGATGACGGCAATCAGAAAAGCGTGACGTCTTGCCATGTTGTATGGACTCCTTCAATAATTAGTATAACGAAGCAATTAAGAGGTATGGTTTTGAAATTACCGATTTCTGAAACGAATCAACCATATTGGACGCAGAACAAACGGCAGCGCAAGCCGATTGGCGGCAGACATCAAATCGCCACAGGCCACACTTAGCCGCAAAAAAGTCAGTGTTCGATTCTCAACACGGTGGGGGTCACTGTTCGTCTTAACTTGATCTTTGTACCGGTCAGCATACCAGGATCGAAGGTCTGGCATAATCGCCACAGGTTCAGTCATGACCGGGTTATGGAGTGATCTGATTGAGACAGCGACAAGAAATCGTCACCACTGGGCCAAAGAAGACATAAGCGCGCTGTTTTCGACCCACAATCATCCATCAGATTGTAGCACACTCCCTATAATATGCCAACGAGAATTGTACGGAAAAGATCGAGCGTCGATTGCAGGCTGGGAATAGATTTGCGGCCTCTTGACTCTATGGGATCGGTTATGGACAAGTCATCGAGCAAGCAATGCGCTTGTTTCGGTTCGGATAGTGCAAGCGACCATACAGCTTTCAGAGACGATTGCACATACCGTAGGAAAGTTTGATGGAGTAGTTGAGAGATTGATCATGCCGATTCACGAGCGCGAGGAATAGTTTATGCGTGACGATGCCCCGATAATGGCGCCCTATGCCCGCCATGTACTCATTTGCGGCGGACGCTATTGTGATCCCGAAGGCCAGGCCGCACACATTTATCGCCTGCTGGCGCAAAAGCTGGGCGACCTGGGCGAATACGACAACCCGGTTCGCGTCAAGCGCAGCGTCACGCCTTGCCTGGGCGTCTGCCTGGGTGGCCCTATCGTGGTCGTCTACCCGGACGGGATCTGGTATCACCACGTGGATGAAGCAGCGCTGGATCGCATCGTCGAGGAGCATCTGATCGGCAATCAACCAGTGGAAGAATTGATTTTTCACCAATTGGAGGGGCCATTAACAACGGATTACGCTGACGAATAAGCGAACGTCAGCCTCGCTTGGGCAATGTCTGGGCTGCAGCCAGCGCCTGATCAACCGCGGCGGGCAGGTCGATGGTCCGTTGGTCGCCCTGCCGCAACCAGATCAGAAATTCTACGTTGCCGGCCGGGCCCGGTGCAGGCGAAACGGTGATGCCGGCCACGCTTAGCCCGAGCGCCTGGGCCCTTGCAGCCGTCTCCAGAATCACCTGACGGTGGATCTTGGCCTCTCGCACCACGCCGCCTTTACCCACGGCCCCTTTGCCGGCCTCAAATTGAGGCTTAATGAGCGCGACGATCTGACCATCCGCCTGCAGCAGCTTGAGCGTCGGCGGCAGGACGAGCGCCAGGCTGATGAAGCTGGCGTCGATCACAGCCAGGTCGGCCAACGCCTGCTCGGGAAGCGATTCCAGATACCGAATGTTGGTACGCTCCAGCACGACGGTGCGTGGATCTTGACGCAATTTCCACGCCAACTGACCATAGCCTACGTCCACCGCATAGACGCGAGCAGCCCCGCGCTGAAGGAGGCAATCGGTGAATCCGCCGGTACTTGCACCCACGTCTACCGCAATCAACCCCGTTACATCCAGCTGAAAATCGTCCAGCGCTGCCGCCAGCTTGAGGCCGCCCCGGCTCACGAATTTTGGCATGGCGCGCACGCGCAGATTCGCATCGGTTGAGACGGAACGTCCGGGCTTATCCATCACCTGCTCGTCTACCAACACGTCGCCGGCCATGATGACACGGCGCGCCTGCTCGCGACTCTCAATAAGCCCTCGTTCAACCAGCAGAAGGTCGAGACGCTGCTTGGCGGCCTTGGATTGACGGGGCGTAGGTCGATCATTGTTCATAGCGCGAGCATAGACCGACGGAGAGCCACTGTCAAATGGCAGTCCAACAATGGGTGCATCCCATTTTGGGGGCGGTGCACGAACGGACTAATCACTTTCTCTAGAGCAGCCCCCCAATGTGGTATGCACCCTCCAACAATCCAATGTGGTATGCACCCTCCAACAATCCAATGTGGTATGCACCCTCCAACAATACAGTACGCTTACATTGCTCTCTGCAACGAACGCCAAGTTTGACCGTTATGGTTGGGTACAGTAGCATAAACGCTTTCCTTCGAACGATCTGATCCAGCAACTACGTCGGCTTATCATGACATCATCGACCGCGAATTCGCCCAGCTTCAGCACCAACCTGCGCGGTCTGATCCGGGCAATGCGACCCCAGCAATGGGTCAAAAACATCATTATCTACGCCGCGCTGGTCTTTGACGGCAAGCTCTTTGTGCCCGAACTCTTCCTGCGCGTCACCGCGGTTGTAATCTTTTTCTGCCTGGTTTCCAGCAGCGTCTACTTGCTCAACGATCTGGTCGATATCGAGAAGGACCGCCAGCACCCGCGCAAGCGGAGCCGCCCCCTGCCCAGCGGCCAGCTTTCGCCCCGCGTCGCCCAAGTTGCGGCCCTATTGCTGGCAGTCGTCGGTGTCGGCGGGGCCTTTCTCCTCGACCCCTGGATCGGCCTTGTTCTGGTCATCTACCTGCTGGAAAATATCGCCTACAGCTTCTGGCTCAAGAATGTCGTCATCATTGACGTCATGGTGCTTGCGCTTGGCTTTTTGCTGCGCGTGCTGGCAGGCGCCATCGCCGCGGACGTCAGCAATTTCAGCCCGTGGCTCTACGTGTGCGTTGGTCTGCTCGCCCTCTTCCTCGGCTTTGGCAAGCGGCGTCATGAAATCGTCTTGCTGGAAGGCGATGCTGCCGCCCATCGGTCCAGCTTGGGCCAGTACAACATTCCCCTACTCGATCAGATCATCAGCATCGTGACCGCAAGCACGGTCATCGCCTACACGCTCTATTCCTTTGAGGCGCAGACGGCCATTGTCGGCGGCGGGCGGATGCTGCTGACCGTGCCCTTCGTGCTCTATTTCGTCTTCCGGTACCTCTATCTGATCCATGTTGAAAAGAAGGGGGGCGCACCCGACGAACTGCTGATGAAGGATCGGGCGCTGATGATCAACAGTCTGCTCTGGGCCCTTTCGGTGGTCGTGCTGATATATTTTGACGGGCGCGTGTGAGCAGGACAAAAAACGGTCATCCGCAAGGTATGCGGACGACCGTTTTCTCTTTTCTACCGTATCCTTATCTACCGTAAGTGACGCCTACTCGTCCTGGACGAAGCCGGACCATTTGCCTTCCATGCCATCTTCGGTAACACCATAGAAGACGCGAACATTGCCGTTCTCGCGCAGGGCGAGATCGTAGCGAACCTTGCCGGCGCGCTTCTCGGCGCGGACAAGCCCCACATTGCCATCCCATGTGACTTTCTTGGGCTCGACCGGATGATCTTCATGCTGGGCAATGGCGTAATTCCACAGCTTGCGCGCGCCCTTGCGCGTCACGTTTTTGATCACCGTATTGTTACGCAGGTCACAGATGCTATGATAGGTGTTGCCATGACGCTCTTGCGAATCGACGATCTCTACCCCAATTTGCGGCAGATAAAATGCATCGCTGGCATCATTGGCGCCAGTATCATGTGGAACGCCGCCATTGTTGGATGAATCACCGTTGCCAGACGAGCCCTGTTTCTGCCCGCCCCTGCGGTTGCGCGAGCGACGGCGTCGACTGGAACTTGAGCGACTGCCGGATTTGCTTGCGCCTTCCTTGGGCGCATCGCCCTCTTCTGCCAAGACCTGACGGATCAAGGCCACGATCTCATCACGAACGGCGAGGGAGGTTTCGCTTTCGTCGCGCACGTAAAACTTAGAGTCGTCCAAGCAGTAGGGTCGGTCGGTTCCCTTGGGCGCATGAATCGCCAACACTTTGGCCCCTTCGGTCTCGACGATTTCCGTCTTCACCTCCAGCGGGGGCATCATGCGCTCATCCAGCGCGGCCAGGATCTCTTTTTCGACCGCCTTGGGGTCGGCTAACCCTTTGGGCTTGCCCTTGCGGGCGCCCACGCCCACATAAACTGTGCCGCCCAGCGTGTTGGCGAAGGCGCAAACGTCAGTCAAGATCGCAGTCAAGCGACCGCCACGTGCGCTGGCCGATTCGCTAAAGCTCAGCATCAGCGACGGACCTTCTTCACGCGCAGAGGCCACGGCATCAAATGGCTTGTCCTTGGCGCGGGCAGGTCGCGTGCGGTCGAACTGCTTGCTGCGTAGCACCTCGGCAATCGCCTCAAAGGAGGCATCGTCCATCAGGAACTCCGTGGCGCGTTCACCAATGCCCAGGCGCTTGGCATTCTTCGGGTCCGTCTGCAGCGAATGGGCATCCGAGCCTTGGATGCAGTGCATCTTACGCGGATATTCCGTTTTTGAGCCATTGAAGAAACGCGCGGTGGATCGTCCCCGCCGGTCAAGGTCGGTGACTTCCAATGCGTCCAGGTTGGCATCCTGGGTATAGGCGATTTTGGTCTGGCCGCCAAACGGGAAATTGCGCATGGCGACGCCGTGGGTGCTATTGGCGTGGGCAGCAATGGCAAGACCGCCAGCTTCGTGAATCACACGATAGGCCGTCAACACATCGGTTGCGGATCCGGTCTCTGTGGATCCTGCATCGAGCTTTTCAGCCGGCACATTCAGCGTCAGCAAGACGTGCTCCAGCTCTCGGACCGACGTCTCGGGCGGAAAAATGCCCAAAATGTGAAACCCAAAGGTGGCCGTGAACTCAAAGCCGGGCAATACGAGCACCTGCTCCGACAATTTGCGCCACTCGGTAAGCCGGGCTCGCTCCTCATCAGTCAAACGATTCGCCTGGTCTAGCCGCGTCAGCCACTCAATCTCTCGGCGAATCGCGCCGACGCCGGCAACGGTGTTATGGTCGGTTAGCGCAACGACGTCCAGTTCTTTCTCTGCAGCCGTACGCAGCCATTCCAAATACGAGGCCTGCGGGTTCTCATAGTCTCCCGAGGCAGGAGAGTGCAAGTGCAGGTCAGCGCGATACCATTTGCGCTTTGAGGACGACTTGCCGTCTCCTTGTTCGTCCGGCGCTGACGATTGCGTCTGGCGCCCACTATTTGATTTTCGTTTTCTACTCACAACAAACTATCTACCTCCAAATATTGAATCATGGGTTGCGTGCTCTTCCGACCCAACCAAATGGCAGCCGCCTCAAAAATGCATATGCACAGCGGCGCCAGTCAAAACGGCCGGACCAACACGTGCGATCCAACCTGGATTGCGTTCAAACAATCGGACCAGCCAGAGAAGTCCAGGCCGATTCGACGATCACAATCAACGGTCGCATACCCTTATTATATACCATTGAACGAACCGAATCGTAATTTGCAGGGCAAGTGGGTCTCAGAGAGACCATTTGCTGCCTGATCATTTCTCAATTTGCGGAACGCAATGGCGACACTTCCTAAAAATGACGGGAGCGCCCGTTGAGGCGCTCCCGCATCAAACACTTCGGTTGAAAACCTTATGACTCTTGCGAGTCCTGGTTACTCGCAAAGGGCAATTCAACAGCAATAGCCTCTTGCTCACCCTTGGTAAACGTCAGGCGCACTTCGGCGTCTTCAGCCTCGGGATCATAGTCAACGATGACGTGATCACCAGTCTGATACTCGCCGCGCAGCAGGCGCTTGCTCAACTCGTTCTCGACCTTACGCTGCAGCACTCGACGCAGCGGGCGGGCGCCATAGCTGGCGTCGTAGCCGATTTCGGCGACGTGACCCACGGCCTCATCCGTCAGTTCAACGGTAATGCCCAGTTCATCCAGTCGTTGAGCAATGTCGTTCATCAGCAAGACGACGATTGAGCGGATCTGCTCCTCGCTCAGGCTCTCAAAGACGATCGTCTCATCGATCCGGTTGAGGAACTCTGGCCGGAAGAGGCGCTTGAGCTGCTTGCCATACTGGTTCTCCGCAAACTTGCTTTCGTCGAACTCCGGCGTAGCGAAGCCAAGCGAACCGCGGTTGACCATTTCCGCACCCACGTTACTGGTCATGATGATGACCGTGTTGCGGAAATCCACCGTCCGTCCCTGGCCATCGGTCAGACGGCCGTCATCCATGATTTGCAAGAGAGAATTCCAAACTTCCGGATGGGCTTTCTCTACTTCGTCAAAGAGCACCACCTGGTAGGGACGGCGGCGCACCTGTTCGGTCAGCTGCCCCCCCTGATCGTAGCCGACATAGCCGGGAGGCGCCCCGAAGAGACGGCTCACCGTGTGTGACTCGCGATACTCGCTCATGTCAACGCGCACCAGGGCGTCATCATCATCGAAGAGGTAGCCCGCAAGTGCCTTGGCCAACTCCGTCTTGCCCACACCCGTCGGCCCCATAAAGAGGAAGGTACCGATGGGGCGATCGGGGTCTTTGAGGCCGCTACGAGCCCGGCGAATCGCGTCGCTGACAGCCACGACGGCCTGCTCCTGACCGATGATGCGCTCACGCAGTGCGTCTTCCATGTGGAGCAGCTTCTCAGCCTCTTCCTGCAGCAGGCTGGAGGCCGGAATGCCCGTCCACGCATGAATTACCTCGGCCACGTCAGTCGCCTCGACCAGATCATCCAGGCCATGCTCGTCGCGCCAGCTTGCGTAGGCGCTTTCATACTCTTCTTCCAGGCGGACGCGATCGGTCTTGTACTGAGCGGCGTTCTCATAATCTCGCTGGGCCCAGGCTTCTTCTTCGGCCGCGACCAGTTCATCCAGCTGAGTCTTCTTCTGCTTCAAGTCCGCCGGCATGGAGTAAATCGCAACGCGTAGCTTGGCTGCAGCCTCGTCGATCAGATCGATGGCCTTGTCAGGCAGGCGGCGATCGGTCACATAGCGATTGCTCAGCTTGACGGCCTGAATCAAGGCCTCATCCGAATAGGTCACGTTGTGATGTTCTTCATAACGCGGACGCAGACCACGCAAGATTTCGATGGCATCGTCGACGTCAGGTTCTTCGACGTAGACGGGCGCGAAACGGCGTTCCAGCGCTGAATCCTTCTCGATCGACTGACGATATTCGTCTAGCGTGGTGGCGCCGATGCACTGCAACTCGCCCCGAGCCAACGCGGGCTTGAGCATGTTGCTGGCGTCTAGCGCCCCGGCAGCGTTGCCCGCACCGACGACCGTGTGCAGCTCGTCGATGAAGAGCATGATTTCGCCTTCGCTGCGCAGCACCTCATCGATGCACGCCTTAAAGCGCTCTTCAAACTCACCGCGGAAGCGGGTGCCCGCCAGCAATGCGCCCATATCCAGCGAAACGACGCGCTTGCCCATGAGCGGCTCCGGCACATCGTTGGCGACGATCTGTTGCGCCAACCCCTCAACGATGGCCGTCTTGCCCACACCGGCCTCGCCGATGAGGACGGGGTTGTTCTTGGTTCGACGAGTCAGCACCTGCATCAGGCGCAACACTTCGGCCTCACGCCCAACAACCGGGTCGAGCTTATCGGCTGCCGCAGACTTGGTCAGGTCCTGGCCATATTTCTCCAGTACCCGGTATTTGCTCTCTGCGTTGGGTTCAGTAATGCGCTGACCGTTGCGCAGCTCTTCAATGCTCTGGTAGATACGCTCTTTTGTGACGCCCACCTCGCGCAATATGTTGGCGCTCGGCGTATTACGCTCACTGGCCACAGCCAGGAAGAGATGCTCGGTGCTGATAAATTCATCTTCGAGCTTCTTCGCCTCTTCGTTGGCCACATCCATCACGCGCTTGAGCCGTGGCGTGATGAAGACCTGGGCAGTCGGTACTGCGCCCTGAGGCATGCCGGAATTGGTCGGCATCGCCTTCAGCACATCCTCAAGCTTCTCTGCCATGGCCTCAATTGGCGCATCCATGCCCTCGAGAATCTGTGGCACAGCGCTGTCGGTTTGTTGCAGCAACGCCAGAAAGACATGCTCGGTGTCAACCTGCGTGTGCTTGTATCGTTGGAGCAGCTCATACGCACGCATGGCTGCTTCTTGGGCTTTTTCGGTAAATCGATCAAATCTCATCATGAGAGACTACGTGCTCCTTCACTTTCTACAATAGTCATGGCTCAGTTTTATACCTACTATACGATCTTACGCGTAGGTATGATTCCGAAAAGGCTCAACGCTAATGGAATGCAAATGGGGCTGCAACAAAGCGCTAACGCTTGCGCGGAAAATGCGGGAAATAGAAGAAGAGGAGACGTGCTGTCGGCCAGGGGGAGGACCCTGCAGCAAGCCGGATTTTGGCCACCTTCACGGCTCAAATCAAACGTGTTGTGACCGAGTCCCGGCATGCTGCAAAGGCTAACTGGTTACGTGTCGGCGCAGCGGCAATCTCTCTTGGCGAGTGCGTGAACTTGTTCGTGCCGCTACAGTTAGGTTCCGGCACAGGAAAACGAGTCGTCAATTCAAAATTGGTGGCACGCTAGTAGCGGGTCAATGCGCCAATGTGACCGACCGACGCCAGTCCTTCATGCTCGTCAAGAATGGTGACGCTGATGCCCTGTGCCAGCGCCCGTCGCAGGACGCTGTCGACGGCGTCCGGCAATTTTTGGATGCGACCACTGCCCAACTCGGCGCCTTCCTCCAGATCCAGCACGATATAGCCGCTGTCGACAAATCGATAGGCCGGATGAGAGAAGCTTGAAAGCGCCACGACGTGCTGTGCGCGGCCATTCTGCACCGCGGTCAGCGTCTCAGCCAAGCCGGCCACAGCGTTGCCGCCCTTGTGCAGCGTGGTCACCAGTTGATTGGCGGCGTTCTGCTCTTCGACCTCGGCAGCTTGTTGGACCAACTCAACGGCCTTATCACGTATCTCATCTGCGCTGGCATTGGCGTCAACCGCGATGTTGCCGACGACCATATTGCGCAATCGGTGGCTAAGCAGGTTGTCAAAGCGCGCCGTATTTTTTTCAGTGCCGGCCAGAATCAGGTGGCGCGTATCGGTCTGGCGATAGAAGTCCTCGGCCATTTCGGCTGCGTCCTGTAAGTTCTGGCGCGCGGTCAGCTTCTCGCCGCGCTGGTAGCGGGGTGCAGCCCAGCCGCCCGCCTTGTGGCGCTTGACCTCCTCACCCAGGTAGCCCTGTACATCCTCCAAAATGCCCATATGGAACAGATAGAGCCGGGCGCCTTCCTGGTCCACCTGAATGACGCCCCAGCGGTCATAGGTGTCCATCAACGTCGCCAACTGACGCACATAGGGACGATGCGCCACCATGACACTGTCTTCCACCGGCGTCATCAGACTCTTTGACCACCAGAAATCCTCGGCGGCACAGCTAAACATCACCAGGCCGCGACCCTGCCAGTTGTAGCCCATCTCGATAAAGCTTTGCATACGCTTACTATCTTCCGGATCTGCATCTTCCGCTTGGCGTAGCAAGCTGCGTAGAGCGAGTTTATACTTTTCGGCAGATCGTCGGTGGGGATCAACATTGAGGTAGATACTGAGGACGGGATGCTCGTGACTCTCGAATTCAATGGCCTGACGGACATCAACATCGGTTAACATCGAACTATCCTCTCTTCTATTGTAAGGTTTGGCGAGTACGAAAATCATAGCGGACAGTCGGCCATGGGTCGTACAAGAGGTTTGAAGCCTCTGTGCCGTTCCTGGAGTTACGCTGTCATTGACGCATGATGGGAGCCCTGATTGATTCAACAGTAGCACTTCGTTTTGGGCTTGTCAATACGAATTATCAGGTCTCCAAAGCGGGTTGACCGCACGGTTCTGGATCGATTCTCTGCGGTTGACGAATTCAGAGATGCGTGTCATGATGCATTATAATCGTCATATTGAATACTGCGGCATTGCATGCCGTACCGTTTCCACTTGAAATGCACCCCACCAGCACACCAACTCAAAGGTTTTCCATCACCGACTCACACTCGGATCAAATGATTATCACATTCAGGGTAAGCGAGTAAACGCTTACTGCAATCGTTGACTACAGCTTCAAAATTTTAGAAAAGAAGGAGGCGCACATGGACGCTGTCTCACAATGGATAGCCTGGGCAGCACAGGGCAACAATTGGGTTGCATTCTTAATCGTTGGCCTCATCGGACTCTTTTTAGGCTGGCTCTTTACCCGCATCCCAGCCTCAAAGAAAAGAGGGGAACTAGAAGCACGCGTGGCCGAGCTGGAAAGCCAGCAGCGCAAATCGAATCGGTTGACGGATGACCTCAATAAGGCAAGCGACGATCTGCGCAAATCTTTCAACCAGGCGCAGAATGAGCTGGACCAAACAAAGGCAGAGTTGGAGACGACCAACGCTGAACTGGAGCGCGTCAGCAAGGAACTTGACGCGGCCAACCAGACGATCGAACAGCAGGCAGCCGAGCTGAAGTCACACGACGAAGCCGCCAAGAAAGCGCAGTCAGCACTCACGGTCTCTCTCGACGAAAGCGAGCAAGCACACGGCGAGGTGCTCGCCCAGATCGATATGCTCCGTTCGGAGTATGACACTGCCGTTGCCGATGTTGCATCATTGCGCAGTGATCTGGAGCAGACTGAACAAGCGCGTGCCAGCCTGCAGGGCGAAACGGAGCGCCTAAACGGGGAAGTGGAGAGCATCAGCGAAGCCCTGACCTCTGCCCAGAAACAGGTCTCGGACAAGGAGATTGCGCTTGACCAGGCGTTCCTGCGCGTTACTGTGCTCCAAAACACGCTGGAGGCGCGTGAAAGTGCGCTCAGCGAAACGGAAGCGGAGTTGGAAATGTTCCGCAATCGCATCGAAGAAGTCGGCAGCGTGCGCGATGAATTGGAACAAAAGCTGACCAACGCGCGGGGCGACGTCGCCGGCGAACTGGCGTTGCTCACCTCCACCATGGTGCGCATGAAGGAAGACGAACTCAAACAAGCGAATCGGCGTATTTTGGAATTGACGGCTGAACTAGAAGCGCTGGACGACCAACGCGCAAGCGAATAAAGGAGAACCTACCATGCAGGCAATGCAGAACCTGGATCAGATCTGGTTTCTGGTCGGCGCATTTCTGCTCGGCTTCCTGCTCGCCTGGCTCATTCTGCCCTTCTTTTTACGTCGCAACGCCAGTCGCTACGAAGAGCAAATCGAGTCGATCCAAACCACGCTTCGGCGTCGCGAGCAAGACCTAATCAGTGTGCGTAACCAACTTGATGGCAAAAGCGACGATCTCCAAAGCCTCCAAAGCAATCATGCAGCGCTGGCGGCCAACCTGGAGACGACCCAAGCAGAGCTTGACGCCGCGACCCTGGCGCTGGAAGAGACCCAGGCGGCGTTCAGCGATGCCGTAACTGATCGGACGATTCTGGAGGCCGAGCGAGCTGAAAACGCCTCTGAACTGAGCGCGCTGCGCGCCGCTTCAGCCGATGCGTATAGCAAGTTGACGGCGGCCGAAGAATCGCACGCGACGGTGGAAACTGCACTGGTTACCGCCACTGAAGAGCTGACTACTGCCGCGGCAGCAGTGGCTATTGCAGAAGCTGCACTGATTGACAAGCAAGAAGAATTGGACATGCTGGCGGCGAAGACGCAGCTATTAGAGGAAACGATCCTTGCCCTGGAGACCGCGCTGGCCGACCAGCTGGCTAGCCAAGTGCCGGAAGCCATCAGTGGCGAAGTCGAATCCTTCGACGACGATTTTGATGAAGATGAGCCATCTCTCACTACCCGTATGGCCATGACGCTTCAAGAGGACGAAAAGTTTGAAGACGCCCTCTGGCAGCGAGAACTCGATCTCATTGAAGCCCGTGACGAAATCAACTATCTGCGCGCCAGCCTCAGTGCGTTGACCGCCATCAGCGCCGAACTGGCCGGCAACATTGACAAACGCAACCAGGACTACAGCGAGATGATCGCCCAGCTTGCCGATTTCCTGGCGGACGAAGGCGACGAAGAGAGTCTTGCACTGCTCACCGGCGAAGCAACCGAAACTGGTGAATCCGCGGAGACGGAGGCATTGCAGACCCAGCGTCTCGTCACGCTGAGCGATGCGGCATTACAGGACGAATTGGCAGGCGAACAGCCGGCGCTTAGCTTTGACGAACTGCGCCGCCTGACCCTGCAGCTGGAAGCATACAAGCGCGATACGACCCGCTATCAGCATGAGCTCGAAGCCGCGTTGACAGCCAAGGCTGCGCTGGAGACCGAGTTCCTGAGCCGGGAAGAAGAGCTTGACAAGATCTCGCAGCAGATGGCCGGCTTGGAAGCCCGCCTGGGAAGCGTCAACGACGATCTGGCAGGCATGAACGTCGAATTTACCAAGCGCAATCAGGACCTTCGTGCCGCCCGCAACGAATTGGCTGCCATGGGTCCTGAGCTGAATGAAGCCGTGGAACGTCGCAATACATTGGAAGCGGATGCAGCACAACGCGAAGCAGACCTTGCTGACCTCCAGCAGGAATATGCCGCCTTGCAAACGGAGAAAAGCGCACTCGAAAACAGTCTCAGCGAGCGCGTGGACGAGCTTACTGCACTGCGTGCCCAGTTCGACAGCCAAGCCGAAGCCATGGATACGCTGCAAGGTAACGTGACCAGCGCCCAGACGGAGCTCGATCAAGCGCTGGCGGCGCTGGTAAACGTAGCGCCGGATGAAACAGTCGACGGTGCTACAGGCGCCGGCGCGGTACGCAGCACCGAGCAAGATCTGGCCGAGCCGGCTCAACTGACCGCCGGCATCGTGGCGGTCAAGACAGAACTGACAAGTCTGCGCGATGAATTGGACGCCCGGGATCTGGCGCTGGCCGAGACACAGGATCAACTTAACGCTCTCACCGTCGCGCGCAGCGAGCTGGAGAATGACCTGTCCGATCTGCAGGCAAACAGCAGTGCCACCGCAGCAACGCTGACGGCACAGATCACGGAAAAAGAGGCCCAGATTGAGGCGTTGACGGCGGAGAAAGCGCAGTTGGAGGCGCAGGTTGCGGACCTTGAGGCACAGGTGGCATCACTGCAAAGCGCCCTGACCGAAGTGGAAGCAGCCAAGGCCGAGGCCGAAGCCCAGCTTGCCGCCGTGGAGGAGAACATTGCCGCCGTGCGCAGTCAGCTGGTTGACGCGCTAGGGCCAGATGCCCAGACTGGTGAATTTGATGCAGAAGCCTTGCGCGCGGATGGCGCCAGCGAACATGAGGTAAATCTAAAGCTACTTACGGCGGGCGCCGCTGCCGTCACCCGACAGCTAAGCGATCAGCAAAGCACGCTGGAGCAGGCCAACGGGCGCGTCTCGGAGTTGGAGGGGACGCTAAACGAGCGCGAGCAAGCCCTCGACAGCGCCCAAACGCAACTTGACGAGCTAGCTCAGAGCCGCACGGCCTTGAACGAGCAAATCACGGCGTTAACCACGGAAAAAAGCGAGCTGGAAGCGACGATTGCCCAACGTGAGAACGCCTTGCAGGCTGCCGCGGCGGAAGCGGCAACGTTGAGTGACGGTCGCAATGAGTTGGAGGCAGGCATCAACGGACTGCGTGCGGAACTGGCCGCGCTGCAAGTGGACAAGGACGATCTGTTGACCGGCTTGCAGGAAGCCGAAACGGCCCGCCTTGCCGCAGAAACCGAGCTGGCAGAGAAAGCAAAAATCTTTGACGGGGCGCCGGCAATGGCCGAGTTGGCCAGTGAAATCGAAGCTTATCCAGCAGTCAAACGCTATGCGGCCAATGAAGCGTTGCGCCTGAGGGCCATCCCCGTCTTTGGCGCTGTGCCACAAGATCTTACCGAGATTAAGGGTATCGGCTCCGCCTTCCAGCAGCGTCTCTATGACGCCGGCGTGGGCACCTATTGGGAATTGGCAAACTTACCCGATGACGAGATGCGGCAGGTTCTCGAATTGACCGATTGGCAACTGCGCAGCGTCAGCTTTGGCGAGATTCGCGAGGATGCCCTGCACCTTGCAGAATCGACTGATACGATCGGCAAGCTGTGGAACAATCTGGAACGGATCGACGATTTCGAGCCGATTGCCGGGATTGGCCGGGTCTTCGAACGACGCCTCTATGACGCGGGCATCTACACCTACGAACAGTTGGCCGGCGCCACGGTCGAACAGTTGGCCGCGGCTTGCCATGCCCCTAAACTTCACGTCCCCGATTACGCAGCGTGGATCGAAGAGGCCAAGGTGCGCATGGTGCAGGAGAACGACTAGCGTTACGGCTGAGTGGCAGTGGGACGGCGGGGTACTCGCTGGGTTTCGACACTTCGACAGGCTCAGCCCAAGCAGGTTCAACCGGCGCAGGACCCGTGGACGGTGGGTAAGGGATACGATAGGCGACAAAGAAGGCGGCGCTCCCGACTTACGGGAACGCCGCCTTCTTCAATGATTGGTGGGACACCTCAATTCGACGGGCAACTCTCAGGCAGAGGCAGCAACCGGGCATTTGTCGCCTACTCGATAGGCGGGCCCAGTTCCACCCACAGCGGGAAATGGTCACTCGCCTCGGTTTCGCGCCAGACGCCCTTACCCAATATCGTCACGTTGCTGCCAAAGACATGATCCAATGGCAAGCCCACTCCGCGTACACGCACGGTGTAGCCGGCCCCCTTAGAAAGACGTACAAGGCCAAAGCCTGCCATGCGTTCTTCGGCAGTGTTGACGCTTGCCGGCGTAATCGTATTGAAGTCGCCCCCTACTACAACATAGTCGTAGTGAAAGTCAACCGTTTCCGCCACGGCCTCGATCTGCGCTTCACGCCCCTTGGCGCCCAACCAAAATGTCTCCGTATGCACGCTGTAGGCGAGCACATCGATTTCGCCCAACGTCACGACCGCTCGCGTCGCCGTACGCAATTGACCGTTTCTCGGATTGCGATTGGGTAGGATCACCTTTTCGGGGTGGGTGATAGGCCATCGCGCCAGAATTGCGTTGCCGAAATTGCGTCCATGTTGATTGTGCACCGAGGCCGGGAAATAGACATAGTTATAGCCAAGCGTGCGCGCAATCATCTCTGTGCCCTCTTCATCCATCTCCTGCAGCAGATAGATATCGGCATTGGCCAAGTCGGGCGTCTCGCTCAGCACCTCAATCGCCTCACCCACGTTTTCACCAAACTTGATATTCCAGGTAACTACCCTGACGCTTGCCTGGTCAGGATCGACCTGACCGACCGGGGCGTACTCTCCGGCAAAAAACGGTTCTGAGGGATGCTCGTAATTTTCCATAGTTCCGGCACACGATAGTAGCAAGAAGAGGGTCAAGACAAGGAATAAGATCCTTATCGGGGATAGACTTGTCAGGGCGCGGCCCACGTGACGGCTAGTGTCGAACACGAAAGGCAACGCCGATCAGCGCAAGCCCGCCAACGATCGCCAGGACGCCCAAAATCAGCGTCAATACGCTCACCACGATAAGCGGATGGGTGAAGAGCAAGAGGCTAAAGCCAATGCTTAGCACGCCCCAGACGCCTGGGCCCCAACCGCCGCCTCGAAAAGCCTGAGCCAAACCGAGGAGGCCAATCAACACGCCCAAAACGCCGATGATAAGAACCAACACAGTCGGTACGAGCAACGATGCGATCAATGGGCGCGACAAAACTACGAGCCCGGCGACAATACCGAGCGCGCCGCTAATCAGCATCCACAATCGTTGATCATCTT
Source organism: uncultured Chloroflexia bacterium (assembly GCA_963807905.1). Classification (GTDB taxonomy): domain Bacteria; phylum Chloroflexota; class Anaerolineae; order Caldilineales; family Caldilineaceae; genus JAGRCP01. The sequence goes on along the minus strand of CAWEEJ010000086.1, from coordinate 38,577 downwards.
GTTCACCGAAGAGCGCGCTGGCAATGTGCAGAATGCCGATGCCAAGCCAGTAGACGCCCAGAATCGTGACGATTAAGACGATCGTCGGTCTGGGCCAGAAGATCAGCAATCCGCCCAATGCGATGGTGGCAATTCCCTGCAGGAGGTAGACCCACCAGTACTTGCCTATGGGCATTGGCGGTTGAACGAGACTTGGATCTGGCGTCGATTTTGATGCTGTCATACGTCTTTCCTGGAGATTTGAAGGAGTGAATTCACTGGCCAAATTATGTCGTTGGACGGGGGTGAGGGGGCAGCGTCGGGTCATAAAGCCACTGGCGCACAACCTCCTCAGCAGCGCTACCGGCCATCTCTTCTACGACGGCAAGAAAATCCGCCGTTGAGGCATTGCCGCCAGCGTGGCGAAGGTAGTAGGTGCGCAAGAGATCAAAAAAGAGTTCGTCATCGTCGAGCGTCAAGCGCAGCGCATGAAGCGTCCACGCGCCGCGGAAATAGACCGACCGGCTGAAGAGATCACGTGGCGATTCCGGGATGGGGGGCCCGGCATTGGCCCGCGCCAACTGATCATACAGATTGTCCATGACCGTCGTGAACGTTGCTTCATCTTCACTCACGGTTAGCCACAGAAAATGAAAATAGCTGGCAAAGCCCTCGTTGAGCCAGATATCCTCCCACATGGCCGGGCTGACGTCATTGCCAAACCACTGGTGGGCCAGTTCATGCATGACGGTGCGTTCATCTGCGCCACCCACAGGGAAAATGGAGAGCGTCTGCGTCTCCAGCGCCCACGGCACATCCTGGGTGAGCAGGACCGCGCCATAGACGTCAAAGGGGTAGTCGGTGACCGTCTCCACCATATATGCCAGCATCTCGGCCGTCGGGTCAAAGTCACGCCGTACCACATCCGGCGTGTCGGCAGGGAAATAGTTGCGCAGCGTCACGCCCTGGGGCGTCGTCTCCGTTTCAATTTCATACGAGCCAATGTGAATGGTGGCGAGATAGGAGGCCATGGGATTGGCCACGTCCCAAACAAAGGTGGTTGCGCCCTGGCCCTCCACTTGACTGTCGATCTCATCAACGAGCACGCCGTTCATGCCGACTTGATAGGCGTCCGGCACGGTGATCTGAAACGTATAAGTAGCCTTGTCGCTGGGATGATTGTTGTTCGGATACCAGTTCATGGAGCCATTGGGCTCACTGGCGGCGAAGATCCCCCCGGGCTGGGTCTGCCAGCCCAACGTGTCGATGCCCACACTCGTGTCGCTGAGGGGCGTGGGCTCGCCGTTGTACGCGACCACGACCTGGAACGGAGCGTCCGCCGGCAGCTCCGCTGCCGGCGTAATGATGAGTTCGCTGCCATCGCGCTCGAAGCCGGCATCAGCTCCGTTCACCGCTAGCGCGGTGATGACCAGGCCGGCAAAGTCAAGGTTGAAGCGGCTCAGCGGCTGGGTCGCGATCGCGTCAATCGTTGCAATGGCGTCGACCGTGTTTTGCTCAACATCCACATCCATGACGATACCATAGTGGGTCACATCATAGCCGCCGTTGCCCAAAAGCGGATAGAGTCGGTCACCGACGCCCGGGGCGCCGATGGTTGGGTCAGCGAACGTTGCCTGCGGCGCTGCCGGTGACACGGGCAGGGGCGCGACGCAGCCGGCAAGCAACAGCAGCGGCATCAGCAGTGCGCTCCGCCAGCCGCCCGGAAAGATGAGTCGCGCGCTTACAACTCGCTTCATGAAGTACGTTCTCCACCATCCAAATCATCCGTAACCACCGTCTCATCGGCCGTAGTTCGCTCGTACGCCGGTTGTTCGGGCAGCGCAGCGGCGGCTTTGCGGATCCGGCCGCGTCGATCTACCCACCACACAGCCACGCAACTCAGTATGAGCACGAGGGTTACAGCCAGCCCGCCCTCGGGGCCGAACGCGCCGCCGGTCAGCAGATCGGGACCCGTTTCACTGAGGTCGAGCAATGAATCGCCGCCAAAGGCATTGCCGCTCACCTCAAATCCAAAAAGGTTGCCTTGCGCCCAGTTCCAGACCGAATGAATCGCAAAAATGCCCCAGAGTCCCTCTTCCCACAGCGTGTAGAGCGCTGCGAAGAGACCAAACAGGACCAGATTTAGCATGGCCAACCAGTTGAGATTGGGGTTGAGTAAATGGAGCAAGCCAAATGCCGACGAGGAGAGCAGCACACCAATCCACGGTCGCCAGCGTGCGCCGATGATTGGCAACATGAAGCCGCGCGCCACGACTTCTTCGGCCGCCCCCTGGACGACCCAGCCAATCAGAATTGTGCCAACGCCGATCCAGGCGGCCAGTCCAAAGTCGGTGGCTGTGATCTCGATGTAGCCGAGCAGGGCGAGAATCGTCACCGCGCTGCCGAACATGAGCAGGCCCAGCAGCAGCCCGCGCCCATATTGGCTTGCGGCATGTCCGGTATCTAGCCCGATCGTGCGGAATGGACGTCGTTCGATAAAGCGCAGCCAAAGCCAGACCAACAGGTAGATCGGCGCAAAGCTAATGACCAGGACGATCATGCCCTGAAATGACGTGGCTTCGGTCGTGAAGAGCGCCATTGGATCGCCAATCAAGGGACTGGCGGCGATAAAGAAGGGGATACTGACCAACTGCGCCAGAAATGGGATGACCAACCCCGCAATCAGCACGACGAGGGGATAGATCGTGCGTAATGACTGGGGCCAACGCAATGTCGCGTTGCGCGCATTGATAAAAAGTTGGTTATTGGGGTCAAGCAGACCGATTGTATGTTTCCCGCTCACCAAGAGGGCCTCATTCTAGTTGATTCTACGGTCAGGATACCACAAAAATCCGATCTCCGGCATCTGTTCCGACTACTTGATTTAGGGCCGTGGGTTGGGATTACGCAGTGACACGTTTTGGAGTTCGGTCGCAGCGCGCTGGCGACGGCATGGGCTAGGCCGATTTCCAAAGGATATGACCATAGCTGTTGACGCATTGGTCTTCCGGCGCGAGAATTAAGACATGCTGTTCCACAGCGGAAAGAAATCATGATCTTCAAGAACTTGTGGCGACGGGCCACGCGCAGCATCCTCACAATTTTGGGCATTGCCGTAGGGGTGGCCGCCGTCGTCGCGCTGGGAGCCATGGCCGCGGGCATCTCCCAAAATTACGGCAGCGTCCTTGGCTTGAGCAACGATTTGCTCGTCACCCAGTCAAACTCTTACGACGTGCTCTTTAGCAGCCTGGACGAAGGGCTGGCCGATCGGATCGCGGCTGTACCCGACGTCAGCGGCGTGGAGCCGGGCGTCTTCACCTGGATCGCGGTCGAGGGCACACCCTATTTTCTCGTCTACGGCTATGAGCCCAACACTGTGGCCATGGATCACTACCGCATCGTCGAAGGCAAGCGGGTGACCGGTCCCAAACAGATCGCGATCGGGCGACGTTCAGCCGATTCACTCGCACTGGGCGTAGACGATACGCTGCGCGTCTACGGCACCCCCTATCGCGTCGTCGGGATCTACGAAACCGGCCAGGCAATGGAAGAGTCTGGCGGTGTGGTCACGCTGGAGGACGCGCAGACCATCGCCCAGAAGCAGCGCCAGGTCAGCCTTTTTCAGGTCGGCGTACGTCCCGGATCAGACATCGAGCAGATCAAAGAGCGCATCACCAACATCGATGATGAATTGTTGGTCACGGAAGCAAGCGGCTACGACGCCAGCGAAGGCTGGACGGCCACCCTGCAAGGGTTCGCCTGGGGCGTCTCCGCCATTGCCATCCTCATCGGCGGCCTGGGCATGATGAGCGCGATGGTCATGAGCGTCATGGAACGCACCCGCGAAATTGGCACCCTGCGCGCCGTGGGCTGGCGACGTCGTCAGGTGATCGCCATGATTCTGGGCGAAGCGGTCACCCTCAGCCTGATCGGCGGCGTGATCGGCGTCTTCCTGGGCATTGCCCTTTCCTGGTCGGCGGGCCAGATACCCGGCGTGGGTGCGTTTCTGGAGGGCAGCGTGACGGCCGGCATCATCGCCCAGGGATTGATCACTGCGCTGGTGCTTGGCCTCATCGGCGGGCTCTATCCGGCCTGGACCGCGGCCAATTTGCGGCCGGTGGAGGCCTTGCGCTATGAAGGCGGCAGCGCGTCCGACTCGGAAGGGCTATTGACCCGGATCGGCAGCCAGAGTTTCCGCAATTTGTGGCGCCGGCGCACGCGCACGCTCATCTCGGCCGCGGGCATTGGCATTGGTGTGGCCACGCTGGTCATGCTGGGTGGCATGATTGACGGCATGATCGGCGAGCTCAACGGCCTGGCAGGTAGCGGCGACGCAGGGGATCTGACGGTGATGCAGCGTGACGTCGCTGACATGAGCCTAAGCAGCCTCGACGAGCGGGTCCTGAGTCAAATTCAGGGCATGTCTGAAGTCGAGTCAGTCAGCCCGTTTGTATTGGGCTTTATCAGCACGCCCGAATTGCCCATGTTTATCCTGGCCGGTCTCGATCCCAACAGTCCGGCCATGGCGCATTACAAGCTGGTGGAAGGGCGTTATGTTCAGCGTCCCAATGAAATCGTATTGGGGACGGTGGCAGCCGATTCATACAATCTGGGCATCGACGACACCATCGTCCTCTACGACAACCGCTACAAGATCGTCGGCATCAGCGAGACGGGCAACCGTTTTGAAGACGGCGGCGGCACCCTGGCGCTCAAAGAAGCCCAACGCATTCTGGGCCGCCCGCGCACGGTCACCTTTGCGTTTGTCGATGTGAAGGAGCCGAGCCAGGCCAATGCCGTGATCACTGCGATCAACCGGCGCTTCCCCGAAGCCCGGGCCAGTATTTCCAGTGAATTTGCCGAGAGCACCAATGATATCCAGTCGACCTATGCCATGACCAATGCGATTCGTTTTCTGGCGCTGCTGGTGGGCGGCATCGTCGTGGCCAATACCATGATCATGTCGATCTACGAGCGCACGCGCGAGATCGGCACCCTGCGCGCCCTGGGCTGGAATCGGCGACGCATTCTCAATCAGATCATGCAGGAGAGTCTCTATCTCTGCCTGCTGGCCGGTCTCTTTGGCTCGGCATTGGGCGTACTGGCCCTGACCGGCATCACACGGCTGCCGATTGCACGCCAAATTCATCACGCCCTTGTGGTCGATCGAGAACTTTGTCGTTGCCATCGGCGTCGCCATGTTCTTGGGGCTGATCGGCGGTCTCTATCCGGCCTGGCGTGCCAGCAAGCTCCAGCCAGTCGAGGCCTTGCGCTACGAGTAGCTGTCGCAGAGAGTCGTTGTCCGCCTTTTCGCTGTGAGATTCTGTCCGCCGCCAGTCACTTACTTTTTGAAGTCTAGAACCATCCCGTCACACAGAAAGAAGTCTTCCCATGAAGCGCTGGATCTGGGTACTCATTCTTGTCATCCTTGTTGGCGCGGTGGGCTACTTTGGCTACACCACCTATCAGGAACAACAGGCGGCCGCAGAGGAGGCCACGCTCGCTGCCGAGGCGCCCGATGATCTCGACAATGTCGTCTGGGCGTCCGGCACGCTGCTGCCCCGCACGCTGGCCGAGCTGAGTCCCATGCAGCAAGGCGCAGTCTCCGCCATCCACGCGACCGAAGGCGCGTGGGTCGAAACGGGCGATCTGCTGATTGAGCTGGACAATGCCGTGCTACGACGCGACGTAGAGAGCGCCGAAGCCGCGTGGGCCGAAGCCAAGGCCGCGCTGGACAAGCTGTTGGCCGACGCCGCGCCCGCCGACATCGCCGCGGCCCGGGCCGATGTCGCCGCGGCCCAAGCCGCTGTCTCGCAAGCTGCCGGCGCGATGATGGAAGCGCAGGCAGCTATCGACTCGGCGGAAGCGCTGGCCGAGATGGCCCGGCGCGAATACAGCGAACTGGCCAGTCATCCCACGGCAGCCGAGGCCACTGCGGCCGATGCCGAGGTGGCCATCGCTGAAGCCAACGTGGCGGCGGCGCGGGCCGCCTACAACCTGGTGCGGGGCAACCCCAAGATTCGGCGCGCTGCCGGAGTCCCAACGTTTGCAGGAGGCGACGGCCGCATTGGAAGCCGCCAAGGCGCAGAGCGCCGTCACCAGCAGCGGCCCCACGCCCCAACGGCTTGCGGTCGCCGCCGCTGCGATCGATGCAGCGCAGGAGAATGTGGCCGGTGCAATTGCACGGGGGCCCGGCGTCGAAGCGGCGCTGCAGGCAGCCATGGCTCGCCAGGAGAGCGCGCAGGCGGCATTGGACAAGCTGCTGGCCGGCGCGACCGCTGAAGATATTGCGATTGCCGAAGCCCGAGTGGCCACGGAGCAAGCTGCCGTCAACGCGGCCCTGGCCCACATCACCCAGAGCCAGATCAGCGCCCCTTTTGCAGGCGAAGTAGGCGAGATCAACGTTCACCTTGGCGAACAGATTGTGCCGGGTGATCCAGTCGTGCTGCTGGGTGACACGGGTCAGCTCTTTGTGGAGACCTCTGATTTGCGGGAGACCGACGTTGTCTACCTGGACGAAGGCATGCCGGTTGAAATCACCTTTGACGCCCTGCCCGACCGCATCTTTGACGGGACCATCACGCGCATCGCTTCGGTGAGCAACACAGAGAAGGGCGGCACCAACTATACGGTTGAGATCGACGTTGATGAGCTGGACCAGGCGCTGCGCTGGGGCATGACGGCTTTCGTCAATATCCAGGTGGAGCGTTGACTATGGCCGAGCAAAACGAGCAAAGCGGTCCTCATCCATCGTCGACTGGGACGATGGAACCGCTGATTGTGGCTGAGGCACTCACCAAAATCTATGGCAGCGGCGATACGGCTGTTCATGCCCTGGATGGCGTCACCTTTTCTGTGGCGCCGGGCGAACTGCTCGCGATTATGGGACCCAGCGGCTGCGGCAAGAGCACGCTGCTCAACATGATTGGCGCCCTCGATCAGCCAACTGAAGGCACAATCTGCGTGGCTGGTGAGGATTTGGCGCGGCTCAAGAATGTTGATCGGTTCCGCGCGCAAACGGTGGGGTTCGTCTTTCAACTTCACAACCTGCTGCCAACGTTGACGGCTGCTGAAAATGTGGAGGTGCCCATGTACGGCCAGCCGGTCAGCGCACGCGACCGTCGCGAGCGGGCCCGGCATCTGCTCGATCTGGTAGGGTTGGTCGAGCGGGGGGACCATCTGCCCAGCCAGCTGTCGGGCGGCCAGCGCCAGCGCATTGCCGTAGCCCGGGCCCTGGCCAATGATCCAGCCCTGTTATTGGCGGATGAACCGACCGGCTCCCTTGACAGTCAGAGCGGCCAGGAGATATTGGAGCTCATGCAGGCGCTCAACCGGGATCACGGCACCACGATTGCCATCGTCACCCATGACCGGCAGGTCGCGCAGGCCACCCAGCGCATTTTGCGCATGTCGGACGGCCGCATCATCGACGATCACCGGCTGCTTGATCCGCTGGAGGAGGATCTGCGCATGTTGGCCGCCAGCAAGCTCGGCCAAGCGATTCTCGATCCCGATGACGAGTCATTGCCCTATATTTCGGACGAGGAAGAGCGGGTCATGCGCGGCATCCTCAGTCGGATCAACAATGCTGGATCCGCGCCGGCCGACCGAGACGGTGATGGAGTGAATGTCGAAGAGCCGCCGAGTAGGCTCAGCGGCGTCTAGCCAATCACGATCCATTTTTCATCGCGTGGTGCGGTCGGTTGAAAGTCGTAGCGGTCGACGCCCAGGGCATGCAGCGTGGCGCGTTCGAGCAGCGAAAAATCGGCGGGGTCGCTGCGGTTTAGATTGAGGGGTTCTTTGAGCACCACCGGCGGGTTGGTCATAAAGCGGGCCTTGCCGGCATGATTGTTGGACGAGGCGTGGAGCATGAACGAATGCATGATGATGAAGTCGCCCGTCTCACCGGTTACCTCCACAAATTCCTGGCACTGGTCGATCAGTTGACCAAACGCGCCTGGCTCGACCCCCTCGGGGTGATCGGCCAGATAGCGGGCGACGATCTTGACCGAATCGGGCGCGATGAAGGTGCCGCCGCCCTGATGGTCCACATCCGACCAGTAGACCACGGTCAACAGGGCCTGTTCGCGGCTGTCCAGAAAATGGCGGAAGAAACTGCCATCCTTGTGCCAGCCGCCAGCTTCCGGGGCGGGCGCGACCCAGGGCTGATCCGCGCCGCGGCGAAAGTTGACGATGAATGCGTCGGACCACTCGCGTGCGTTGATGGTTGTAAAGTGACTGGATTCAATCTCCATCACCTTGTCTTCAATACGATCCGCCCCACCGACGACGTCACAGAGCGCGCCCCAGGCGTGGGGCGAAATCTCCCAGACTGGCGCCACGTTTTGCCGGTCCATCCAGACGATCTCTTCTTCCCAGGTGGCGGGGTCATCGGGCGCGTAGCCGAGGCGGGCATAAGCCTCATCCGTCCACTGGCGGGCGAAATCGCGGCTAAAACAGCCCTTGACGACTACATAGCCATTCTCGACAAAATGGTTCGCTTGCTCAGGCGTGAGGGTCTGCAGCCCATTGTGATTCACGTCTGGTTTCTCCTTGTTGATGAACGATGAAAATCCAACACGATGCATCAGAAGCGAAATGTTGCCGCCGGGGCAGGCAGGTCGACCTGAGACAGCGCTACGTTCACCTCATCGTCGGGGTGAAATTCGTTGTGCCCGTAGATATCGGTCTCGTACGCCAGGTCGGGCAGTGTGATGATGGTACGGGCGCCGCGTTGATTAAGCACAATGGCCGGGCCGCGCCAGTCCGGATGCTGAAGCAAATAGACCATAAGCCAGTGATTGATGGAAAGACGCTCGGTCATGCGCACGCTGCGCACCATCTCACGCGCCTCGGTCGTCCGCTGCATGACTGTCTCCGCAGTCCAGCGGCGGGTCGCCGCGCAAGTATCGCGCGCAACTGCTGATGGGTGAGCAGATCATGGTAGCGGCGCAGCGGACTGGTAACCTGGACATAGAGGTCGAGGCCAAGACCGCTGTGACGGCCCGGTTCACTCACCTGGCGCCCGGGGTTGAGCAAGCGTCGCACCGCGTACATCTCTGCCAGGGTCTCGCTCTGCTGCAACGAAGCGGGATCATCTACGTTGGGCGCGTCCTGGACTGTAAAGGGGACGGGAATCTCGTGGGCCAGCGCATAGCGCGCCACCGCCTCGCCGGCCATGAGCATTGCCTCGCGCACCAAGTCGCGACTGGCCGTGCGATCGATCGGTCGAATAACAACGGTCCCGTCATCGACGCGTACCTTCACCTCGGGAAATGTCAGCTCGATCGCACCATTGTCCAGGCGCCGCGCGCTGCAGCGGGACAAGACTTTACGCATTTCGTTGAGCGGCCCTTCATAGAGCAGGTCGTCGGCTTGCTCATAACTCAGGCGCGTCACCTGCACCCAACTGGGCGTAATCTCGGTGTCGGCAATGTTCCCGGCTTCGTCGATCAAGAGACCAAACGAGAGCGCGGGCGAGTGTTCTTGAAGCCCCAAGCCAAGTTGCGCCGTGGCTTCCTCCGGCAGCATGTGGACCGTGCCCTCGGGCAGGTAGAGATTAGCGCCCCGGGCCCGCGCCTCCAGTTCGGCTTCGCTCTCCGGCGCAACCAGTGCGGCGACATCAGCCACATGCACCCACAGACGCTCGCCATCCCAGCTGAGCGCATCGTCTGGATCGGTGTTGCCCTCGTCGTCGATGGCAAAGGCCGCCAGATGGGTGAGATCACGTCGCGCCTCATCTGCTAGCGACGGCAACGCCATCTCCGGCTGGGCAAGAGAGAGGCCAAAACGCGTCGGATACGGGTTGATCGTCTCGCCCCAATAGCCAATCTGCAGCAGCAGCTCATGGGCAGCCTGAGGCGTCTCTGGCCGCCCCAACTGATTAAGGGTACGGCTGCTGCTGCGCGTGCCCATCGCCAGTTCGACGACGTCGCTGAGATTCGCTTCATCTTCCGGCAGGAATTCGCCGCGCTCCATGCGGTCGACGAAGGCTTGCCAAGCCGCCTCCTCAACCGCCTTGGCTGCGCGATCGGCCAGGACAGCAGCTACGGCTGCCTCACTCTGCACTTCGATTGTGCCAGGCTCATTGCCTTGAAAATAGAGCCCGTCTTCAACCAGTTCCCAGATGGCCCAGGCCGTGGCCGGCGTGAACGTATCGAAAGCCAATTCAGCCAACTCTTCCAGCGTCGTGCGCTCGCCGGCAAGCAGTTCCCAGGCGGCATTGACGTCACCGGCGCCTGTAGACCGCAAGTCGCCAAATCCCCGTAGGGGGCCTTGATGGAGCAGCATGACGTCCTTGGGACGCACGCTTTGGCGGTCGCCGCTTTCAGTTTGGATGGTGATCTTCTTGACGCCCGGCTCGATCACCCGGGCCGGACGCTGTTTGTACAAGACGAAACTATCGACGGGGAGCTGATGAGCGGTCATTTCATTGGGCGATTCTAGCTCAGACGAGCGGTTGGCGCCGGCGAGCAGGCAGTTCGGGGTTCGCTGTGCGACGCGTTGATTATCTTCAGAGGTTGCCGGCCCATTGTCAACCGGGCGCAGAGAATTGTCAATGTGGAATTTGTCGACCCGCCATCGTCCACATCACAGGCAGATGGTGCAACCCGCGCATGATGGGATGCGTATGCCAGCGGAATGACTCGACAGGGGCGGCGAGATGTAGCCCCGGCAGGCGACGCAGCAGCGTGGCAAACGCGACGCGCCCCTCAAGTCGGGCCAGGGGCGCGCCCAGACAGTAATGGATGCCCATGCCAAAACCCAAATGGCGATTGGGCATCCGCGTCAGGTCGAGCCGGTCCGGCGCGGCAAATTGGGACGGGTCGCGATTGGCGGCGGCCAAAACGACGCTGACGGAGTCGCCCCGCTGAATCTGACAGTCGTGAAATTGAACAGTTTCGGCGGCAAAGCGCATGGGCGCACGCTCGACCGGATTGGCAAAGCGCACCAGCTCTTCGACGGCCAGCGGCATGATGGTTGGCTCTTCGCGCAGCTGAGCCAGGGCATGTTCATGCTGAAGCAAGGCCAGCATGCCGTTGCCAATGAGATTGACCGACGTTTCGTGGCCCACGACGATGAGCAGCAGGACCATGCTGAAGAGCTCTTCCTCGCTCAGCCGATCGCCTGCCGCTTCCACCTGCAGCAGCGAGGAGATAAGGTCGTCCTGCGGATGGACGCGGCGCTCTGCACAGATGGCCCCCAGGTACGCAATGAAGTCCTCCATGATGCGCCGCGACCGCTCCAGCTTGCGCAGCGTGCGCGTCACATCCGCCGTCGGCGCAACAATGGCGCTGCTCCAGCGGCGAAAGCGCGTGCGGTCTTCCGGCGGCACGCCCAGCAACTCGGCCATGACGATGATCGGCAGAGGAAATGCGAAATCTTCAATCAGATCCATCTCGCCGTTGCCGGCGACGCGATCCAACAGATCGTCGGCAATGGCCTGAACGCGTGGGGCCAGGCGCTCCACCATGGCAACCGTGAATGCATCATTGACCAATGTACGCAGACGGGCGTGATCGGGCAGATCCATGTTGAGGATGTGGTCGCTGAGCAGATGCAGCAGTGGGGGCATGGCCGGCAGTGCTGCCCGTTCCGCGGGCGTGAGGGTATTACGATAATCCTTAACGAAGCGCGTGTGGTCGCGCAGCACAGCTAGGCAATCATCATAGCGCGTCACGTACCAGGTGGTGACGCCGCGCCGATTGGTGTGGCTGTGGGCCGGCGCATGCTCGCGCATCCATGCATAGGTCGGATAGGGGTCGGATTTGAATTCAGGGCCGAAGAGATTGGGTGTGGACATTTCCGATTGCGGATTGTGGATTGCGGATTGTGGATTGCGCCGGTGGGTCATTATAGCGGTGGCAGAAAGAAAACGCACAGCGACAAAGTGGCGTCGCATGTAACCAATGTCGATTGCGCCGCATCAAAGTATAATGGGGGTTCTTGCTCCAGTGGCGCCCCACTTCATGCGGCGATTCGTCCTGGCTCCCAGACACTGAATGACCGCTGAGCAGCCAGCTCCTGTTGGACGGACGCCATGGCGCCCGTCACGCCCCATGTGAGTATGCGATCTACGTGCACGCGGCTCTGCGTGACACGCTCATTCCAATGCCCAGAGGAGGCATATTTCATGTCCATCAGTAAACAAGACGCTCTTGACTATCATCGTATAGGCAGACCGGGCAAGTTGCGCATCAGTGCAACCAAGCCGATGGCAACCCAACGCGATCTCTCCCTGGCCTACTCGCCGGGCGTTGCCTATCCGGTGCTCGAAATCGCCGAGCAGCCCGACACAGCGTATGAATATACGGCCAAAGGCAATCTGGTTGCCGTGATCAGCAATGGGTCGGCCATTCTGGGGCTCGGCAATCGGGGCGCTCTGGCATCCAAGCCGGTGATGGAAGGCAAAGCGGTACTCTTCAAGCGCTTCGCCGATATCGACGTCTTTGATATTGAAGTCGACTCGGCCGAACAGGAAGAGATCGTCAAATTCGGACAGATGATTGCACCGACCTTTGGGGGCATCAACCTGGAGGATATCAAAGCGCCGGAATGTTTCTACATCGAGCGTGAGCTACAGAAGCTGGTCGACATTCCTGTCTTTCACGACGATCAGCATGGCACGGCCATTATCTCGGGCGCCGGCTTGGTCAACGCCTTGGAGCTGGTGGAGAAGGAGATCGCTGAGACCATCATCGTGATCAATGGCGCCGGCGCTGCCGGTATCGCGTGCGCTGACTTCTACTGTGCGCTCGGCGCGCGGAAAGAAAACATCATCATGTGCGACTCGAAGGGCGTGATTTACGCTGGGCGCACGGCCGGCATGAATGAGTTCAAGCTAGCCTATGCCAGCGAGACCGACAAGCGTACGCTGGACGAGGCCATGTCAGGCTCGGACGTGTTCATCGGTCTCTCGGTGGCTAACATTCTTTCACGCGAAATGGTACGCCGCATGAATCGCGACCCCATCATCTTTGCCATGGCCAATCCGGATCCTGAGATTACATTTGAAGAGGTCCAGGCGGCGCGCAGCGATGTGATCTTCGGCACGGGGCGCAGTGACTACCCCAACCAGGTCAACAACGTCCTTGGCTTCCCCTTCATCTTTCGCGGTGCACTCGATGTGCGCGCCAAGTCGATCAACATGGAGATGAAGATTGCTTGCGCCAAGGCTCTGGCCGAGCTGGCCAAGGAAGACGTGCCCGACAGCGTGATCCGCGCCTACGGCCTCACCTCGCTGCGCTACGGGCGCGATTCGATCATCCCCAAGCCGCTGGATCCGCGCGTGCTGATGTGGGTGGCGCCGGCCGTAGCCAAGGCAGCCATGGAGAGCGGTGTGGCCCGCATCGATATTGATCTGGAAGAGTACAAGGATCAGTTGGCCGGTCGCCAGGGCAAGGGCGTCCAAGTCATGCGTCACATGGAGCACAAGGCGGAGCGCGACCCCAAGCGCGTAGTCTTTGCGGAAGGCGAGCATCCCAAAATTCTGCGTGCGGCCCATGCGTTGGAGAGCGCGGGCATTGCCAAGCCGATCTTGCTGGGCCGGCCGGAACAGATCGAAGCGACCCTGCAGGAACTGGCGCTGGAGTTCGAGCCGACGATCATCTACCCCAATGAGTCGGAGCAACGCCCGGCCTATGGCGAGGCCTTCCACAACCAGCGCCAGCGCAAGGGTATCACGGCGCGACGGGCGCTAGACGCAATGCGCAACGCCAATTTCTACGGGCCGATGATGGTGCAACAGGGCGATGCCGACGCATTTATTTCCGGGCTGACGTACAACTATCCTGAGGTATTGCGGCCGGCGCTTCAAGTCGTGGGCGCGCAAGAAGGCCGCTGGGTCAGTGGCGTCTATCTCATGCTGGTGCACGATCGCATCTTTATCTTCACCGACGCCACCGTCATCGTTGACCCGACGGCGGAACAGTTGGCGGCCATCGCAATGAATGCCGCCGACTTCGCCAAGACCTTTGATATGGAACCGCGCGTGGCCATGCTCAGCTTCTCCAACTTCGGCAGCGTAGCGCACGAAAAAGCGGCCAAGGTGCAACGCGCAACCCAGATCGTCAAAGAGCAGCGGCCCGACCTGCAGATTGATGGCGAAATGCAGGCCGATGTTGCCGTCGTGCCAGACTTGATGCACCAGCACTATCCCTTCAGTCAGGTGGAAGACGCCAATGTGCTGGTCTTCCCCGACCTGGCATCGGCCAATGCAGCCTACAAGCTGCTCAACCGCCTCGGTGGAGCAGAAGCCATTGGCCCGATCCTGGTCGGCATGAACAAGCCCGTCCACGTCTTGGAGACCGGCGCCGACGTGCGTGACATTGTCAACGTCGCCACCCTGGCCACGGTCGACGCCCAGACCCAGAGATAGTGTGCAGATAGATAGAACGCGGAGTAGGTAGATTAGACGAATCAGCGCTGATAGAGTCAGAAAAAATCAGCGTAGATCCGCCCATTCTGCCTAATCCGCGTTCTGTTTAGTCTTCGTCGGCACAGGAATCGTTATGATTCTTGACGGATTCGCTCCCACCCGCTCAATCCGTGTGCGTCCCCAGATTCTGGGCGTCCTTGAACCGGTACTCGGTGAAATCACAGACTGGACGATAGCCAATGGCCTGATAGATATGGTTCGAGGTCGGATTGGCTAGGTCGGTGAAGAGGGTGCAGAAGTCATAGCCCTGGCGCAGCAGTTGGTCGCTGTAGGTGGCGACCGCTGCGCTGGCAAAACCATATCCGCGCCATTGCGGCGGCGTGTAGACCAGGCTCACCGTCCTGCCACGCGGCGTAGCGCGGGCGCCTGCTACCATTGAGACAGGCGCATCAGTCTCCCACAGCTGGATTACGCCGGCGTCGATACGCCGGCGTGCATTTTCCTCGGCCGGTACGGGCGAACTGTCCACGTCTTCGCCCAACGCCTCGACATGAAAGGCCTGAATCCACCGCGCGACCAGCGGTAAGTCATCCATGATTGCTTGCCGCAAACGTCCCTGGGGCCGTGGCGGCCAGGTGACCGCCGTAAGCTCAAATACGCGCATGGCTCGCTGCACCGTCGAGGCCGCGCCCGTTAAGTCGCTCCACAGGGCGGCAAACCGGGCACTGATTTCGCTGCGTCCGTTAACGCCCGACAAATCAGCCCCCGTGTCCCGACAATGCTCGGCAAGTAAGCCAAGGGCCCTCGTCGTGCGAGGATCGGCGTCGAGCGGGTTGGTACTCTGAAGCACGAGGGCATAAGGCGGCGTGCGCAAGCATGAGGCGATGAGCTCGCCGCCGTCCGCAACCGTAGCCAGAACAGGCGGCGCTCCATAGTAGTCAGGCGCGGCCTCCAGCATCTTGGCCAGCCCATAGATGAGGCCGTTGGCAGCTTCCGCACGACGAAACGCGGGCTCCGTATCAGCCAAGAAGTCAGTGGCGCTGGCATAAGTATTCAGCATCATGGAAGCCCCTCCCAGCGGTGGCGTCATGATGTGCATCGGGGATGCGCATCGGGTACAATCGTCTGCATTTTATCATACAAGCCGCTGCCGCGAGCGCTGGCGGCAGCAGAACGGGGGATCCCGGTCAGCCGCTGCAGCCGTGCAGATTCGCGGTCTATCCTGCTCATAGTGCGACTTGCAATGGCAATGCGAAATCGGTTGTCGAATCAGAGGGTGCATGATACACTCAGTGGCGTTGTTTCTGCCGTGTCACGTCAAGCCGTTTGATAGGTCGGCCAGCTGTTCTATTCAGTCGGCCTGCCAAAGGGATGCTCATCCGTCAAGTTGTCAATCCACTCGAGACACGAACAAACCATGTGTGAATCAATCGATCATGAAGGAGCCTCACTATGAACCAAAAGGCGGACAAGCGCCGGGCGCTGACACTACTGACCGGCCTACTCCTCTGCGCGAGTCTGATCGCCGGCTCACTGCAGGCAACTGCGGTGCGCGCTGCGCCGGCCGCGGAAGAGCAAGATGCGGCATGCTGTACCTACATCGTTGAACCGGGTGACAGCGTCGCAAGCATCGCGGCGAAGTTCGGAATGAGCGTCGAGGAAGTGCGCACGCTCAACAATCTTAGTGCCCACGACTTCATCTTCGTAGGTCAAGCGCTGCGCGTAACTGGTCAAGCCATCGTTGAGACTCCTGAAGCCGACAGGGGCAACGCTGACAAAAAGCCTCACGCACAAGATCAAAAGAGAGCAACGCCAACGCCTGTTGCTGAAGAAGAGGCCGCGGACGAAGCCGACGCCACCGCAACGCCTGCCGCCGAAGAAGAGGCCGCGGACGAAGCCGACGCCACCGCAACGCCGGTTGCTGAGGAAGAGGCTGCTGACGAAGCCGCCACCGCAACGCCGGTTGCCGAAGAAGAGGCCGCGGACGAAGCCGCCACCGAGACACCTGTTGCTGAAGAAGAGGCTGCGGACGAAGCTGGCGCCACCGAGACGCCTGTTGCTGAAGAAGAGGCTGCGGACGAAGCTGGCGCCACCGCAACGCCTGTTGCCGAAGAAGAGGCCGCGGACGAAGCCGACGCCACCGCAACGCCTGCCGCCGAAGAAGAGGCTGCCGCCGACGCTGACGCCACTGATACGCCTGCCGCCGAGGAAGAGGTTGCGGACGAAGCTGACGCCACTGAGACGCCTGCCGCCGAGGAAGAGGTTGCGGACGAAGCTGACGCCACCGCAACGCCTGTCGCCGAGGAAGAGGCTGCGGACGAAGCCGACGCCACCGCAACGCCTGTCGCTGAGGAAGAGGCCGCGGACGCTGGCGCCACCGAGACGCCTGTCGCCGAAGAAGAGGCCGCGGACGAAGCTGACGCCACCGCAACGCCTGCCGCTGAAGAAGAGGCCGACGACGAAGCTGACGCCACCGAACGCCTGCCGCCGAAGAAGAGGCCGCGGACGAAGCCGCCACCGCAACGCCTGCCGCTGAAGAAGAGGCCGCCGACGAAGCTGACGCCACTGCGACGCCTGTTGCTGAAGAAGAGGCTGCCGCCGACGCTGACGCCACCGCAACGCCTGTCGCCGAGGAAGAGGCTGCGGACGAAGCTGACGCCACCGCAACGCCTGTCGCTGAAGAAGAGGCCGCGGACGAAGCTGACGCCACCGCAACGCCTGTCGCTGAAGAAGAGGCCGCGGACGAAGCCGACGCCACCGCAACGCCTGTCGCTGAGGAAGAGGCTGCGGACGAAGCTGACGCCACCGCAACGCCTGTCGCTGAGGAAGAGGCTGCGGACGAAGCTGACGCCACCGCAACGCCTGCGGCTGAAGAAGAGACCGCCGACGAAGCTGCTACCGCGACGCCTGTCGCCGAGGAAGAGGCTGCGGACGAAGCCGCCACCGCAACGCCTGCCGCTGAAGAAGAGGCCGCGGACGAAGCTGACGCCACCCCAGTGGGTGCACGCCTGCTGGCTCTGCTTGAAGGCGGCGCTTTTCACAGCCCGGTGAGCATCCATGGGCTGTCAGAAATGGTTGCGACCAGCGTCAACGTTCGCCTGGTCGACAACGTAGGTGACGTGCTTGCCCAGCGTAGCTTTGCGGCAGGTGAAGATATTAGCGACACCTACCTGCGCTTCACCGTCCGTGAGCGGACCCCGGCCCAGGTCGAAGTGACGGCGGGCGATGGCTCGTTTGAGCCGTTGGTCGTATCGGTCCTGCTGCTGCCGGGTCAACAGTTTATCGACGTCAACGCGCCCATGGCCGGCGACAAAATCTGTGGCCGCGCGCTGATTCTGGGCTACTCAAGCACGTCGGGCGGCAAGGTCATCGGCGCGGCCTTGGATGCCAGCGGCGAGACTTTGGCCCAAGGCACGGGCACTGGCGGCGAGCGCGGCGAGTATGCGCCCTTCTTTGTGGGTCTCAACCCCGAAGTCGAAGCCGAAACGTCCGGCTTCCTGAGCGCTTACGCCATTGATGCCGCCACCGGAGCAACGCTTGATCAATCCTTGGTGCCGGTGACCTTCTATCCGACGGGAAGCGACGCCTGCCGCTAGGCGTCGCCAATCTGGCGAAAACAAAAAGGGGGGAAGCTTGCCGAGGCGGCAAGCTTCCCCCCTTTTCTTATAACGCCAGCGTTACTATTCCACGGCCAATCGTGCTTTGATTTCAGCATCAATCGCCTGTAACAGCGTAACACGGCCCTTGTGTTCGCTTTCATAGGTCCGCATCTGAAGCATCTCATCGACGCTCATGCCCTTCAAGAGCGCTTTAAGCTCGGAGACGGTCATCGCGTCGTAGGCCGTGGGGTCCATGCTCTGACCATTGGCGCCGGTGCTTGCACCGTTTTCACTGCTGCTTTTTGGCATAATGACCGCCAGGACGCGGTCCAGCTGAGCGTTGACTTTCTTGCTGTTCGTCACAGCCGGGTTTTCCTTGAGCTGCGTGCTGACACGGCGCAACTCTACACCGGCCTGCTCCTCAAGCTGGTGAACGCGGTCGCCCAGTTGGGCGGTGAGCGTGTTCTCCAACGCTTCGCCCTTCTTCTCTGCCTTTTCGACAAACTCGATGCCGGACGCAAACGAATTGGCGGCTTGGTCATAGGCCAGGGCGCCAAAGCCAATCCCCGTTCGGGCTATGCGCTGGCCGAAATGGACGGTGCCGGACACGCCGCTGCGCACGGTTTCCTGTGTCGTCTCGTTCAAATTACTCACCTGCTTCCGAAGATCTCCCAGGTATTCCTGGACAGGTCGTAAATTGAGTTGCGAAAGATCCATGGTATTGCTCATCAATTGACTCCTTATTGTGACAAGTAGCTGATTGTAACAAGTAGCGTCTAGCTGCGAACAATCGCTGTGGTGCAGTCGCCGAAACACCTGCTTCTGCGCCAAGTTTGCGAGAATAGGCGCTGCGCCAGCTTCACCCGCCCGAGATTCTCAGACGACTGGCAATAACGCAGCGCGTCAGAAACAGTGTAACGCAGCGCGTCATAAATGTCAAGTAGACCGCTGCAGAAACTATTCAGATGCTGATTTCCGGACGTGCGGCTCTGAACGCCTGGATTTTGTTTTCGTATCGGTTGTAACTCAGCTAAAATGTTCCCAAAACATCATTGACGAGCAGCCCACGGAAGAGGTTATTGAGGCCGCTAAGGAGGCCAATGCCCACGAATTCATCATGAATCTGCCCCAGGGCTATGAGACGATGTTGACGGAGCGTGGAGCCAATTTGAGCCAGGGCCAACGCCAGATGCTCACCATTGCCCGTGCCATGGTCGCCAATCCCAAGATGCTTGTGTTGGACGAGGCGACCAGCAACGTCGACACACGCACAGAGAAGCTCATCCAGGAAGGGCTGCAGCGACTCATGCAAGGACGGACAAGCTTTGTCATTGCGCATCGTCTCAGCACGATCCGCCCGGCCCACAAAATCCTGGTCGTCAACGGCGGCGAGATCGTTGAGCAGGGCAGCCACGACGAGCTCATGGAGAAGGAGGGGTTCTACTACACGCTCTTCATGAGTCAGTTCAAGGGCAAAGCCCCAGGCGACATGGCCGCCGGAGGAGCCGATTTTGTCAGTACCTAAATGCTGAAGTACGTCGACAGATGGCCGCTTTATCAAACGCCAATCACGACCCAGTCATAAGGTGACAGCGATATGTTGAGCTTTAAGAAGACCAAGATTGTCTGCACGATCGGGCCGGCGTCCAATGACGTGGCGACGCTCATCGAGATGATGCACGCGGGCATGAATGTGGCCCGCATCAACTTCGCCCACGGTTCCATCGAAGATCACCGTCAGACCATCGCCAACGTCCGTGCAGCGTCAGCCAGCTTGGGCCGGCCTGTAGCCATCTTCGGCGATCTGCCCGGCCCCAAGATGCGCATTGGCATCCTGGAAACCGAACCCATCGAGCTAGTCTCCGGGCAGTCCTTTACGCTGCAAACATCAGAAATCCTCGGTAACGCCGAACGGGTCTCCATGGATTTCGATCAGCTACCGGGCGTCGTGAACCCAGGCGATAGCATCTACATCAACGACGGCTACATTCAGCTCATCGTGGACGAAGTCGCAGACGATGCGGTTCATTGCACCGTCGAGGTAGGCGGCGAGTTGCGCTCCCACAAAGGCGTTAATTTTCCCGGCATTGACCTCGGCATTACAGCCTTCACGGAACAGGATCGGGCATTTCTGGCCTTTGCCGCCGAAGAAGAGCTGGATGCGGTCAGCCAGTCCTTTGTCCAGGATGAACACGACATTCTGGCCGTGCGCGCGGCGGCCGCGGAACTAGGCTATGATCCCATGATTCTGGCCAAGATCGAACGGTCAGGCGCGCTGGAACACATTGACGCCATCATGGACGCCTGTGATGGAATCATGGTGGCACGAGGCGATCTGGGTGTAGAAACGCCCATCGAGGAAATCCCCAATGTGCAAAAGCGCCTCATCGAACAAGCCAACCGGGTGGCAAAGCCGGTCATCACAGCCACTCAAATGCTCGAATCCATGACCCACTATCGCCGCCCCACGCGGGCCGAAGTGACTGACGTCGCCAACGCCATCCTGGACGGAACCGACTGCGTCATGCTCTCGGGAGAGACGGCGATTGGCGCGCATCCGGTCGCGACGGTGAGCGTCATGGCCAGCATTGCCCACGCCACCGAAACGGCGAATGCAGGCCGCTTTGGCCTGGGCTATTCGCTCCTCACCGAGACGCAACATGACGGCGTCGACCCCAACAGCCGCTTTGGCTTCAGCGTCTATCGTCTGGCCGAAGGCATGGATGCCTCGATCGTCTTCGTACCCTCGTTCAGCGGTGAAACTGCACGACGCATTGCCCGCTACCGTCTGCCCATCTGGGTCGTAGCCATCACGCGTGATCTACGCACCTGCCGGCGCCTGGTCTTCACCTACGGCGTCTATTCCCTCACCATCGCCGAAACGCATTTGCCGCAAGACCCAACCCACTGGCGCGACTACGTGTTGAGCTGGATGGAAGCCAACGTCGTGCCGGGCACGACCGTGCTGCTGGTCGAAGGACCGGGCACGCTCGGCGTCACCGATTCACGACGGATCGACATCATCGATCTGCCCGAATCGGCGCGATAGAAAAAGCCTGCTCCAATTGCACACCATGCCGCACTGAAGTATACTTGGTCACTGGCAGCACGCTTGCTGCCTTCGCGCCCTCGGTTTCATTTTCCAAAATCACTGAGCCGAGCATTCACTTATCTTTACCAAACCATTGAGGAGTCATGCTATGACAGGTCAACGTACAATTTGGATCACCCTGCTCGCCATTTTGGCCGGCATCGCCGGCATTGTGGCCGTTATCGATACGCTACGCTACCTGGGTATCTTGCCCGTGAACATCACGACAGCTCTAGGCGAATACTCATTTGTCTACCGCAGCTGGTTTAGCGCCCTGCTCTCGGGCATCGTCGCTGCGATCTGGTTCTGGGCCGCGGCTCGCATCTGGGCGCTTGATGCCCAGGGCTGGCTCTTTGCCGTCGTGATCGCTGTGGTCAACTTAATCTTCCTCGGTATGGGTCTCCTGGCCGGCACGCCGATCACCTCCATGTGGCTGGCGCTGGCCGCCAATGGCCTGGCCTTGATCTTCGGCCTGTTGCCCAGCACCCGCGCTGCATTCGGTCAAAGCTGAGCCTGGCGGCTGACGCCGCTGGACAAGGGTAGAATCCAACGACGCTGTACCGGTAACGCTACCGGGCAGCGTCGTTTTTTCTTTGCAGCCGCTTCACCCGGCCAGAAACGACCTGTCCCATGTCATCATCATCGCCCCAAGCTATCAGCAGTCACCCTTTCAACCGCACCCCCCATCGCACCATGCTGACGCTCTCGATCCCGGTGCTCTTTTCACTAATTGCCGAGCCGCTCACCGGTCTGGTAGACACGGCCTTTGTGGCGCGCCTGGGTACAGAGGCGTTGGCCGCACTGGGCGTCGGCACCGCGGCGCTGTCGAGCATCTTCTGGGTCTTCAATTTTCTGGGCATCGGCACCCAGACGGAGGTAGCCCAGGCCGTCGGCCGGAGCGATGCAGTGCGCGCCGCACGCATGATTTATCTGGCACTTATCATGGCGCTCGCAATTGGCGCGAGCATGATGCTGCTGGGGCAACCACTGATGCGCCCTGCAGCGCAGTTGTTGGGCGCCGACGGTGCGGTCGCCGACCAGGCGGCGCTCTACATGCGGATTCGGCTTCTGGGCGCACCCGCGGTGCTGGCGCTACTGGTGATCTTTGGCGCGCTACGCGGCATCCAAGATATGCGCACGCCGCTCTGGATTGCCCTGACGATCAACGCCATCAACATCGCGCTCGATGCGCTGCTGATCATGGGGGCAGGACCGATTCCGGCGCTGGGCATTGCCGGCGTGGCCGGGGCAAGTGCCGCCGCGCAATGGGTGGGGGTCATCTGGGGACTGCTCGTCATCCGCCGGGTCTTTCCCCGTCCCCGCGGGCTGGATCTGCGCGAGAGCCGGCAGCTTTTGCGCGTGGGCGGCGACCTGTTTGTGCGCACCGCCATGCTCAACCTTTACCTTCTCTTGACGACACGGGTCGTCACCAGCATCAGCGCCGAGTCAGGGGCCGCGCACCAGGCTATACGCCAGTTCTGGATTTTCACAGCGCTCGGATTGGATGCATTGGCCATCACGGCGCAGAGTCTCGTAGGCTTCTTCATCGGCGGCGGTGCAGTAGAGCAAGCGCGCCGCGTAGCCACTGTCGCCTGTCTGTGGGGACTGGTCCTGGGCGTCGTTCTGGGTGCGGCCATGCTCTTGGGCGAAGGAATCATCGCAGAATTGCTCGTTCCGACCATGGCCCTGGGACTCTTCCAGAGCGCCTGGCCGATTGCAGCGCTCGTACAACCGCTCAACGCCCTGGCCTTTGTCACCGACGGCGTTCACTGGGGGACGGGCGACTTTCGCTATCTGCGCAATGCGGTCGTGCTCTCCAGCCTCATCGGCGGGGCCGCGCTGCTCCTGATCAACCAGGAATCGCCCGCGGCCCTTGTTTGGGTATGGACGATTACGGCGCTCTGGATCGCGATCCGCGCCGGATTGGGCATCGTACGCATTTGGCCGGGTATTGGCCGCGCGCCACTGCGCGTGAGGCCGGCGGAAACGGGTTCTGTGTCACAGGCATAGCAGGGCAATACTGGCATGATGGAGTATCAAGGCTCCGAGCGATAGATTTGGTCGAAGCCAGCATAGAATGATACAACATAGCGAACTAATTGAGTTTCCGCAACCTGTGGCGGGAGAGACCGTAACACATGCAAAATCTCCGCAAATATTCGCTTTGGGCGCTTGGTGCCATACTGATTGGGGCCTTGATCTATCTGATCTTTGGCTTCATACAATCACGACCGCCGCAGGAATTTACCATTGCCACGGGTCGTGAGGGAGGCGCATACTACGAATTCGCCACCCAGTACCGGGACTTTGTCGCCGAGGATGGCTACACGTTAAACATCCGCCCCACTGCCGGCTCGGTAGAGACGTTGGAGCTGCTCAACAGCGGCGAAGTCGATGTAGGCTTTGTCCAGTCTGGCACCGCGGCCGGCATCGACATCTCGACCCTGCACAGTTTGGCCAGCGTTTTCTACGAACCCCTTTGGATCTTCTACAACCGCACGAATTACGAAGCGCCGGCGATCCTGCCGGAACTGGCCGGCGTACGCATTGGCGTCGGTGAAGATGGCAGTGGCACCAATCAGGCAGCAATGTTCCTGCTGAACGAAAATGGCATCACAGAAGAGAATACACAGCTGATTACCGGTCCGTCATCCGAGCAGGCTCAACAGCTCGTCGACGGCGAATTGGATGTCGTCATCCTCGTCTCCTCGCCCGAAGCGCCCTTGATCAATGAGTTGCTTAACGATACAAATCTGGGCATCTTTGGCATCCGCCGCCAGGAAGCGTATACGAGTCGCTATCCTGGCATCGCTTCGCTCACGTTGGGCGAAGGCGCGATCGACCTGCGCAACAATGTACCGGACGAAGACGTCAATCTAATCTCCTCTGCTGCCGTGCTGGTTTCTGGCGAGAGCTTTCACCCTGACCTGGCGCGTTTGCTCTTGGCGGCCGCCATTGACGTCCATACGCAGGGCGGTCTCTTCGAAGCGCCCGGTCAGTTCCCAAGCACTGAATATATCGAAATTCCCATGAGCGCCGACGCCGCGAAGTACCTGGAAACCGGGCCAACCGGGCTGGAGCGATTCCTGCCCTTCTGGCTGGCAACGCGGTTGGAGCGTGTCGTTTTTCTAATCTTGCCGGCTCTGTTGCTTTTCTATCCGTTTTTCCGCAGCGCACCGCTCATGGTGCAATTTGTCGTCCGTTTTCGCATCGCCCAATCCTACAAGACGGTGCGCCAGATCGAGCAGGAGATCGACAGCTACAGCGTGGAAGAGATTGATGAAAAATTGGCCTATTTGGAAGGCATGCAGCAGCAGTTGACCGAAAACTTCCGTGTCCCGTTACTCTATCTCGACAGTTTCTACAACTTGCGCCTGCATCTCAACCTTGTAATTCAACGCCTGCGCGAGCGTCGAGCGATGTTGCTGGGCGAGCCTTACGACAAGCCATCGCTCCCCGAGACAATTCAGGCCCTGAAAGCCGAATTGCCGGAAGAAGCAACAGGAACATGAGCTGTATTCCAGCCGTTTAGTATCTATCCCTTTGTGGATGAACCACGCGCAACCCATTACGCTGATTATCAGCAAACATGCTTAGGAGAAGTGCAATGAAACGATTGATGACCCTTTTGGCTGTGCTCGCGCTGGCGGTGCTCTTGGCATCAACCGTCGCGGCTCAGTCCGACTCGGGCAGCGATGACGCCACGCCCACGCCCGTCGCCGAAGAAGAAGCGGCGGACACGAGGCAGACGACGAGGCAACAGAACGGACACAGCGATAACGGACGCGGCCGGCGAGGCCTTTATCACCCTGAATTTGGCGGCAGGCTATGCCATGGACCCCTTCCTGGTCAGCATTGAGGGCGGCGGCACAATCGACGCCAGCGCACTGGGTGAAGGGTGTAGCGGCTACGTCAACGAAGCGCCCGCCCTGAGCATGGATTGGGAAGGCGACGCCGATTTTGCCGAGTTCTTCTACCTCAGCGATCATGATCCCGTGATGGTCGTAGAGACGCCAAGCGGCGAGTTTCTTTGCGCCGATGACGCCAATGAGCAACTGCTCGACCCGGTCATCGAGTTGGCGAATCCGGAACAGGGCGTCTACAACGTTTGGATCGGGACCTTTGATGAGGGACAGCGCTTCCCCGGCATCCTCGTCATCACCGGCCGCCCCGAAATCAACATTGGAAACTTTAACCTGGCGGGACTGATCCGGCGCGATCTGATTCCGGAAACGCATATTGAAGCGGAATCCCTACGCCCAAGCGCCCGTGCCGACATTGAAGCGGCGAATAGCGATGTCGAGAAGAACGCACGCGGCGGAGAGACGAATACGTTGACCGCGGAACTGAGCGCCGAGGGAGAATTCCCTGCATTCGATATTCAACTGGATGAATTGGTCTGTAACGGCTTTGTGCCGACGGTGGCATCCTTTGCCTTTACCGAAGATGGTAACGCCGATGACCTGCGCGTCTTCTTCGAGAGCGAACAAGATTCCACGCTCATCGTTCTTGGCCCCGAGGGCCAAATCTGGTGCAGTGACGACGCCGAAACGGGCGTCAATCTCAACCCCCTCATCGACATTCCAACTCCGGCGGCCGGCGACTACTACGTCTATATCGGACGTTTGGGCCTGGATGAGCCGGTGAGCGGCATGCTTACCGTGACCGAGATCGCCGACAGCTTGCCGGCAGAGCTGGCACCGGCCATGAATAACGGCGGTTCCAACTGATGAATCAGCTACGAAACAACGCACAGCGAGCGGAGAAACCCAAGATGAAACGACTATGGAGCCTGGTGGCCGTGGTTGCGCTGGCCGTAGCTTTGCTGCTGCCGACCCAACCGGCCACCGCCCAAAGCGGCAATCAATGGCGCGTTGATTACTATGCCAATACGGACTGGTCCGGCGCGCCGGTCTATACGCAGTTTGCCAATGTAATCAACTTCAACTGGGGGACCGGTTCGCCTGGCCCTGGCGTGCCGGCGGACAATTTTACGGCCCTCATGACCTCCAATGCCTACTTCTATTCCGGCACCTACCGCTTCACGATTTTAGCCGATGACGAAGTAAGGCTTACGGTCAACGGCATTACGATCTTTGACTCCATAGGCGCCGGCCTCTCGGGCAAAACCTTTGTAGTCGATGTGCCCTTGGCAGAAGGTAACAGCTTTGTCCAGGCCGACTATCGGGAGTTCACGGGCTCGGCCTATGTGAGCATCGATTGGCAATACCTCAAGGATGGCACGCCAACGACGCCGACGACGCCGCCGCCCCCATCCAACCCGTCACAGTCCAGCGTTCAAACCAAATATGGGGACTACACGCCCTGTATTCAGCAAGGGCTGCATCAATCAAAATGCTTCCAATCGGATGGCGCTTGGGATTCACCCAATCTCGGTTCAATTGAAATGGAGCCGCAGATCCAGATTTGGGAGAACTGCAATGCCAACGAAGTCAAGAATTTTGTGACGGATCCCAACACCAATCCGCCGACAGAGAGGGCTTTCAAGTGCTCAAAGACGGAAGCCGGCTGGTTCCCGAATTAGGGCAATAACTCCGGCGTGGTCCGGGGAGTAATCCGACCGATTGTATCCGAAGATTGAAGCGTGGAGGATGGCGAAACAGTCCAGCCTTCGCGCTTCAATTTTTGTTTGCGTCACCGTCAACGAAGCGGCGAAACGGCGCCAATCTTGCAAAACTTCATTCAATATGAAATAATTTAACCTTCAACCTACCTAGTTCTTCCCTGATAGTTGAAGGAGTTTGATGATGAGCAGTAAAGATATTGTAAGTGACGGCGGCCAGATCATCATTCCCGATCCGCCGATTGCCCGCGCGCTCTTCAGCAGCGTACGCTTTGCCTGGCTGTGGCTGATCGTTCGCCTCTTCCTCGGTTGGCAATGGCTCGATTCCGGTTGGGGCAAGCTCGGCAATCCGGCCTGGATGGATGGCGGCGAAGCGCTCAAGGGCTTCTGGACCAACGCCGTGCAAGTGCCGGAGCAGGGACGTCCGCCCATTTCGTACGATTGGTATCGATCCTTTATTCAGTTCTTGCTGGATTCAGGCTCGTACACCTGGTTCGCAAAGCTCGTCGTCTTTGGTGAAATCATCATCGGCACGCTATTGATCCTGGGCGCGTTTACCGGCATCGCAGCTTTCCTGGGCGGTTTCATGAACTGGAACTTCATCATGGCGGGTACTGCCAGCACCAACGGCATGCTCTTCCTGCTGGCCATCGTGCTGATGCTGGCGTGGAAGGTTGCAGGCTGGTATGGCCTCGATCGCTGGCTGCTGCCGGCAATTGGCGTCCCATGGTTCCGCACAAGTGACTATGAGGTCACCAAGAGTTGACGGTCCATTCGACTGCATCATAACGGCGTAAATGGTCCTCATGCTGGGGTCGACCCGTTACTCAGTCCCCGCCACTTCCTCTGGGACGGGGAGGCGTAGCTGATTCCCGGTTGTGTTATCCATAGAGCTATCTGGCCGGGCAGTATCAAAAAAGGCGGACGTCCTCGAAGTGCGGACGTCCGCCTTTTTTTGCACCGGCCAGCCCCCTCTCTCGGATACGCTTCCTTACAACCTTCAGCCACGCCGTCGATCCATGCTCAGACCGGCTCGACAAAGAGAGAATAGCCTCGACCACGCTGGGTGACGAGGTAGATCGGCTGCCTGGGGTTGGGCTCAATCTTCTTACGCAAGCGAGCCACCTGCGTCGTAACCGTGCTGATCTCCACGCCGCTGGGGTCCAGCCCGTAGAGCCCCTCCAGGATGTCATTCTTGGCGCAAATTTCGCCCCGATGATCGTCCAGAAAGATCAGGAGATCGAATTCTTTGGACGTCAGGCGGGGAGTCTGCTCGCCGTTGACGAAGACCAGCCCTGTCCCGCGGTCGATCTGAAGCGGCTGGGTGGCCAGGGGGGCATTTTGCTCGGCGAAAGTGGCCAAGAGAGGCGAAAAGAAAGCGACTGTCCGGGACCCAGTCTCCACAAGCAGGCCCTTGATCAACAGGCCCTGGCGTACGCGGAAATCGATCACCTGCTGATGAGCCGTCTGGTTGAGTCCTTTGCGCTCCGTCGGACGCAACCCCATCCACAGCTTCCGCAGCTCTTCGCTAACGCTTGGCTCAGCAAGCGCCCACTCCTCCCACGACTGGCCTGTGGGCCAAGAGTGAGTCAAGGCGTCGAGCAGTGCCACCATTAGGCCGGGATGGCCGCCGCTCAGGCGCACGAGTTCGGCAAAAACTGACTCAGTTTGGGTAGGTAGCTCATGCCGGCGACGTGTCGCCACTTGGGCCAACGTGCGCAGAGCGTCGTCAGCACTATAGGGTTTGAGGCCAAGGATAGCGCGTGAGAAAAGCTCATAAAAGCCTTCATAATCCAGCGGGTCGCGCAATTGAGCGGGCAGATCGCGAATGAAGAGCACGTAACTGAGTTGATATTTGTTGGCGTCGCGCAGAGCGCGCAGGCTGGCCAGCGTCTGGCTGGGCAAGTCGCTGAGGCATTCATCGAATTCGTCGAGTACAAAGCACAGGGACAGCCCATGTTCCTGGCAAAGTAACTGTATGGCCAGCTCCAGGTGACGTTGAGCCAGCAGCGCGTTCTTGCCCAGAATAGCATCCCGACGCAGATCGTTTAGTTCTCTCCCCAGTTCCGGCGGCCGCCCATGCCCCCGCACCGCCTCGACGAGTGCAGTCAATATCAGCTCATAGAGCGCCCATGGTGTAACCTCCGTCAGGCGGTTACAGTCCGTCCAGAGCAGCAACGTTTCATCGCTCTGTTCGCCGAGGTAATGTCGCTGCACCTGCGGCTGCAACAGAAACTGCAGCAGACGCGATTTGCCCATGCTGGCCGCGCCGACCACAGCCGCCGATTCTGACGCGCGCACGCGCTGAAATAGAGGTTCCAGCAATTCTTGACGATAGGTCAACGGATGTTCAGGACCGATTTCGAGCATAGCGATTTCCTATTGCAGCGATTGTGGCGACTAGTCGAGAGCGCGCTAGCGTACCAGGTTTCGTTGACAGTTGGTCGAAACGTCCCCGGCACGGACGGCAGAATATCCGATTAGGGCCTTATGCTAGATAGCAGTTGAAAAGAATCCTTCGGTGTGATAGATCAAAGATGGGACCAACCATCGAAGATCAACACCGAAGGATGGCAACATGATAACCGATTTTTCCGACTTTTGCTTGTACGTTTACGTGATTGTTGATGACATCATGCAAGAGCTTGCGCCGGTATTGCGGCGACCAGGACCGGCACCTGTATTCAGTGATAGCGAACTGATCGCCATCTGTCTCATCGGTGAGTGCAAAGGGTGGGATGTAGAAACAGATTTGCTGAGCAATATGGCTGCCCATGATGACCTCTTTCCGGGGTTGCCTGAGCAGAGTCGGTTCAACCGGCGACGTCGCAATTTGATGTACGTCATGAATCTGATCCGGCGCATTCTCCTGCAACAGTTGGATTTGGCCCAAGACCAGCACTGTGTCATCGATAGCCTGCCGATTCCAGCCGTGCAATTTCATCTGGTGCCGACGTCAACTGGCGATTGGCCCGCCCATGGCGCTGATTTTGGCAAGGTGTCGAGCAAGAAAATGACCATCTTTGGCTACAAACTACACCTGCTTGTCACCATGAACGGCTTGATTCTGGACTTCGAATTGGCACCCGCAAGTGCTGCCGATCTCCATATTGGCCTCGAACTGCTCTCAGAGCATGCTGATCTTGAGGTAATTGGCGACAAAGCCTATATCAGCGCCGCCAAAACTGATGATCTGTGGCAGACCAATCGCATTCGCCTGCGAACTTTGCCAAGAAGCAATCAGAAAAAACAGATCCCACGCTCACTCAAGCGGCTCTACAATTCTGTACGCCAAATCATTGAAACCGTCCATGGACAACTGACCGAACAGTTCAATATTGAGACCAATCATGCACACTCTTTCTGGGGACTCTGCGCACGGCTATATACCAAACTCACTGCGCATACCCTTTGTATCTATATCAACCGTCTCTTGGGCAAGCCGGACTTCCTGCAAATCAAGGCCCTGGCTTTCCCCAACTAGCATAAGGCCCGATTAGCATACTTGTTGGCGCTCGTGCCGGGGACGTGCCAGACGCAAAGTCGGCGGCTTTTGAAGCGTCTCAACAGAGCCTAGCATATCGGTTTCTCCAGCGGTCTGCCGCCAAGGCGCCGGTGGGCGACTCAGTGATCCGTGGGTTCCCAAGTATCAAGTCGGGCACAGATGAGGCTGGCCAGCAGGTAGACGCGCCGGAAGCGCTCGGTCGTCTCCTTCTGGTCTTCAATCAGCGTGTGCATGACGAAAATAGCGTTAAAGAGCACGCCCAAATAGTATTCGCGAAAATCATGCAGCAGCTTCAGATCGCCAGCCATACGGCGAATCTCTCGCACAACCTCATAGCTCTTCTGTAGTTGCGGATCGAGTGACACGACAGCCTCATCAGCCGCCGCCACGGTTTCCAACGTGCTCGGTGCAAGCAACGTACGCAAGAACGCACAGAAGGCCACAAGATCATCGCCATTCGTCAGTCGTGTGATGATGTCATGCTCCAATTCCACGAAGTCAGTCAGCACGTGACTATGGCTCGTACGCTCGTAATCGATAGGCCAGACGTGCATGTTATCATCGACCAGCAAGTTGTCGCCGTGGAGGTCGCCATGGACCACACATTGCTGAAGGCCGACTCCATCAAGCAATTTGTCTTCCCCCCCAGTCGACATCCTCTGCAGCCAGTGAAAAGGATGAGGAGCGTTGTTCACAAGGGCCTTCACCGTATCGGGCATCGGCAAAGTACGATATCGGTCCGCCGCAAGATGTAGCACACCCTTCTCAGCACCATCGCTAAGCCAAAGATTATCATAGCATTCAAAGAGTGTGTCATGGGCCAACGGCTGGCATGTTTGGTAGTGGGATAACCATATCGTGCTGAAAAAGTGGCTGAGCGATTGCACGATTGCGCCAGCGGTCTGTCCAGCATAGTGTGCAAAGAAGGTGGTTGATTTTTCGCCAACACCATGCATGCGATAGACCGATGCGCCGAGATTCCAAAGAAAGTCAACGGCTTCCATGTTGAGATAGTTGTTGCCCCCAAGTTTTTGACGCACATGCTCGTCATAATTTCGTTTTTCGCGCTCGGCTCGATGCTTTAGCGCAATCTTCACGACGCAGGGGTTTTTCCCAAACGGCCGGGCCCAAAGCACGACGGAACGCAGACGCATACCAGCCTTGGTCACGGGAGATTTCCAAAGATTAGTGATCGGCGTATATTGTACAGTTCCCTCGCCGGCAAAGACGCGCATGAGCAGATCACGCACCTCGCCTGGCGAAACCGGCCGTTGGGGCTGACTCTGTTGCCGGGCAATCAGCGCCATGAGGTCATCGGGGCCAATGTCAACGTAGGGCCACTGCTTATCGCGCAACGCGGCAAGGGCATGACACAACTCGTCAGGCATCATCGCGCCCTTCTGAATGACTTCCGACACCTGTTCGCGCTGATAAGCGCGTTTGATTGTACGAAACTCTTGATATCCCGTCACCACAATAGATTCTGTCGGTCGAATGGCTTGAATGATATCAAGCCCACGCTCGCCGATCTCATAGCCGCCCACCGACTCATCCAGGCGGATGTCGACCACAGCCAGATGGCATTGCTCTTGCTTAGCCTTATGCCGAGCATCTGCTGCCAGCAACGTGCCCTGCCCCTCAGCAACTACCGGCTCATAGCCAAAATCGCGGATAAGGTCAGCGTATGCGCCGCGTAAGTGCACATTATTCTCCACCACCAGCACACGAATTTTTCGTTCTGCCGGCTGCTGTTTGTTCATCGTCCGCCTCCATTGGTTTGCATGCCATCGGTGGGAATCGACAAGGGAAGACGAAGGACAAATTTGCTCCCTCGCGTCCGACCGTCGCGCACTCGCCGTACATAGTGAATGGTTCCCTTCAAATCATGCTTTACTATATTCTCGGCAAAGAGCAAACCGTTGCCCCGACCCTCTCGAGATTGCTCACCCCGACGCGTCTGGAACAGGCGCCGCTCCATCTCCTCCGGCACGCCTGGCCCACTGTCTTCGTAGACAATTTCGACGGTGGAGGCGCCTGCACTGTGTCCGGCAGTGAGCCTTATCTCGCGCGATTCGTCCATGTCCTCAAACGCTTCGCAAGAATTTCTGATCAGATGCTCAAGAACCTCACCGAGTCGTTTGGGCAACGTCTCTAACGTGATCTCCGCCGGACAAATGACCGTGCCCTGAATTGGATCTCCGTTACTGGCTGCGGAATGCTGTTGAATGGCGCTGGAGAGCCACTCCTGCAGTTTGACGCACAAATTGATCTGCGCCCGATCCGAATACTCTCCAGCAAAAGTAGCATAACTCTCAAGGCGGTCAATGCTTAGCTTGATCTTTGCCAGGTGGGGTTGCGTTTCCTCTGGAACGACCTTACCCAAGAGGTGACAACTCGTTGCGATCACGGATATTTCCTGACGCAATTCATGAGCGATTCGCGAACCGCCTGCATAGGCTGTCGTGATCATCTTCGACTTGGCCGAATCTTCCGTCTCCCACCCGCGTTCGACTGCAATACGCACATCGGTGGCAACCAGTTCGGCCATGGCTCGGGCATCTGTATCAAATGCATCAGGTCGTGTGCTCTCCAGCAAGAAGGCGCCGACCAACTTCCGCTTCTCCGGATTGAAAAGCGCCACCGTCAACTGCGACCGTGTCTCTATCCGCAGAGGCAGATAATCTGCGGGATGATCGCTCACGTCCTTGACATAGAGGACCTGTTTTTTTCCGGTATGCAGCGCGCTGCGGGCTGTTGCTGCAACGAGCGAAGGGCCATTCAGCTCGATGAAGGAAAGATCTTCATAGAGAGGATTTGTGATCTCATAACAAGCCAGCGAGCTGGGCGTGAATTCCAGCACGCCCTCGTATTCATCGTAGAGCAGGATCGCCGGTGTCGTATCGGGGAAATAGTCGCGCCCGTTTAGCATGTCCAAGATGTTGGCGATGATCTCATCCACGTCCAGTGACCCGCCAACGGCGCGGGTGATGTCCAATGCGCCCGCGAAACGCTGCTTCTGCCGATCGACCCGCTCGCGCTCAGCCTGGATCGCGTCCAGACGCCGTGCGTCATTAATGGCCGCAGCAATGGTCGAGGCCAGTATGGGCAAGAAGGTCCGTTCGTCATTGGAGAAGGTATGGGGATGACAGTAACTGAGAAAGAGCAGGCCAAAGACATCCGCATCGATCATAATCTTCTGCGCTGCGTAGGCATGCACGCCATACCGCTCCGAAAAGGAATCAGGCCGCTGATTTAGCACGCTGGTGTCATCAACGTAAATGCCTGAATCAGTTCCATGCAGAACGCCGGCGATAATCGGCCGCCGCGATGCCAGAAGCTCGCGCCCCTCTTCCATCCCGTGGGCTGAGCCGGTCGCCAAACCGCAGACCAGCGTTTCGGGATCGGCCTCCGCCTTCCGCTGCCAGATGGTCACGATGTCGACTTCCGGCATAGCCCGATGAATCACTCTCCCAATCTGACCGAGTGTTTCGCCCAGATCGGTCGGCAACGAAATCTGGCTGACGGCATCCAGGATATCGCTCATCCAAACCTGGCGGCGCAGGTGGTGGATGACCATGCCCGCGGCCGTGGCGATGCGCAGCATCGTGTCGCGCTGGACCGCGGAAAACGCGTCCACGTCGGGCGATTCCGCCACGAGAATTCCCAGCGGCGACTCGCCCTCCTCGCCTGGAATCGGCACGTAAATCTTGGAACGAGCATCGGCGCGGTAGGATGATAGATTCCCTCCAAATCGGGTGCTAATTTCTCTACATCGTCAATGTAGATCCAGTCCCCCTCTTCCAATACGCGACCGCGCACCCCTTTGCCGACATCGGTCTCAACATGATCAATCTTCACACCTTCACCGTGCAGCACGAACTCTTTGCGCACTTCATAAACCTTGTCGGTCTCATTTCGTTGCCATTCGCGCAGTGCCAACATGAGCGAAACTTTGTCCTGGTTGAGCAGCCCTGCGGTCTCCGCCAGAACCAGGCGCACGATATCCTGGACCGAGCGCAACCGCTGTTGCGAAGAACGCTGAAGCAAACGGCTGAAGATTCTGGCCGATTTTTCCAACTCATGCTCACGCCGACTCTTGGCGTCCATCTGTCGATATTGGCGCAAGACGGTCGCAGCCAGGGCCGCAAACTCGCGGGCCAATTGCATCTCTTGAAGCGTAAAGGTGCGCTCTTGTCGATAATCCACGTACATCACAGCGCGTACCGAGCCTGTCACACCACCCACGACGGGCACGATCATCATGGCACGCACGTTGTTCTCGAGCACGTATGGGTGCAGCTGCAATCCCTGCGTGCTGTCGACAGCGCGCACCTGTTCCTGCAGAAGCACTCGACTATCCAGCGGATAGAGGACGCTGTTCCACCGTCTGCTGCGTAGCCGAACACCATCACTCATGCCCGCAGCCGTCATCTCCCCATATTGAAACTGGCCGTCGTGCAACGCCTCAACTGGATAGATTGCCACGCGATCGGCAGCCAGCATCGTCTTGGCTTTGTCACAGATTTCGGACAGTGAATTGGGCTGAAGCTGATCGCTGATGCGATTTAGCGTCTGATGCTTGAAGCCGTCCAATTCAATGCGCGTGGCGTCCTGGATGCGGTTCTGAAACAAGACCGCAGCCTGATTGGTCAGGGTATCGATATAGCGCAGGGCTTCTAGCTGCGGCGGCTCCTTGGACCATACGTTGTCCAGCAGCAAGAGACCGATCGTCTCATCGCCTGCCGTCACGGGCACGACCACGGAGTCGGTCTCCCCATAGCCGCTATCCTGGTGCCCGGCGTAGAGGAATTCGTAGATTGGTCGGGGCAGATCACACTGCCGCTTTTCGGCAGCAACAATTACGGCTTTGTGGGTCGCTAGAACCTGACTGAGGACGCTCGGCTGAGCGTCAAGATCCAACACCAATTGCGCGGCATCGTTTTCGTTACGATAGAGCTTTGAATTGAGCGGCGTCTCGACTTCGGCATAATGCTCGCGCCGCAGATCATCCAGATAGCGATGCCAGAAGGCCATTGGCAAAGAATCATCCGCCAGCTCGCCAGCAACCCACTGCGTTATCATGGCCTGGCGATCGCCTGCGACGCGCTTCCAATCCTTTTCTGCCTCGGACCAACGTTCATGGCCAATGGCCATTTGCCCTCTGAGCACGGGCTTATCGCCATCGCGCAACAGCAGCAACGCGCGGTCGAAGCTAAAGCCAAAGTGGGCCGTGGCAATCGTCAGCACTGCATGCCAGAGCCATTTCTCATTCTGCTCGGCCAACAGCATGATGTCCTCGGCCGCCCGTTGCACAAAGGCCAAACGCTCTGCGAGCCGCTTGCGTTGGAGATTGAGCCACGTGGCATAGAGGCGATTGCCAAGAAGTCCGCCCAATTCGCAGAGAAGGGCAAAGTCATCGTACGTAAACGCATCCGCATGCTCGTCATGCTCCAATATGATCGCCCCCACGACCTCATCGCCATTCTTAAAGGGCACCCCCATCCAGACCTTGGCCGGCTTGCCTCCCTCCACCAACCGCAAGCCGTGCTCTTTGCGGAAGTCTTCTGTACCCTGGGGAAGCCAAAGGGGCTGATGATAGTCCGTCACCAGATAGGAAATCATCGTGTTTGCATCTTTGGGCCGCCACTGGCTGTCACCAACCGGCACGCCTTCTTCGTAACGCATCCACTCGCAGACCCAGTCAGATCGATCGTGAATGGCCACGACTAGATCGGCCTTCGAAATGCGCTGCAGGACCTGCTCCTGAAATGCCCTACAAAACGGCTCCAACGACTCCGTTTTGTCGACATTGGGCAGGCTCGCGCCCAGTCTTTGGGCGATTTCGGCCGCCTGCCGGCGCAAGAGATGAGCCTCTTGTTCGACAACCCGGCTATAGGCGGCGCTCAACTGTTCCGCCAGCAGATGCAGATGACGTTTCTCCACGTCAGCGATCGCGCGGCTCCGTTGATCACTGTCCATGAGCAGCACCGCTTCACACCGTCCAAGATGAATAATCGGTACGCCAACCCAGTCGCCTTTTGGACGGCGGAAATTGGGCAGTAAGCTCTGAATCGTTAAGAAACGCGGTCGCGGCTGATCGCGCTCAAAAAAGCGGATCCGTTCAGTCTCCGCCACCTCGCGGACAAATTCTGTCTCCCGCAACGGAATTGCAATGTGCGAGAAACGTGGTTCGTCCAAGCCCGCTTGCGCCACGCCAGTGATGACCGGAGCATCGCTGCCCCGACGCAGGATACGGTAGAATCGCGCGCGACTGAAGTTCAGGCGATCGGCCCTTCGGGTCACGGCCTGAGCCAATTCTCCGACAGTATTGACAGCATGGATGGCCTCGCTGACCGACGAAAGGCGTTTGAGCCAATCCCGCTCGGTGTTGGCCTGGCGCAGGCGCAACAGCCGGTACACGCGCCAGGAAAGCTCATCATGTGAGAAAGGCTTGGCCAAAAAATCATTGATCCCCGCTTGGCGCAATTGTGTAATCATGTCAGACGGAGAGTGACCGGTGAAGATCATCGTGTCAGCGTCGGGCGCGCTCGCCAGCAGCTCCATCGCAAGCTCAATGCCATTGATGATACCGTCGAGTCGATAGTCGATCAGAAGTAGGTCAACCGGCTCATCGAAGGACTGGACTTGACCACGCGCTTCGTCCGGCGTGCGGGCTACCTTGACGTTGAGTGCGAAGGCCTCGCTGTCAGGCGGGTCTTTCTCCAGATGAACCTTCATCATGTGAGTGAGCAGTTCATCGTTGTCCACAATTAGAATGTTAAACATGACCATGGCCTCTCGAGTCCGCGCGCACCAGATTGCTTATTCTATACAGTTGACGTTTCAGTCAATGAAATTGGCAGCCGTATCTCCATCACCGTTCCCCACTGAATATGACTTTCGGCCACACGGATCGATCCGCCGACATCGGCCAGAAGTTGACGGGAGAGGAAGAGGCCCAAGCCGCTGCCCTCACCGACACGGGTCGTAAAGCCCAACTCAAAGACCCGTTCCCAGAGACGGCGGTGGATGCCGGGACCGTCATCTTCGATCTGAATCTGGATGACCGGCTCGCGCTCCGGTGCGACCGCCGCCACGCGGATGTCAACGCGACCGCCGCCATGGGGACGCAGCCGCTCGATCTGCTGGATCGCATTGAGGAGCGTGTTGAGCACTACCTGTTGGACTTGGGTAGCGCGCAGCCGGGTGAAGAGCAGATGGTCTGGCGGCGCGTACGTGAACCGAATATGAGCGTCGGCAGCCTGATCGCGTACCAGATCGAGGCTGCGTTCAATGATACGATCCACCCGATTCACCTCCAGCGCATCATGCACCATCATGCGGCCAAAGAGGCGTGATTTATCGGTCAAGCCCTGAACGTTATTATCCAGCAGGCGAAGGATATCAATCGCCTCGCCAATCTCATTCGCCATCTGCGTGGGATCGTGATCAGGGTTGGGCGCGTCCAACGCACGCTGGACAGCCACACAGTGCTCGCGCAGCGAACTGACCGCCATCGCGATTGGCGTGAGGTGGTGGTTGATCTCATGGACCAACATCTGCGTCATATGGCCCAGTAGCGCCACGCGT
Source organism: uncultured Chloroflexia bacterium (assembly GCA_963807905.1). Taxonomy (GTDB): domain Bacteria; phylum Chloroflexota; class Anaerolineae; order Caldilineales; family Caldilineaceae; genus JAGRCP01. The sequence continues at coordinate 852 of CAWEEJ010000086.1, read as the reverse complement.
TGCAGATCGGCCGAATGGGTGACCAGATGGCTCTCCTTCAATAGCGCACCAATGGCCAACGTGCTTGCCTCAACATGCTCCTTGACCAACGGTGTGATCGACTTCGGCGTTTTGAAGAAGACAAACAGCGCATAGAGTGCGTTGCCCAGACCTTCGATCGGATAGCCCATGCATGCCTCGCATTCGATGGCCGGGCGCAGCTTACGCGCATAGCGTCCGACCTTTGCCATGTCCTGAATCACAACCGCATGCCCATCCTCTGTCACGTCACGCACGGGACTATGAATGAGGTCGGGCAGGAAGGCACGATGGGTCGCATTGCCGCCATATTCAGCAACAATGCCAATTTGACGACGGTTGGGCTCCAATTCGAAGAGCACGACCTTGTGGGCCCCCGTCCGCTTGCGGAGCCGGCGCAATTGAGATTTCAGGTTTGCCGAAAGGGGGCCGGCCGATGCCCGTTCCGGAGACTCAATCTGTACCATCTCGTCAACAGCATGTTCGACAGTCACTTCGTTCAGGGGTCGCTCGCCAACGCCAACGAGCAAGTCGAGGAGATCATCCGGACGCAGCGGCTTTGGGATGATATCGACGCCGCCATCACGCATTCCCGCCAGCAACTCCCAGTGTTGATAGAGATTGCCCAATCACTCATCAGCACGCAGGCGATTTTCTCTGGCAGCGCAAGCACGTCCTGAATCAGCTCGATGCGTTTTTCTCGCCGGCCAGTTGCATATCGGTCAACAGAATATCCGGCGGCGCCGCGGCGATTAACTCGGCCGCCGTTTCAGCATCCTCAGCCTCCGACACCCGCTGACCTACATCAGTCAACCAGCGGCAAAGCGCCTCCCG
>CAWEEJ010000085.1:0-11941 GCA_963807905.1 uncultured Chloroflexia bacterium | reverse complement strand
GCGCATTGCCAAAGCCGGCGACGTTGCCCTCGTGCTGGAGGGGGTGACGGCCAGCCAGTTCGTTACACAAACCGCCGGAAAAGCCATCGCGGAAAGCATGGACGTGCCCGAACTGACCGCCATGAGATCCGTCCATCCGCAGAAATATTACCGGGCCAAAATCTCGCTGGCGTCGGATGAGTCGGTTACGCTCATGCGCGGCGGGTTTGACACATTGAGATTATGAACAACACTTCACTGAAGTTTGCGCTTGACGATTTTGCCCTCTCATTGGCCAAGCTGACGGCGCCGAGCCAGCACGTGTGGGTTGGCAGCGGCTACACAACGGTGCAGCCGGCACCTGCGACCGTGATGGGCGTGGGTGAGTTCCATGCGCCGCCCTTTGCCGCCCTCGATTTTGGCCTGCAAATCGGTTTGCTTGTCGGTGGAACGACCCTTGGACAGGATACCGTCCATGAAATCGACGACACGGGCGATCGGGGCAAAGGCGATGTGGGCCTGCTCTATGCCGGCGGCGTCTGGCGACCCCATCAGATTGAGCGCCATGGTACCTACCATCATTTCGTCGACGCCCAGCTCCTTTCCCTGGGCGTTACCTCACGCCTGACACCGCTCGCGAACCGTGCCGGTTTTGTGCTGGAGATCGAGCTCACGAACCGTGGCGACGCACCGCTCTCCGTGGCGGTCGATCCGCGCGTAGCACCGGGCAGTCCGCGTCTGATTCCATTCGACCAGTGGCTCTTTTCCACGCCCAAGCGAACGGGCGCGGCAGCCGTGGACGCCTCGCGGTGTGCTGGCAGAATGACGAAGTCGTCCTGCACCTGTTGGACGAGAACCTGGCCCTGGATCTGCGTCCCGGCGACTGCGGTCGCGCCTGGGTCGCCATCGTGGCCACCGCACCAGGGGTAAGCGTGAACGCGCCCGATCGCCTTGCGGCCTGGGCTGAAGTGGCGGCCGCCGCCTGGCGCACGCGTCTCGACCGCTATCTGCGCAACGTACCCGTGGTGACCAGCGACATCCCCGGCCTGGACGCCTACGACAATCGCGCCCTGGCCAGCGGATTGGTCTGCATCTGGGAGAATCCGGCCTTTTTGCTCAATCCGCATGTCGCCACCTCCGGCATTGACGGCGGCTCAATCTGCAGCTACCTCTGGGACATCGGCGGCTACGCGGCCCATATGATCACCCTCATGTTGGGGGAGGACATTCTACCCATTGCCCGGCAATTTCAGAGCATCGACCTGGAACAGAGTTACGCATTCACGCTGGACGGCAAGGGCATCGGCGTGCGCTATGCCTACAGTCCCTGGTCATTCGCCAAACTGGTTGAGGCCATCACGGCCCATCTCGATCTCCCAGCCGATCTCGACGACGGGCTCAAGAATTTGTTGCTGACAGAAGAAGCCAACGCCGATGCGACGACGTTGCTCATCGACGATGGCGGCCAGGAGAACCTCTTGGAGATGCGCGGCGTCGGTTACGAGCATGTCGTAGCCAGCCCGAATGCCGAGCGGGCTTGGTCTCTGCGCCACCTGGCGGATCTGGCCGACCTGGCCCAGGACGCAGATGCCCCGACCGCGGCGTGGCGCACCCGTGCAGACCAGATCATCGAAAGCGTGCGGACTACGCTCTGGGATGATGAACGTGGCTGGTTCAAGGCCCTCTATCCCGATGGGTACGAAGAATTGGTCTATTCCGTGCAGATCTTCGATGCGCTCCGCGCCGGCGCCTGTACGCCCGCCATGACAGACGAACTCTTGACGCATCTGCACGATGGTGCGTTCCTGGGCGCATATGGCGTCCATTCCGTCTCGCAAGCGGACAGTCGTCATTTCGAGCTGAACGATCCGGACTGGTCCGGCGGGGGCGCCTTTAGCGGCGAGGGGCCGCAGTTGGCCCTTACGCTCTTTGAACAGGGTTTCCCGGAACTTGCCGTCGACGTACTGCAGCGCCATTTCTGGCTGGGGCAGCACCTGCCCTACATTCCCCAGGAGCATTACGCCGATAGACCGATGGCGGCGCCCATAAGCGCGCCAATACATCGCCGGCCTGGCCGGCGCTGAAGCAATTCTCCATGGCCTGGTTGGCCTGCAGCCGCAACTTGACGGCACGCTCTGGCTGGATCCGCAGCTGGTGGGCGATGGCGCGCCGGAAGTGGCCGGCTACGGTTTTCGCGGCATCGAGTCGATGTGGCGCTTTCAGAGTCAGCGCTTTCGGTCCACGTGGACGGACGGCTCCGCTATGAGGGCCCACCCAACAAGATACAGGTAATTTAACTGCACATGACGAGCAAACTGGATTCTATTGATGAGCGGATAGAGGAGGGGGCGCAGCGCGAGGCCAAGCGGCCAAGTGCGTGGGTCGACCCTTTGATCGACACCGCCAATCGACGCTTTTTCTTCTTTAGCTCTGCCTGCCGTCCCTTTGGGGTGGTCAACCTGAGCCCGGACACCATGCAGAACGGGGCCTGGGGCAGCGGCTATCGCTATGATGAACCCTACATCCTCTGGTTTAGCCACGTCCATGCCTGGCAGCTGGCCGGCATCCCCGGCCTGCCTACTGCGGGACCCTTCCGCGGGCATCTGGGGTCTGATGCCTATCGATCCCGTTTCTCCCATGATGATGAAGTTGTCGAAGCAGGCTACCACGCCGTCACGCTGGCCGACTATGACATTCGGGCTGAATTGACCGCTACCGACCGCGTCGGCTTCCATCGCTATACGTTTGGGCAGAAGGGCAAAGGTCACATTTTGCTTGATCTCGGCGCCGAAGTTGGTCCGAGTCAAATGAGCGGCTTTCACGTTGAGAAGAGTGGGCCAACTGAGCTGGCGGGGTACGTCGAGAATGGCCCGACGCGTCGCCGTCCCAAAGCGACGCGCATCTATTTCGTACTCCAGGTCGACACTCCTTTTCATTCCTTCAACGGCTGGTGTAACGATAAACTGCTGCACGATGTCGAAGACCACGGTTGCCAGCAGAGCTGCCGCGGAGGCGCCTACCTGAGTTACAAAGTGCACGCGGGGGCGACGGTGCGGATGAAGGTCGCGATTTCATACTGCAGCGTGGAGCAGGCGCGCCTCAACCTGACTGAAGAATTGCCGCATTGGGACTTTGATCGCGTCCGGCGCGAGGCTGCCGGCGTGTGGGACGAATGGTTGGGTCGCATCCGCGTGGAAGGCGGCACCGACGCCCAGAAGACCAAATTCTATACGGATCTCTATTACGCGTTGCTGGGGCGGCGGCGGGTGAGCGACGTCAATGGCATGTATAGCGACATGACCGGACCGGAGCAGGTGATTCGCCAGATCCCATTGGGTAGCGACGGCCGCCCCTTGTACGAACATCACAACAGCGACGCGTTCTGGGGCGCACAGTGGAACCTGAACCTGCTCTGGTCGCTCGCCTATCCCGACATCGTACATAACTTCTGCAATACGTTTGTAGACATGTACAAGAATGGCGGGCTCATTCCCAGGGGTCCATCGGGCGGCAACTACACCTTTGTCATGACGTCGCCTTCTTCCACCCATTTGCTTGCTGCCGCCTATCAGAAGGGAATCCGCACCTTTGACGTCGACGCGGCCTATGCCGGCCTGGTGAAGAATCACGAGCCCGGCGGTCGATGAGCAAAGCCGGCTATGAGCACGCCACCTGCGTCGGTGGTGGGATCGATTACTATCTGCAACGGGGCTATGTCCCGCTGGGCATCGAGGCCGACGCCTTTCACCTCAGGGGCGCCGGACAGACGCTGGAATATGCCTTCTGCGATTGGGCATTGGCGCAACTCGCAGCCGCGCTGGGCAAGACGGAGGACGCCCGGCGCTATCTTGAGCGTGCGTCCAATTACCGCACGCTCTTCAACGCTGCCACCGGCTTTATGCAGCCGCGCCTGCTGGACGGCAGTTGGCTGGAGCCATTCGATCCCATGGCGCCCGACGGCTGGATCGAGGGCAATGGCTGGCAATACCTGTGGCACGTCCCTCACGACGTCGCCGGTCTGATCGAGCTTGTGGGCGGGCGCGAACACTTTGTGGCGCGACTGGATGAGATGTTGACCCTGGCCGAAGCGGACAACTTCATCGCGCCCCACGACCGGCACCACCTCAACTACGTCGACTATGGCAACCAGCCGTCGCTCTACATCGCCTACCTCTTTACCTATGCCGGCGCGCCCTGGCTGACTCAGAAGTGGGTGGCGCATTATGGCATGCGCCAAGAGCGACATCACGCCCCACGGCGGCTATGGCGGTGATGAAGATCAGGGCCAGATGGGCTCACTCAACGCGCTCATGGCCATGGGCCTCTTCAACGTGAGCGGCGGCAGCAATCAGACGCCCTTCTACGAGATCACCAGTCCGATTTTCGACAAAATCACCATTCAGCTGGATCCTCGTTATTACAAAGGGAACGAATTTGTGATCGAGGTCAGCAATAATCAGCCCGAGCACGGGTATGTTCAGCGCGCTGAACTCAATGGCGCGCCCCTAACCAGGGCCTGGCTGACGCATGAAGAGCTGGTGCAGGGCGGCATTCTGCAGATAACTCTGGGCGACCGGCCAAACGAACGATGGGGCAGCGAGCCAGAGGACTTGCCTCCCTCGATGAGCCCCAATGCCATCGCCGGCTAGGGGACTATTCACCAGAGCTTTGTCATTCCGCTGACCGGGGCGAAGAGCAATCTCAGCGCTGCCAGCGCGAGATATTTCGCTTTGCTCGAAATGACAAGAACCATCCGAACCATGCACGTAATCATGAAGGCCGAGTCCAACCTGATGAATCCATTGAATGCTTCCACCCTCACCCTGACAAACGTACTCAAGGGCCTCTACGCCCGCACGAACGATCTGCGCGCGCTGCAGATCACGGATCCAACCGATCCAGATTTGGGCGCGCTCTTCAACCCGCAGCTCGGCATGGCTGATCCCCGCGGCCCCGAGAACTTCATCGTCGCCTGCGCGTACCTGGCATTCGGGCAGGTTGATTCGGCATCGGATGCCGCGCGCTTTGAACAGGCAATCCTGGCCGCGGACTACCTCTTGCGCGCCCAACGGCCCAGCGGTCTGATCGACCTGCCTTCGGTCAACATCGATTCCAGCCCCGACACGGCCTTCTGCATTCAGGCGCTCTGTCCCGTAATCGAGTGGGGCCGCCCCTTGGCCGCAGCAGATCCGGCCTGGGCCGCGCTGCTCGAGCGCCTGGAGCTTTTCGTACGCCGCAGCGTACCCGGCATGCTCAACGGGGGCTTTCACACGCCTAACCATCGCTGGGTCATTGCCTCTGCGCTGGCCCAGGCCCATGCCCTCTTTCCCGACCTGGACGTTGCAGCCGGTGTCGAAGCCTATTTGGCCGAGGGGTTTGATCTGGATGAGGATGGCTGCTTCATCGAGCACAGCATCGGCAACTACGACGCAGTCAACGACCTCTCCCTCTTGCTGATTGGCGAGTACTGGGCGCGGCCGGATGCCATCGAGGGCGTGGCCCGCAATCTTGCCTTTGACCTGCACATGCTCCACGCAGACGCGACCGCGATCACCAACCTGTCGACCCGCTTTGACTATGGCACGCGCGCTGGTGCCAGCCAACCTGACCCCATCGCTCCTGCTGCTGGATCATCACCGACCGGACCCCCTGTGGCGTACGGCGGCCAATGAGCTCTGGCAGCGCAGCTCGATGGCCGCGTCAAACTGGCTCTGTTTTGCCTTGCTCAAGGCCGGCGATCCGGCTGACAGCCAGGCGGCGTTACCCAGCGACTTCTCCACCTTCTACGCGCACAATGGGCTCTGGCGTGTGCGGCGGGATCAACTCAGCGCCGCCGTGTTCCGGGATCGTACCAATCTCTTTTCGCTCGTCTTTGGCCAGGCCGAGTTGACCGCGGTCAAGGTCAGCTTCACCTACTTTGGTGACGTGAGCGGCTGGTTCTTTGGCGATACGCTGACCGTGGAGGACAACCGGGGCGTTCTGCGCTCGGAGGGCTTGCGGCGACCGCGCCGGCCCGGCTATGAACTGCCGCTCGCCCGACCCGTACCGCCTGCAGAGTGGGCGGGCGCGATCGAGGACCGTGAACTGCGTGAGCTGCCGCCGCTGACCAGTACCCTGACGATTGAGGAAGTTGCGGGCGGCTTTGACCTGCGCCTGCAAACGCTGGACGGATTCGACGGCGTGGCCGCGCAGATGGCCTTTGACTTCGCACCCGGCGGCATCTGGGAGACGCGGGACACGCGCCTCAAGCCGCAAGCGGGGCAGGAAGTTTTTCTGTGTGACGGCAGCGGCGCCATGCGCTTTGGCAGCGACGTCATTCAAATCGGACCGGGCCACGCCGAGCACACCTTCTGGCAGATGCGGGCGACCGAACTAGCGCCCGATCACGTGCGCGTCCTGATAACCTTTTTTACCCCGGTCGATCATACGCTGCAGCTGCGGGTCCACCGCGGCCCGAAAACGGAGCTGAAATGATCCAGATTGTCTGTCACCGCGGGGCCAACGAATTTGCCCCGGAAAATACCTATGCGTCCACGCAAATCTGCCTCGACTGGGGCATGGACATCGTCGAGATCGACGTGAACAGCAGCCGCGATGGCGTGCTCTACCTCTTTCACGGCCCGCAGCTGGAACGGGCCAGCAACGGGCGCGGCCTGATCATGGAGCACGATGCTGCGGAGATCGATCAGCTCGATGCCGGCAGTTGGTTTGCGCCCGAATTTGCCGGTGAACGCATCCCGCGCCTGGCTGAATTTCTGCCTTGGGTCAAGGGGCGGGCCGGCCTCTTTCTCGACGTGAAATTTGGTGATCTGGACGAGGTCGTTCGCCTGATTCGGGCAACGGATCTGGTGGAGGAGAGCTTTTTCTGGTTTCAGCACGCTTGGATGGCGCGCTGCTTCCGGCGCATCGCGCCCGACTTGCCGTTGAAGATCAACGCAGCCACCGTTGACCAAATCCAGGTTGCGCAGCGGGAGTTTGGCGCCCAGATCATTGAAGTCGACCTGGCCAACGTCACTGAATCATTGATGAACGCCTGTCGCGACCGGGAAATGCAGGTGATGATCAACTATGGCGGCAGTGACCGCGAGCGCCTCCAGACGATGTTGGCGTGGCGCCCCGATCTTGTCAACGTCAACTACGGGGATCGTGTGGCGCGCCTGGCGCGCGAGATGGGGTTGCGCTGATGGCCGACGATCAAGGAGCCGACATGACACAGCGACGAGTGCTGGCAATCTGCCTGGACTGCGGCGATACGTTGATTGATGAGGCCACAGAAGTGAAGACCGCAGACGATGTCTCGCTGCGGGCCGAACTCATTCCTGGCGCAGACGCACTTATGCATGCGTTGAAGCAGCGCGGCTATCCGCTGGCGCTTGTGGCCGACGGTCCCGCGGCCACGTTCCGCAACAATCTGGCGCCCTATGGCCTCTACGACCTTTTTGACGCCTATGCGATCTCCCAAGAGGTTGGCGTGAGCAAGCCAGATGCCGCGATTTTTCACCATGCGCTTGCTCAACTGGAGATCGCGCCCGAGGCGTACGATCGAGTGCTCATGGTCGGCAATTTCCTGGCGCGCGATATTAAGGGCGCCAACGACTTGGGCATGATCAGCGTCTGGCTCGACTGGTCGCCCCGGCGTCCCAAAACGCCGGCGGATGCCTCGGAGACGCCGGACTACACCATTCAGACCCCCTTGGAACTGCTAGATGTGCTTGACGCAATCGAGCAGGCGGCCTAGAAAGCGAGACGGAAGATGGCAACGTACAACATTGCTGATTTTGGCGCCATTGGCGACAACGAGACCGACAATGCGCTGGCGATTCAAAACGCGATCGATACCTGCAACGCCGTAGGCGGCGGACGCGTTCTGGTGCCGGCCGGCGGCACCTTTCGCGCCGGTCCCTTCGAGCTGAAGTCCTATGTAGAGCTGCATGTCCAGGCCAGCGCCAGCCTGGTGGCCAGCACCGACGAAGCGCTCTACATCGAGACGCCCTTCCGCAGCCGCAGCGAAGGCAGCATGTGGATCAAAGCCGTGGACGCCGAGCGCATCTCGATCACCGGCACCGGCACGATTGATGGTCAAGGGACCGAGTTTATGGTTGACGAGGAGTCCACGCACTATAACTATAGGCTCGAAGACGGCGTCGACAACCGGCCTCATTTGTTGACGCTCATCGGCTGCCGCCAGGTGACGATCCGCGACGTGACCTTTGCCAATGCTGCCTACTGGTGTATTCATCCCGCCGGCTGCCAGGATGTCTTGATCCACGGCGTGCGCGTGCTCAACAGCCTCAAGGTGCGCAATTGCGACGGCATTGATATCGACCACTGCCGCAACGTGCGCATCAGCGACTGCTACATCGAGTCCGCCGATGACTGTATCTGCATCAAGAATCGGCGGGACTATGATGAATACGGGCCGTGTGAAAATATCACGGTCACGGGCTGCGTCCTGACCTCGACTTCCTGCGCCATCAAGCTGGGCAGCGAGAATATGGATTCCATGCGCAACATCATCTTTGACGCCTGCGTGGTGCGCGCCAGCAATCGCGGCCTTGGCATTCAGAACCGCGATGAAGGGACGATTGAAAACGTCATCTTCTCCAACATGATCATTGAATCCAGACTCTTTGCCGACGTCTGGTGGGGAAAGGCGGAACCGATCTATGTGACTGCCTTCAAGCGTGCGCCAGGCACGCCCTATCGCTTCGCAGACGGCGAGACCGAGGGGCGAATTGGCAAAGTGCGCAATATTCGCTTCACCAATATTCTCTGCCGCAGCGAAAATGGCGTCTACGTGAGCGGCTGCGAAGACAGTCGCATTGAGGAAGTGCTCTTCGAGAATGTGCGGCTGGAGATCGACAAGACTACCGAGTACCCAGGCGGACTCTACGACCGGCGTCCTTGCGACGTCGAGGGCATCGTTGCCGGCAAGACGGCCGGCTTCCACCTGAACGCCGCAGATGATATCGTCTTGCGTAACTGCAAAATCGTCTGGGGCGAGCATCGTCCCGCGTACTATGGTCACGCCGTAGAAGCCCACGACGTGACGGACCTGGCCGTCGAAAACCTGCACGGCACGGCAGCCTTCCCCGAAAGAGAGGCTGCCGTCATGATTGCCCCCGCCGATTAATCCCCCGGCGACGGCTGCCTCATTCCACTGGTCGATCCGTTCTGTCGGGCCGATAATTTGCCGCCAACGTAGCGGTTTATTTTTTTGGCCTGTCGTTTCTTGACGCTAGCCAGACCGGCAGTCTATACTACTGTGGTTTGTCAACGATTGACTGCTTCCCCGCCGGCGCTTTTGGGCGCATCGGTTGCAACATTCTAGTTAGGTGGAGTTACGTACCTCATGAGTAAGAATACCTGGATGCTGATTGGCATCTCCTTTCTCGTTATCATTGCCCTTTACATCGCGCTGCCCATCGATCATCCCGATTGGCTGGAGCGTGGCGTTAGCGGGAACTCGGAAATGCCGCGGCGAACTGCGCGACATCAAGCTCGGTCTTGATCTTCGCGGCGGCACGCAGGTGCTGCTGGAAGCGGAGCCCATCGCCGGTCAAGAGATTGATCCTGGTTCCATGGACACGGCCAAGCTGATCGTCGAAAACCGCGTCAATGGCCTCGGTGTGGCCGAGGCGATTGTTCAACGTCAAGGCGAAGAGCGCCTGATCGTGGAACTGCCCGGCGTCGACAACCCTGACCAGGCGGTCGAGACGATCCGCTCCACCGGCCAGCTGGAGTTTGTCGATGCTGCCGGTCTGCCGCTGGCTCAGGGCATGATCATCAACACGACCAATCATCCTGTCAAGGCAGCCGAATTTCTTGAGGCCGTTGACGACGGCACGGTTGATCCGGCCTCTGTCCCCTATCCCGACCAGGTCTTTGAGACGGTGATGACGGGGGACATTTTGAGCAATGCCGCTGTGACCCAGGACCAGCTTGGCCAGTACGAAATCGGCTTTGAGCTGACCGGTGAAGGCAGCGATCAGTTCTACGAATACACCCGGGCCAACATCGGCGAACCCCTGGCGATTATCCTGGATGGCCGCGTCCTTTCTGCGCCGACCATCAATGCCGCCATCCGCGACACCGGCGTGATTACCGGCCAGTTCTCGCAGGAAGAGGCAGACTCGCTGGCCGTGCAGATGCGCTACGGTGCGCTGCCTGTGCCCCTCGCCGTGGCCGACATCAACACGATTGGCGCCAGCCTGGGCCAGGACTCCGTTGACCGCAGTCTGCTGGCCGGTCTCATCGGCATGGGCGCAGTGCTGCTCTTCATGTTGATTATCTACCGCCTCCCCGGTGCAATTGCGGATGTCGCGCTGATCATCTACATCATCTTTAACGTGGCGATCTATAAGCTCGTGCCGGTCACCGTAACGCTGGCCGGAATCGCCGGCTTCCTGCTCTCCATCGGTATGGCGGTCGACGCCAACATCCTGATCTTTGAGCGCATGAAGGAAGAATTGCGCGTGGGGCGCTCTGTGCGCCTGGCCGTGGAAGCGGGCTTCAGCCGTGCCTGGCCCGCCATCCGTGACGGCAATCTCTCGACGTTGATCAGTTGTGGCGTGCTCTTCTGGTTTGGCAACACCTTCGGCGCCAGCGTGGTCAAAGGCTTTGCCGTTACCCTGTCCATCGGTGTACTGCTCTCCATGTTTACGGCTGTCTTTGTCACGCGTACCTTCATGCGCGCCATCCTGTCGACGCGCAGCGATAAGCTGATGGAGTCCAGCGCTCTCCTTGGCATGTAGGCAGCCCGCCACTTCGTTCCTTTTTCATAGCTCATTGCGCATTATTTCGGGAGTTCACGATGTTCCATATTGTTGAAAATCGGCGTATCTGGTTCACGCTATCGCTTCTGGCCATTTTGCCGGGCATCCTTTTTATGATTTACTCGTTTGCCACCACGGGCAATCTCTTGCCGCTTAGCATTGACTACACGGGCGGCACGCTGTGGGAGGTTCGCTTTCAGGAAGCGGTTGCTCCGGCCGACGTGCGTCAGATTTTTGTCGATCAGGGATATAGCGACACGGTCGCGTTCAATGTGGAAGATGCCAGTACCGTCCAGGCGAAACTCAAGACGCTGAGCGCGGCAGAGAAAGAGGTGCTCGTCGACGATCTGACGGCCACCTTTGGCGAGTTTGAAGAGCGCTCCTATCGCAGCATTGGACCGACAATCGGCACCGAAGTGAGCCGGGCTGCGCTCCTCGCCGTGATCATTGCATCGGGCCTGATCCTGCTCTACATCGCCTTCGCCTTTCGCCAGGTTTCCCATCCCTTCCGCTATGGCACATCCGCGGTCATTGCGCTGGTCCATGATGTGTTGGTGACGATTAGCTTCATCTCGATTATGAATCTGCTTGTCGGTTGGGAAGTTGATGCGCTCTTCTTGACGGCAGTGCTGACCATCATCGGTTTCAGCGTCAACGATACGATCGTTGTCTTCGACCGCATTCGCGAGAATCTGAAGCGCCATCGCGGTGAGTCCTTTGCCACAGTCGCCAATCGCAGCCTGGTCGAAACGTTCCAACGTTCCGTCGCCACGCAGGTAACCGCCATGCTGGTCATCTTTGCCATCCTGGTCCTGGGGGGAGCGACCCTCCAGCAATTTATGGCGACGCTCATGGTCGGTCTGATCAGCGGTACCTATAGCTCGCTCTTCAACGCCACGCCGCTGCTGGTAGCCTGGGAAGAGCGCTCCTTGTTCGGCAAGAAATCGAGCCAGGTGGACACGCCCAACGGCAGTGCAGCCCTGGCTTCTTAAGCGTCTGCTAAGAAGTCCGACTTCTCCCAGAAGTCGGACTTCTGTTTTTCTCCGCTTCTATCCCAGCCGCAGCGAATCCGCGCTGCGGTTTCTTTTTTTGACGGGAGGTAGTCGTGCCGCCGACCGCCATGCGCGCATTGGTATTGACGGAGGCCGGACCCGCCCTGCGCTGTGACTATCCCGTTCCCGCGCCCG
>CAWEEJ010000084.1:0-66222 GCA_963807905.1 uncultured Chloroflexia bacterium | reverse complement strand
GGTAACAATACGCTTGCCGGCTGGCAAGCGCCCTACGTGGATGAAACGCAGGTCTTGTTGCCGATTGTGACACGCTAGGCCTTCGGTATGCATCCAAATCCATTTCCCAAGCTGAATGCGAAAGATCTCCGCGCCCGCTGCGTCCAGATTCTAGGCATCGTGGCCGTTTTCGCGATTGCGTCTGCGAGCAGTGGTGCCTTGACGCCGTCCGCGCAGGGGACGGTGCCGCCACCCAGCGACGCTGGAGGCGACAGTTTCCTGCCCATAGTCTTCAACGGCCCGTGCACGGTTGCAGCGCCGCGCACGGAAGCGACGGTCTTTGGCGTGCAGATGTACGGCAATACGAGCGCGCGCGTGCCCTATTTTGGGCCACTTATGGCGCTCAACGCCACCTGGGTACGCGCCGAGATCGATTGGAATCGCATCGAACCGACAAACCGTAGCGCCGATCGCTTCGAATGGACTGCGTCCGATCGGGTCCTGGCTGCCGCCATCGAAGGCGGCAGCAATATGATTGCAACCATCGGCCGCAACCCCGAATGGGCCTCGCCCCACGAACAGGGGCCGATTGATGCTGACCACCTCGATGACTTTGGCGAATTCCTGGCCGCGCTGGTGGAGCGCTACGACGGCGATGGCGTTGACGACGACCCGTGCGGACGGGTGGTGAAGCATTGGGAGTTGTACAATGAACCGGATGGCGGCTCCAAGCCTGGTGACGTACGCTGGGGCAATTTCGGCTCGGAATATGCCGAGATGCTGGCCGTTGTCTATCCTGCCATCAAGGCAGCCGACCCGGAAGCAAAGGTTCTGCTGGGTGGCATTGCCTATGACTGGTTCGATGACCAGACGGAGCAACCGGGGCCATTCGTGCGCAGTTTTGTGCCCGATGTCCTGGCTGCCGGCGGCGGAGATTATTTTGACGTGATGAACTTCCACGTCTACCCTGCCTTTGCGCCCAACTGGGTGGCGGAGCCGAGTGACGGTCCCGGTCTGCTTGAGAAGAGCGAGGCGCTGCGCGGCCTGCTTGCCCAGTATGGTCTGAACAAGCCGATGATGATTACCGAGGCCGGCTCGCACAGCAATGCGGACGGGACAACACAGCGGACTTCTGAGGATCAGGCCAGTTATGTGGTTGCCCTCTACACACAGTCGCTGGCGGCCAATGTGGAGGCCATGATCTGGTTCATGCTCTACGATCCGCCGGAATGGTATCAAAACAAGAATGGCTTGATGACGGCTGAGGATCCGCCGGGTTTGAAGTTGGCCTATCACACCTATCAGCGTACGGCAGAGAGGCTGGCGCAGCTGCGTTTCGAACGCGTTTTGAGCGCGGACGAATTGGGCAATGAGCGGATGCTCGGCTATCGTTTTGCGAATGATGCAACCGGACAGACGGTCTATGTCGTCTGGATGGCGCCACTCTATGACGAGCAAGGCGCCACGCTGCGACTGCCCGGTGCGTCCGCGCAGGTATTGGATATTTTTGGCAACGTCACTACAGTGAACGACGGTGGCCGGGGTACGCTTCAAGTTGAGGTAACAAACCGGCCGCTCATTATCGAGGCAAATCCATAATGCTGACAGAACGTAACAATTTCCTGGCTGATCTTGTCAAGCGTGGCCTACTATTGGCCGTGGTCGGAGCACTGCTTTTTCTCCTGGGCACGCATGACGTCTTCGCACAGTCGGCCGGCCCTGCGGAGGCAGATGCCGGCGACGCGCAGGCGCCCCTGTGCCGCATGGGCGTGAACGTGAATCATTACTATTTCGAGCCCGGTATCGCCGAGTTTGACACGGCGCCTTTGCGCATCGGCTGGTACATTGACTACACGGCGCGACAGAATGCCGCGCGCCCTCAAGGCATGCGCTTTGCGCCGGTCATCCGCCTGATACAGGATGGCGACGACTACAATACCGGACCGTCCGGGAGCAGATTAGATGATGCGATCGATCGCTATGCCGGCCTGGGCTTTTCGTGGGTAATCGGCAATGAACCCGATCGCCCCGGCATCTACCAGGACGACATCGAACCCGAGGTCTATGCCAAGGCATATCACGAACTGCGCGCCCGCATCAAGGCAATTGACCCGACAGCACGCGTTTTGGCTGGCTCGATTGTCCAAGCCACTGAGGTACGCATGCAGTATCTCGACCTCATCCTTGCTGCCTATCAAGCGCGGTACGGAATGCCCATGGAGGTCGATGGCTGGGCGATTCACGGCTTTGTTCTCAATGAAGTGAGTTGCGCCGATCGCCCCGATGGACTGGACTGTTGGGGCGCGGAGATTCCGCCAGGCGTCGATGAAGCTACCGGTCTGGTCATTAGCCCACAGGATAACGACGACCTCGCGATCTTCCAGCAGAATATTGTGCGCATGCGCCAGTGGATGGCCGATAACGGCTATCGCAACGTACCCCTCTATCTCTCCGAATATGGCGTCTTGATGCCCGACAACTACGGCCCGGACAGCAACGGAGACGGCGTCGGTGACTGGAACTTCAGCCCGCCCTTTAATCCGGACCGTGTAAACGCCTTCATGACGAGTACATTTGATTTCATCTACGAGCAGGGCGTAGATGATCAGATCGGCTATCCCCTCGACGGTAACCGCCTTGTCCAGTACCTCTCTTGGTACAGCACGAGCGGCAAGTATGAATATACTGACCGACCGGGCGAGTTCAATGGCTTTCTTTTTGATCCCGAACGCGGGTTTAACATTTCGCCGATGGGTGAGAACTATCGCGATTATGCGGCTCAGGTGACCTACGATCACGACTTCCAGCCGCTTGGCCTTTCGATTGAATCGCCTTTCTTCGTCCTGGGCGACCGCGCCCTGGTCGTGATCGGCATTGATGTAGCCAATGCGGGGCACAATCTCTATCCCGTGAACGCCCCCGTGCGCCTCTATCAGGGGCCGGCGGCCGATGACCAGGTGCTCAACAACGGTGTCGCCCAGGTCTCGGGCTGCGGCGAACGCGATTTGGCACGCATTACGATTGAGGTGCCGTGGAACGATGGGCCGCCGCCGTCCATTAACTTAACGGCGGTAGTCAATCCCGACAGCAGCGTGGAAGAGGTTGATACGGGCAACAATCGCATCAATGCGACGTTGCAGCTGGAGGATGTTCCCTATGTCACGCCCGTTGGCTCCGTCTTTATGCCGCTCTTTCGCCGCTAGTTCGCTGCGAGTCTACGGCTTGGCCGTTTGCAACTGAGCAGATAGTGCAAGAACGCCGGCGATCTCGCCGGCGTTCTTGCCGTGTAGTCCCTGGATATCTTGCTGGTAACAATGGCCCGCGCCGCACGTTGGTGGTAGAATACCCGAATGATTCTTTCGCATATTTCCCGCTCGCGGCATGCGGATTAACCGACTCTATGACCATCGAACAACCTGTTGCAGAGCAGGCCGCGGCCGCGCCGCTGGTTGAATTGCATAATGTCTCCAAACGTTTTCGCATGCAGGACGCCCAACGTTCGTGGCGCGATGTCTTTCGCCACGTGACGCGTCGTCAGCGCGACCCCAGCGAATATTTTTGGCCCCTGCGCGATGTCTCATTCGACGTCCACCGGGGCAACGCCATTGGCATTTTGGGCCCCAACGGTTCAGGCAAGAGCACGCTGCTCAAGCTCATAGCCGGCATCCTGACACCGACCGACGGCGCCGTAACCGTACGTGGAAAAGTAGCCTCGCTGCTGGAGTTGGGCGCCGGTTTTCATCAAGAGCTGACCGGGCGCGAGAATATCTACCTCAATGGCTCGATCTATGGCATGAGTCGGAACGAGATTGATCAGCAGATCGACAGCATCATCGACTTTGCGGAGCTGGGGAACTTCATCAACACGCCGGTCAAGCACTACTCCTCTGGCATGTATGTACGACTTGGTTTCTCGGTCGCCATTCACACGCGGCCGGAGGTTCTGATCGTCGACGAAGTGCTGACCGTCGGCGATACTCATTTTCAAAATAAATGCTTGGACGCCATTCAAACCTTTCGCAATCAGGGTGGCACCCTGCTCATGGTCTCCCATGACCTGAATTCGATTCATGCCATCTGCAACCGCGCGCTCTGGTTTGAAGACGGCTACATGCAGGCTGACGGCGTGCCCGTCGATGTCATTATGCAGTACAAAAATTTCGTGGCCGAGCAAGAGAATGCCGACAGCTCCAGCATTACGCTGGAGTTGGACGATTCGCGGCGTTGGGGGACGGGCGCGGTGCAGATTACCGACGTGGCGTTGGAGAACGAGGCCGGTGAGTCCCGTTCTGTCTTCTATACCGACGAGCCGCTGCTGGTACGCATGCGCTATCGGGCGCTGGAACCGCTCCATGACTTGATTTTTGGCATTGCGATGCACACGTTGAGCGGCATTCACGTCACCGGACCCAACTCACGCACGGGCGGTCTCGATGTGGCTGAACTGACTGGCGAAGGTGAGGTCGTCTATCGCATTCCCGCGTTGTCCCTCATCGAGGGCGCCTACGCGCTCTCTGTGGCGGTGACCAACCGTTCCGACTCAGTCATGTATGACTATCATGACCGGGCCTATCCATTCCGCGTCTATCAGGGCAAATCACTGGAAGGCCACGGGCTGGTGACCTAGGGGGCGAGTGGTCGTGGCAGCCGGACGAAACGTCCACGCCACACGCCGACCCTGCCCCAATACCGACACCCGCATCAACCCGAGTGGCGGACAATGGTTGATCGCTCCCAGCCCACCCGGGTACTCTTGATCAGCCACGACGTCATCGGCAAGGCCATGGCCGGGCCGGGCATTCGCTATTACCACCTGGCCCGCGAGCTTGCGCCGTATGTCGACCTTACCTTGGCCGTACGCATGGATGAAGGCGAGGCGCCCGCGCCCACAGCATTTGGCGACCTGACCGTTGCGGTCGTCGGCTACCGGCGCGACGACTGGGACTCCCTCGCTCTCACCGCACGCCAAGCTGACGTGATCATTCTGCCCACCGATACTACGGCCGAGTTTCCCCAGCTTGCTGAATTGCCGGCCGCGCTGGTCATCGACGGCTACGACCCGCTCCTGGCGGAATGGCTGGCGCTCTTCTACAACCTCCCCGAGCCGGAGCGGAGTGAAGCCTGGGCACGACGCATGGCCGAACTGCATCGCCAATACCTTGTAGGCGATTTCTACCTCTGCGCCAGTGAACGCCAACGCTACTGGTGGCTGGGGCAACTGGAAGCCGCAGGTCGGCTCCATCCTGCTACCTTTGCCCAGGATCGGTCGTTACACAACCTGGTCGAGATCGTGCCCTATGGTCTGCGCACGGACCCACCACGCCACGCGGCGCCGGTCGTGCGTGGCGTCTGGCCCGGCATCGAACCGGATGATAAGCTGGTGCTGTGGGGCGGGGGGCTCTGGCCCTGGCTCGATCCAGTGACTGCAATTCGAGCCATTGGCCGCATCTGGCAGACGCGCCAGGACGTCAAGCTCATCTTTCCCGGCACGCGCCATCCCAATCCTGTCATGGATACGATGCCCACTCAGAATGAGGCGGCCTTTGCCTGTGCCGATGAACTGGGGCTGCGTGATCGGGCCGTCTTTTTTGGCGATTGGGTGCCCTACGCCCAATGGCCGAGCCTGCTGCTGGAGTGCGATGTCGCGCTGACGCTCCATTTTGACACGGTCGAGACCCAACTCGCTTTCCGGAGCCGTCTCTTTGATTATATTTGGGCCGGTCTGCCGACTGTGGCCACCCGCGGCGATGCGACCAGCGATCTGGTGGCCGCCTATTCAATCGGCCAAGTGGTTGACTACGAAGACGATGTCCAGGTTGCTGAAGCCATCGTGTCGCTGCTGACCGAGGATGACCTCGGCCGTACAGCAAGGTTCGACGAAGCTCGTACTGCGTTGACGTGGAAGCGGGCCGCGGCGCCGCTGGTCGCCTTTTGCCAAGCGCCCCGGCGTGCGCCTGATCGCCCCGATGGTGCTGTGGCCGGCGCACCCTACTACACCCAGCGCGCGGCGGAAGACGCCGCGCGTACGGCCGAATTAGAGGCGCTCGTCGAGGGCTACGCCAATGGTCGCGTTATGCGCACGCTCGACGGGTTGAACCGCTGGCGCAGCCGCCTGACCGGAGGTGATCATGGCTAGCCCAAGTGCTGCGGTCATCATCCCCGTCTGGAATGGGCGCGAGTATCTCGTACGCTGCCTGGACGCGCTCCATGCCCAGGCGTTCGCGCTGTTAGAGATTATCGCCGTCGACAACGCCTCGACCGACGGCTCGGCTGCGCTGATCGCCGAGCGCTACCCGGACGTCACGCTGCTGCGCCAGACGGAGAACCTGGGCTTTGCCGGCGCCTGCAATGTCGGGCTACGGCACGCCGCGACAGATGTGCGCGTCATCCTCAATCAGGATACGGAAGTGGAGCCGGGGTGGCTGGCCGCGCTGATGGCTGCGCTAGCCGCCGATCCGCGCGTTGGACTAGCCGGCAGCACAGCGCTCTACCCCGACGGCACGATTCAGCACGCTGGCGCCTTGCTGGATCCGCAGAACGGCGGGCAGCATCTCGGGCTCGGCGAAGCTGATGACGGGCGTATTGATGCCCCTGCTGCGTTCGATTTTCTTTCCGGGGTTGCGCTGGCGATTTCCCACCCGGCTTATGCCGCGGTCGGCGGCTTGGACGAGGGCTTTGCCGGCGCCTATTTTGAAGACGTGGATTGGTGCTACCGCGTCCGCGCGGCCGGCTTTGAACTCGCCTTTGTGCCGGCGTCGCGTCTCATTCATTACGAAGAGAGTCGCGCCGCATCAGACACGCCTGAATCGATCTATGGCTTCCAGCGCAATCGCCTGCGCCTGTTGCTCAAACACTGGCCACTGGAGCGGCTGCGCAACGAATTTCTGCCCGCCGAGCAAGCCTGGCTCGCTGCGCCCCATTCTGCTGACTTTCTTGGCGCGCTGCGGCGTGCGTATGCTTACCAGATGCTCCATCTGGGCGAATTGATGGCATGGCGCGACACAACTTTGGGTGCAGACGCGGGTACGCACGCCGATTTGATGGCGTTATTGCTGGCATTGAGCGTGGAAGCATTGTCCGTTACGACCAGGCAGCTGGTCGCCAGGGTCGATGAAGTCGACGCACGCATGGCGGCGCAGCCTGTCTTGCCCCAGTCGGCCGTGCCGCTCTTCGGCCCGCTTATCGACTGGCTGCGACGGCAGTGGTCCCACATCGGGGCCGATCCCCAGGTCTATGCCCGCCTGGCCCAGCAAGAGGAGATCAATCGCGCCCTGCTCGCAACGTTGCATCAGCTGCAGCAGGAGCAGCAGCGGATGGCGCTTGAACTGGTGGCGCTGACCACGGAAAGCGCCCGCGAAGTGGGCGCGCTCAGTGACGAACTGCGCAGGTTGCCCCGTCCGCATGAAACCCATGTCGCCACGCCGGAGCAATAGCCCAGCATGCTTATGGAAGTGCGGCTGCTCCTGACACTCGCTGCCATCTTCTTCCTCCCCGGCGCGGCGTTGCTGATTCTCAGCGGCGGGTGGCGGCGTTGGGACGGGCTGCAACGCTACATCCTGGCGTGCGGGTTGAGTATTGCTTTTTTCCCTGTCCTCTTCTACACCGCCCGCTTCTGGATGCCGTGGCTTCCGTTGCGCGGACCCGGACTGCTCGCATTGCTGCTGCTGGCTGCGGCGGTCGTTGCCTGGGGTGTCTGGCGTTATCGAGGTGAATTGACGAACTTGCATGGCCTGGAGTGGGTGGCGCTTGCGATCTTCGCCATGACCGCGCTGTCACGCTTCTGGTTTGCGGTCGATCACCCATTTCCCGCCTGGTCGGATTCGCTCCACCACGTCATGTTAACGGAGCTTACTGCGCAGCAGGGGGCGCTGCCTACCTCGCTGGCGCCCTATTACCCTGTGGATTTCGACATGTATCACCTGGGGCTCTACGCTTTGGCGGCTGCGGCTATGCAACTCGCCCAGGCGCCGGCGACCGCTGCAGTGCTCTGGACGGCGCAGTTTCTCAACGCCGTCTGTGCCTTCGGCGTCTACCTGGCGTTGGATCGCTACGTGGGCCGTACGGGCGCGCTAGTGGGCGCGGCGGTTGTTGGCCTCTTTTCAGTCCAGCCGGCCCTCTACGCCAACTGGGGTCGCTTCACCCAGCTTGCCAGCCAGGCCATTCTGCTGATCGGCGCCGTGGCCGTGGTCGAAGCGACCCGCAGGTGGGCCGATCCCCCGGCTGCGACTGCCTCCCCGCGCCAGCGTGACTTGCTATGGGACGCCTTTTTTGCCGCGCTGCTCTCGGCCGGAGTCTTCTTGCTCCATTTCCGTGTCGCCCTCTTCTACTTGCCGCTGCTGGCGCTCTGCGCGGGCGCGTTGCTGTGGCGTCTGCGTGGCGAGGGGCGTCAGCTGCGTGTGCTCGCGGGCCTGGCCGTCATCGGTGGCATGGCGTTGGTCCTGGTGCTCCCCACGTTCTGGGAAGCCTATAGCTCTTTTGCCGGCAAAGTGGCGGCAGCGGGCGAGATCATCACCGCCGACGAAGTGGAGACGACGGCCGAGAATTATTACGTCTTCCCCTGGAGCAGCGTCCCCTATCTGGTAGCGCCCCGCTGGCTGCTCTGGACAACGTTGGCCGCTGCTCTTTTTGGCCTGCTACGCCGCAATTTGGTGGTGGTCATTGCCTTGCTTTGGACGGCAATCCTCTACCTGATTGGCAACGCCTACCTCACCGGCATTCTCCTGCTCAGCGTGACCAATCTGGGGGCCATCTTGATCATGCTCTATCTGCCGATGGGCCTGATTCTAGGCGCTGCGGTTCAGGAATTGGTGATGCTTTTGCCGGACGGACGCCGGACGACTGCAAGCGCCGCGGTCGCGGCAGCGCTGTTGGTGTTGGGCGTGTGGGGGCGCGTGGGCGCGGGTCAATACCGTCGAAGCATATCGCCACTTTGTCACCCAGGCCGATCTGGATGCGCTGGCCTGGGTGGCCGCTAATGTACCCGCCGACGCCAAGTTTGGTATCAACACCTACTTCTGGCTCCCCCGCGCGCCCATGGCGTGGACGTGGGCTACTGGCTTCCCTACGTGACGGGCAACCCAACCAATGCCGCGGCAATGCTGCTCTATGGTGAAGCCGATCCGGCCCTGGTCGAGCAGTTTATCGCCGACTCCCATGCCGTGGAACAACTGGAAACCGATCCGGCTGCAGTCGACGAGGTCTATGCGCGCGGCATGGAGTATCTCTTCATCGGCACGGCCGGCGACTTCTCCGGGCCGGGTCTGGATGTAGAGCTGCTGCGCCAGTCCGAGCGGGTGCGCGTTCTGTATGAAGCGGACGGCACGGCCGTGCTCGAACTGCTGCCGGCGGAGGGCTCCTGATGGCCAATCGACCGTTGCGCATCCTCTTCATCACGCCCTTTTTCCCGCCCGACTACACCGGCGGCGCGGAGGTCTCTCTCTACCATTCGGCGCGGGGGCTCATGACCCGCAGCGTAAGCGTCTCGATCCTGACGATCAACACGCGCATGACGGAGAGTGCTGATGATTGGTACGATCTCGATGGGCTGCATGTGCACCGTGTGCGCTTCGGTTCGACCCTGCCCGGCGGCGAGATCTATGACCCGCGCGTGGCGCGCGCCGTCCGGGCCGAGATTGAACGCGTGCGGCCCGATATCGTTCACATTCATAATGCCTCGGGCTCGTCACTGGCCCCGTTTGCGGCCGCGCGCCGGGCCGGTATTCCGGTGGTCAACACGCTGCACGATCACTGGCTGCTCTGCCCCAATAACATGCTCTTGCGGGATGACTTTACCGTCTGTGACCCAGCCGAGCACCCACACGGTTGCGCCAATTGCCTACGCCGCTATGACTATTGGGCGGATGTACCCCGTCGTCGGCAGCTCTTTGCCCGCTTGACGGCCAATGCTCGCTTTATCTCACCCAGCCAGGCGCTGATCGACCTGCACGTGCGCGGTGGATACGACCCGGCTCGTTTCCGGCTGGTGCGCCTGGGCTTTGCCGAGCAAGCCAGTCAACCCGTCAAGGAACGGGGATTGCGGCGACTGATCCAGACGGCAGATCACGGGCCGTTGGTCGCCTATAGTGGCGGCAGCGTTGTCATCAAGGGGGGTGACGTGGTGCTGGCCATGCTGCCGCACCTGCAGGAGCGACTGCCCGCCGCGCGCGTCGCCATCGCCGGCCCGGTAGAAGGCGCGGTGGCCGCCGCGCTTCAGGAGCAGCGCGCCAACGCCGTGGTGCTGGGCCGCCTACCGTTCAAGGCGATGCGCCAGCTCTTCGCGGCCGCTGATCTTGCCCTGATGCCCTCGATCTGGCCCGAGAATTCGCCTGTGACCATCTTCGAAAATCATCAGGTGGGCACGCCGGTTATCGGCAGCCGCATCGGCGGCATCCCCGAATTGATCGATCCGGGCCACACCGGCTATCTCGTGCCGCCGGGCGACCCGGTCGCGCTGGCCGATGCGATCGCGGCACACTTTGCCCGCCCCGCGGCCGAACGTCGCCGCATGCGCCAAGCCAGCGTTGATCGCGTGCGCACCGAGCGCTCCCTCGATCAGCACCTGGACGCGCTCCTGGCCGTCTATGCCGAAGTGTTGGGCGATGGCGGCGCAGGCGAGGATGGGGCCTGATGCGCGTTCTCCACGTGACCCATCAATATGCCCCGGCCATCGGCGGCGCCGAACAATACATCACCCTGCTGTCCGAGGAGCTGGCGCGGCGCGGTCACGAGGTCGGCGTCTTTACCAGCCGCTCACTTGACTACCGTACCTGGGCCAACGCGCTGCCGTCATCGGAAGAGCGCAACGGTGTGCATATCCGGCGCTTTCTCGCGCTGCCGCGGCGGGGCTCCACCTGGCGCGCGCTGGACATTGGCCTGAGCAATTGCGCCAACGGGCCCGCCTGGTTGTGGGAACCGCTGGTCTGGTATGGCAATGGTCCGGTCATGCCGGGACTGGGGCCGGCCATACGGCGTCAGGCCAGCAAGTTCGATTTGATCCACATCAGCCATCTCCACTATGCTCACGCGTGGCCGGCGTTTCGGGCCGCACGGGCGGCGGGCCTGCCGATCGTGATCACGCCCCATTTGCATGCCGAGCAGCGCGAAACGTATGATGTGGGCTACATGCGCACCATGCTGCGCACAAGCGATGCCGTGCTGGCGGTGACGCCGGCCGAGCGGGCGTTCATGCGCCAGGCCGGGCTCGCTTCACGCATTGCAGTGGGCGGCAACAGTCTGGCGCTGCAAGACTTTCCGGCGCTCGATCCTTTGGAGGCGCGCCAACGTTTCGGCCTGCCTGATGATGCGTTTGTCGTACTTTTTCTTGGACGAAAGGTCGCCTACAAGGGGTTGGACCATACGCTGACAGCGTTTCAGACCTTGCGGCAGACGCACGAAAACGCGTATCTCTTGGCCGTAGGCGGCGAGACCGACGAGTCGCGCCGTCTCTGGGCCGAGGCTGGCGATTTGCCTGGATTGATCGTGCGCGACGAGGTCGACGACGAGGAACGGTTGGCCGCGCTGGCCGCCTGCGACGTGCTGGCTGTGCCTTCTACGGGCGAAGCGTTTGGCATCGTCTATCTGGAGGCGTGGGCCTATGCCAAGCCGGTGATTGGGGCGAATATCCAGTCCGTTGCCTCGCTGGTGGCGGATGGGGTGGATGGCTTTCTCGTCGATGCCTATGATAGTGAAGCGTTGGCGCAACATCTGTTCCACCTGGCTGCTAATCCAGCCCTGGCGCGCGAGATGGGTGCTCGCGGCCGCCAGAAACTGTTGGCCCGCTACACCAACACGCGCGATGGGCGACATCGTGGAAGCGTTGTACCAGCGCGTTTTGCGCCACGCCGGCACATGATTGCCGGCGGTGTAGAGACGTTGCATTACAGCGTCTCTACCACCACGTCTTTTTGGCAATGTAATTGCCACAGATATCGGAAATATCATGCGCGTTAGCATCATCAACCTCAACCTGGTCAGTCACGACGCCATCGGCCAAAATATCCTGCAACAGGTGCGCTTCTTCCGCCGCAATGGCGATGACGTACGTATCTTTACCGAGCATCCGCCCCAGGGCGTGGATGCTGACATTGCTGACTTGACGCGCGTCGTCACCCTGGCTGATCTGCTCGCGGGTCGCGACGCTCATTTCAGCGCCACCGATCTCTACATCTACCATTATCCCGGTCGCTACACGCTGCTCGACAGCATGCGAACCCTGGCGCGTGGCGTGGTCATTCTCTACTTCCACAACGTGACGCCACCGGAACTCTGGCACGCTGCCGGCGATGACAAAGTGGTCGAGCAGTTGCGTGCGAGCGTGGAGAGCATCCCGACTCTGGCCGGTTTTGCCGACCTGATCGTCACCGATTCCAATTTCAATGCCGCCAACTTGATTGACGACCACGGCGTGGACGCGGCGCGCGATACGCGTGCTACCGCTCTCCGTGCCGCTGACAGAATTTGCGCCGGGACCGGCCGATCCGGCCCTGCTGGAACGCTATGGTCTGCGCAGCAAGCGCGTACTTCTCTACGTGGGGCGCATGGCCGGCAACAAGCGTGTGGATCTGCTGGTGGACGCGCTCGCCACATTGCAGCAGCGTATGCCCGATGTCGCCCTGCTGCTGGTGGGCGATACGGACGCCAACGCGTCCTTCCGCGAGGTGGTGGCCAATGCCATGGCCCGCGCTGCAGCGCTGGGCGTAGCGGACGATGTCCATTTTGCCGGGCGGGTCGATGACCTGGCCGCCCATTACCGGCTGGCCGATCTCTACGTCAGCGCCAGCCTGCATGAAGGCTTTGGCGTGCCTGTGTTGGAGGCCATGGCATCGGGCGTGCCCGTCGTCGTGAGCAACGTTGCCGCCCATCCCGACGTAACGGGGGAGGCCGGGCTTCTGGCGATACCGGGCGATGCCGATGATCTGGCGCACCAGGCTGCACGCGTGCTCATGGATGACGGCCTCTATGGAGATCTTGTGCAGCGTGGGCTGGCGCGGGTCATCGACTTTTCGCCCGAGCAGTACGCCCATGGGTGGGCCCAGATCGTCCATGAAGTTACCGAATGGTTGCCCGCCGGACCCTATCCCGGGCCGCTTGTCGAGGCGAACCACGCGTCCCCGCGTCGCCGCCAAACCATCGACGTGGAGTTCATCGGCTCGCTGTTGGACGACGATTTGCATCAGCTCGAAGCCCGGGCTAGTA
Source organism: uncultured Chloroflexia bacterium (assembly GCA_963807905.1). Classification (GTDB taxonomy): domain Bacteria; phylum Chloroflexota; class Anaerolineae; order Caldilineales; family Caldilineaceae; genus JAGRCP01. Next base: position 53,049 of record CAWEEJ010000084.1, on the reverse strand, counting down.
CCATGCAGCACGACTACGTCGTCCATTCGCGCCTGCCCCTCTTTGGTCCGCTGCTGGCCTGGTTCCGGCGCAACATCACCTCTCACCTGCGCGAGCCCTATGTGGATCCGACCTTTGAGCGCCAGGAGCTCTTTAACTGGCAGGTGGTCCAGACCATGCAATTGCTCACCGCTCAGCTCACGCGCGTGCAGGGCGACCCGGACGCATTGGCGGCTGCCCAGGCGCGCATCGAGGAGCTAGAGCAGGAGCTTGCCGCGCTGCGCGCCGAGGTGGCTCGCTTGCATGACGGGAGTACGCCATCGTGAGCACGGCCCAGATCTTCACGCCGGCAGTCGGTGAGGGCGATGCAACGGGCGAGCACACGCTTCATCTGTGGCGAGCGCTCAGTCAGCGCTTCGACCGCGTCGATATCTTGTGCAATTTTGCGCCCGGTCTTCTGCCGGACGACATCGCGCCGTCGGTGCAGCAGGTAAGTGATTCCCTACGTGCGCAGGCCGACTTGAGCATCGTCCAGTATCCGCTCTGGTACCCGCTGGCCGAGCGTATCCGCGACACGGCCGGCCACAAACTCTTCTGGTATCACGGCGTCACCCCGCCTGAACTGTGGGGCAGCGAACGGGATGTGGATCTGCTGCGCAACTCGCAGATTCGCACTGCATTGGCCTGGCACACCCATCTGGCTGCCGTGACCAGCCCCTACACCGGCCAAGAGCTGGTTGCGCTCAGCGGGCTGCCCGCTACACGATTGCGCACGGTTCCCTTGGGGCTCGACCTCAGCCGCTTTGCCACGCCTGTGGACGAAAATGCACTGACTGCGCTCGGTGAGCGCTGGGGCGTAGGCGGACGTGATGTTGTGCTTTTCGTTGGCCGCGTTGCCGGCAACAAGCGTATCGACCTGCTCATTGATGCCATGGCCCGCCTACGCCAGAGCCATCCTGCCGCCTCTCTGCTTGTCGTGGGCGACGGTACCTATAGCGAGGCGGCACGTGGACTGCTGGGGCAATTAGAGCAGCAGGTCGAGGCGGCCGGCTTAACCGATCGCGTGATTTTTACGGGCCGGGTAGACGATCTTGCGCCATACTATCAGATGGCCGACCTCTTCGTCTTGCCGTCAGAGCACGAGGGGTTTGGCATCCCGCTGGCTGAGGCCATGAGCGCAGGCACGCCGGTCCTCGCCGGCGCCAGCGGCGCGATGCCGTGGGTCGTAGGTGAGGGTGAAGATGCAGCTGGGTTGTTATTCGCGACAGGCGATGATACAGAGTTGGCCAGTCAAATGGCGCGTATGTTTGATGACGATGATTTGCGCGCACGATTGATCACCAACGGCTACGTCCGGGCCGCGTCCTTGGGTCTCGACGCGTTCAATGCCAACACATTGGTCCTGGTCGACGAAGTCATGGCGATGGACGAAATCGACACGGCCTTCAACGCAAGCGTGGGGTGGAGCCTCTATCCCCAGGCCGACACGATGCTGCGTGACTACGCTGTACGTTCCAACGCGCCCGTCGTTGGTCCGGCCATCGAGACCGTGCGCCGCCACCTCACCAGCCATCTCAAGGAACCCTACATTGATCCGGTCTTCGAGCGCCAGGTGCATTACAATCGCTTGCTTTCAACCGAAGTAGAGTATCTGCATGCCGAGCTGCGCCGCCTGGAGGAACGTTTGGCAGCGTTGGCCGTGCGCGATCACGCCCAGGATGGCGGGCCGAGCGATGGGTGATGGCGTGGGCGCACGAATCGACATACTCATCGGTGATCTGCGGCTTGGTGACGCGGCCAGCCACCATGTCTTTGACCTGGCCAGGGCACTGCTGGCTGAAGGCTACGCCATGCGCATCCTGGTCAACCATCGCCCCGGTCCTGTGCCCGACGACCTGGGCAGCATCATCAGCCAACCCTATCTGGCCGACTATACGCCGGACGCCGACCTAACCATTATCGAGTACCCCATTTGGTATCCTCTGGCTGACAAGATCACCGCGGCATCCGGCGCAACACTTTTTTGGTATCATGGCGTCACTGATCCCGCGCTCTGGCCCGGTCAGGACACCGATCTGCTGGTGACCTCCATCGCCCGCACCAATCTGGCCTGGCATGCCACACTGGCCGTGGCCACTAGTCCCTACACCGCAACTGAGTTGCAGCGCCATGCTGATCTGCCGGCGTCGCACATGCGCGTCGTGCCGTTGGGCGTCGATTTGAGCGCATTTGGGCAGCCCGATGCAGCGGCGGTTGCTCAGCTGCGGCGCACGCTTGGCCTGACCGGACGCAAGGTCATGCTTTACGTTGGGCGCTGTGTGGAACACAAGCGGATCGACTTGATGATCGAGACGTTGGCTGCGCTCGCTTCTGACCAGCCTGACCTGGCGCTGTTGATCGTGGGCGACACGGGCCGCACAGTGGAGATCCGCGAGCACGTGGCCGCGCTGCGTGCACAGGCTGAGACTTTGGGTGTCGCCGACCGCGTGCTCTTCACCGGCCGCGTGCCCAGCGTCGCGCCCTATTTTGCACTGGCAGAGCTCTATCTCCAGGCCAGCCAGCACGAGGGCTTTGGCGTGCCGCTGGTGGAGGCCATGGCCGCAGGTGTGCCGCTAGTCGCCAGCGCAAGCGGCGCCATGCCATGGCTGGTCGGTGAGGGTGAGACAGCCGCCGGCTTGCTTTTTGCTCCGGGTGATGCCATTGACCTGACTGCAAAGGTGCGCCGCCTCCTCACCGAGCCGGCGCTGGCCGCGGCGCTGGCAGAGCAGGGCGCCCGGCGCGCAACTGACTTTGGGCTGGCTGCGTTTACTGCCCGTGCACTTGACGTCGTGCGCACGGCGTTGACCCTTGCCAGCACCCGGGTCGATGACGAGCCGGTCGTCACTGACCCGCTGGTCGATGCCGCCGACATTGCCTTCCGCGATTATCGTGTGCGTTCAGACGTTCCGCTCGTCGGGCCGGCAATCGAATGGGCGCGGAGTAACGCCACGACCCATGTCAAAGAGGCCTATTTCGACCGTACGGTGGAGCAACAGGTCAACTACAATCGTCGTCTTGCCCAAGAAGTCGTACGCTTGCGGGCGCGGGTGCGTGACCTGGCCGCACAAGTCGCTGAAGTAGAAGCGGCCGCAGCGCAAGAGGCACAGCAGACCTGATGCGCATCCTGCACATTGTCCAACGCTATTGGCCCGCTGAAGGCGGCGCCGAACGTCACATGGGGGAGCTATCGCGCCGTTTGGTTGCCGATGGCCACGACGTCACCGTACTAACGACTGATGCGCTCGATATCGAGCTCTTCTGGAATGGGCGTAAGCGCAGGATCGACGTCGTGCATGAGTTTCACGACGGCGTGGAGATCATCCGCCTGCCCGTTCATCACCTGCCAATGGCGCAGCTTGGCTATCCGGCCTGGCGGCGCTTGCTTTGGTCCGGCTCAAAGAGTGGCATCATGCCGACGGCGACTATCCAGCGGCTGGCCCGCTATACGCCCTACGTGCCGGACATGAGGCGTTGGCTGCGGCTGACTGACGAGGCGTTCGATATCGTCGCAGCCATGACCATCTGCTTCGAGCCGCTCATGGCTGCTGGACAGGAGTTTGCCCGCGCACGCGACATTCCCTTTGTTGCCTATCCGCTCACGCACCTGGGCGCCGGGCCTGCGCCAGGCGATGACCCCGTGAGCACCTTTTACACCATGCGCCATCAGGTGGAGCTGGTCACTGGCAGCGAAGCCGCGATCTTGCAGACGCCGACCGAAGCGCACTTCTATATCGAACGGGACTTGCCGGCTGCGCGTGCACACGTGGCCGGGCCGGGCGTCAATCCTGAGGAGGTGTTGGGCGGCAATGGCGACCGCTTCCGCCAGACACAGGGGATCGACGGGCCGATCGTGGCCGCGATTGGGTCGATGTCCTTTGACAAAGGCACCGAAACGCTGGTGGAAGCCGTCGAGCAACTCTGGGCCCAGGATGTTGACGTGAACCTCGTCTTGGCGGGCGCGGTGCTGGGACCATTTGAACATTTCTTGGCCCAACTTGCGCCGGAGACCCGGGATCGCATCTGCCTGCTGGGCGCGGTTGACGAGGCGACCAAGCGCGATCTGCTGGCCGCCACCGACGTGTTGGCCATGGCGTCCCGCACCGACTCCTTCGGCATCACCTATTTGGAAGCGTGGCTCTATGGGAAGCCGGTGATCGGCGCACGCGTCTGGGGCATCGACGACGTGATTGCGGACGGCGAGGACGGTCTGCTCGTCCCCTTTGGCGATGCCGCCGGATTAGCCGAAGCCATCGCGCGTCTGCTTGGCGATCCGGCAGAAGCAGCGGCCATGGGGCAGCGCGGCCAGGACAAGGTCTATGCCAAGCATACGTGGGATCAGAAATATGTTGTCACGCGGGACGTGTACGAGACGTTGACGCAGAGCGAGTAAACAAGCATGCGCATCTTGCACCTAATTCATCAGTATCCGCCGGAATATGTGGGCGGGTCCGAATTGCACACACAGGGCATTGCCAAAGCCCAAGCCGCACGCGGTCATGAGGTGGCGGTCTTCACGCGTGTGCCCAGCGACGGCGCGGCAGATGCGCATTCGCCGGGATGGTCCCGTGCGGGTCTATGCGGCCACCCATGGCGCGCCCAGCCCCACGGGGCGCTTCCTCGCCACGTGGGGGGATGCAGAGATTGAGGCCCAGTTTACCCAGGCGCTGTCTGAGTTTGCGCCCGACGTAGTTCACATCCAACAGATGATGGGCCAGCCCCGGGCACTTTTCGATCGCATCCGCGCCGCCGACATCCCGGTCTTCATCACGCTGCTCGACTTCTGGTGGGTCTGCGCCAATGCCCAGCTGTTGACCAATTACAGTCAGGAAATATGTGACGGCCCCGATCGCTGGATCAACTGCGCCCGCTGCGTAATTGCGCGTAGTGAACGTAGCGCGGGCTGGGCCACGCTGCCGGCGCTGCCGCCGCTGCTTGGCTGGCGCAGCCGCATGCTGCGCGAGGTGATGGAATATGCCACGGCGCTGCTGGCGCCCTGTCCATTTGTCCAGAGTTGGTACGTCGATCACGGTGCGCCCGCCGCACGCACAACGGTTGTCCCACTGGGGATTGACGAGCCGCCCTCTGCCCAAGGCGCACCGATACCGCGCTCCGCTGGCAAACCGCTGCGCGTACTCTACGTGGGCGGTTTGGCCTGGCAGAAAGGTCTTCACGTTCTTCTGGAAGCCGCGCAGGGCGTAATGGGACCGCTCGAAGTCCAGATTGCCGGAGACCTGGATCGGGAAAGTGAGTATGGCGCACAGCTATTGGACCTGGCCGATGAACGGGTTCACTTCCTTGGCCGATTGGATCGTGCTGCTGTCTGGTCGGCCATGCGCGAGGCCCATCTCATTGTTGTGCCCTCACTCTGGTATGAGACCTACTCGCTTCTGGCCCACGAAGCTTTCGCCGTGGGCCGCCCCGTCTTTGCCTCCAACCTGGGGGCGCTGGCGGATGCGGTAGACGACGATGTCGACGGCTTGCTCCTGCCGCCGGGCGACGTAGCGGCCTGGCAAGCGGCGCTCCAACGCGCGCTGGATGAGCCGGAACTGCTGCCACGCCTGGGCGCAGCCACGCGGGACCCGGCGACGATTGAACAAGTAGCTGCGCTGACGCTGGAGTTGTATGGGGAACCGGAGGTACATGCAAGAGCATGATTCTTAAAGGAATTCCATGCCAGCATTAATCGCCGGGTTGACATTAGGCTTTAGCGCCGGCATCAGCCCTGGCCCGCTCATGACGCTGGTGATGACGACGACGCTGGCGCGCGGGCTCGCAGCCGGGTTGCGCGTGGCCGTTGCGCCGCTGATCACCGATGCGCCCATCATTCTGACCACGATGCTGATCTTTAGCGCATTGCCTTCCTGGGCCGAAATCGCTCTGACCGCCGCGGGCGGACTCTTCGTGGTCTACTTGGGTCTGGAGACGGTGCTGAGCGCACGCCATGCTCGCCTGGCGTCACAAGCGGTAGCGGAGAGCCAGACGCAAGACCTTTGGCGCGGGGCCATGGTCAACGTGCTGAGCCCCCACCCCTGGCTCTTTTGGCTCAGCGTCGGCAGTCCGTTACTTACCGCCTCGTGGCGGACTAGCCCATGGCACGCCGCAGCCTTCCTCTTCGGCTTCTATCTGCTGCTAGTCGGCGGCAAAGTCGGACTGGCATTTGCCGTGGCGGGCGGGCGGCGCTATCTAACCGACGTTTGGTACCGGCGCCTGATCACAGCCAGTGGCGTGCTGCTGTTGGGGCTCGGTCTTCTACTGCTCTGGCAAGCCGGGCAGCTGCTGCGCTGAAAAGAGGACTGCTGAATGACACAACTTCCCTTAGATGAAGAAACCGCGTACGCAACCAGCCCGCGCTACAAGATTCTGGTCGGTGTGGGCGCACTGCTGTCGCTCTTGCTGGGCTGGGAGCTATGGCGCGCCGGGTCGCTACAAACCGGTGGTGATTACGCATGGGGTTATCTATTCTTCTTTGTCGTGACGCTGGCTGTGACTGCCTGGTATGCCTGGGAGATGTCGAGCATCGTCACGCTTTCGCCGACGGCGCTTAGCGTAACCATGCGACCTGGTCGCACCCAGTCGGTTGAGTTTCGCCAGATGGTCAGCGTAAGCGAAAGTGGCCGGTTGGGCGGACGGTCGATCACGATCGTCTTTCATCCGCTCCAAGCCAATGGCCTGGTGGATCTGGACGGCGCCGATAGTCTCATCGTACCCGAAGTGGATGACCATGACGGCCTTCTGGCAGCGCTGGAAGCACGTGTGCCAGCGTGAGGCCCATCAAGCCTGAAATCACCGTGCGTCCATTGGACGAGGGCGATGCTGCGTCCGTACGCGACGTACTGAACGACAATTTGGTTGCCATTCCTTACAGCGCGCCCTTCACGCTGGACATGGTCGTGGAGCAGGTGCTGGGAGAGGAGCCGGCCACGGTATATCCGGTGCGGTGGCGGCAAAACCGCTGCTGGGGCGCATGGCGGGCCGGGCAGCTGGTCGGCTTCATCGACATTGCCACCGGCCAGGATTCCGACAGCACCCAACTGGCCGACTATGAACCGATCGGCCTGCTGCGTTTCTTAGCGCTGCCCAGTGATCCATCCTTGGTCAATGAGGTAGCTGAGAAGTTGCTGCGTGCGGCTCATCAGAGCTGGCGGAGTGCTGGCATTGGCCACGTGCGCGCGTTTCACATTAGTACCGGCTATCCGTCGTTTCAGGCCGGCGCCGGCCTCCTGCCGAGTGAACTGGCGGAGCAGTTTCGGTTGCTCACCAGCCATGGCTATCACCTGACAACCCGCTATTACGCCTTCTTCAGACCTCTGGCCGATTTGGTTGAAGAGGAAACGCCCATGGCCGACGTCAGCCTGGTCCACCGCGGTGATGACGACGACCGGCGTTACGAAGTTTATCGTCGCCGTGCCGAGCGTATCGGCGAGGCGCGGCTCGTGCGCGCGGCACTGGACAGCGCATCGCCGCCTCAAAAAGTAGCCTATTTGACCAACATTTGGGTGGCGCCCGATTGGCGCCATCACAATGTGGGACGTTGGCTGCTGAGGCGTATGATCAACGACGCCACGCTTCAGGGCTATGCGGAAATGCTGGCCCACGTGCCGCTCAGTCGCCCGATTGCCATCACGCTATTAGGTCAGCAGGGCTTTGTTGAGTTGAACTACCGGGGCTATGCATTGGAGAGGTCGTTCGATGAATGAGGCCCGGAAGGGGGCACACTCTTGGTGCCCGGCGCCGGCGCTGCCTGCTGTGCTTGTCTCAGCTCGCGGCGCAGCGTGGCCGCATTTTCGGCCGAAATGGGCGTCCGGATGATTTGGCTGACGGCTTTCTGTTCATCCGGCCGGAGCTGATTATCGCCAGCGCTGAGGGTCTCAAGACTGGCCACCATATCTGCTGACGCTCGTTCGTTGACGATCAGCACAAGCGCCGATGACGCGGTGGCGAGGTGGGATTGCAGATGCGCGGCAGCCTCTCTCTTCATGGTGCCCCGGCCGCGCAGGACCGCGCCCATGATCATGCTCCCGGCGGTCACGGCCCAAGCTGCCGTAAAATAGATCCCCGCAAAGGCCGATGCGGCCAGCGCCCTGGGCACAGACACGAGTACCGAAGAGTTGCGACGTACAGCCTGGAACTGGAGCGCGCTCACTCCATCTTGTTGGATTGTGAGCGCGTCCGATATCTGTAGGAGCTCACTCTCGGACAGGCTTCTCAGTGCAGACTTCGCCTGCTCCGCTTCCTCTTCCTTCTCAAACGTAATAATGAGCAGTTCTGGCATCAGCACTTCCTATCTATCTGGATTCTTGATGATTTCCGAATTGAATCGAAAAGGGTTGATGACGCCACGCTGGACTTTGTGATGACTCAAGCTTGAACTGACAGATTCTCCGGCTTGCACACCGGCGTGCGGACGATCCGGCACGTGGGTGTGCCTACTCGTCAATTTTCGTTTGACACCATACTAGTGCATCGGCAATCTTTGTTTGACGAGTCTGCGAACTTGTTCGTGCCGATGCACTTAGGCTCCGCCACAGGAAAACGAGTTGACAATTCAAGATTGGCGGAACACTAGGCCGAACGCCCCAACATGTGGGTTTCAATATCGCGCCAGAGGGATTGATAGGCCAGCGCGGCTGGTGACTTGGGGGCATAAACTAGCGTCGGTTCGCGATAGAGGCCCATCTGCTCGATCATCGACGAATACGGAATTATCGTAGGCAGCACCGCGTCGTAGGTTGCTCGAACCTCTTCCACAGTTTCCCGATGTAGCTTTTTGCGCCGGTCCACCATGGAAAAAAAGAGATACAGTCGTTGGGGATCTTCGTCTGTCTTGGCCAGAAATGCGCGCAACTGGTCGTATGTGCGCAGCGAGAGCGTCGTTGGCACGAGCGGCGTCAATAGATAATCGCTGGCTCGAAAGATGTTTTCCGCCAGCAGATTGATGGTGGGGGGACAGTCAAGCAACAGCAGGTCGTACTCTTCCTGCAGAGGGGCCAAGGTCTCGTGCAGCATTGATTGGCTTCGTTCGTGTTTACTGAACTGGATATCGAGCTGGCGGTGGGTAAAGTCCGCCGGCAAGAGGTCGAGATTGCGGTAATCGCTGCCTTTGATGCTGGCATCGAGCGCGGCGTTGCTCTTTTCCAGGCCGCGGGCCTTTTTTTTCAGTGTGGGTTTCACACGGAAATAAAAAGTGCTAGAGGCCTGAGGATCCAGATCGCAGACGAGGGTGGTAAGCCCGGCGTGGGCGGCCAGATAAGCGAGGTTTACCGTTGCGGCGGTCTTGCCCACACCGCCCTTGTTGCTATAGAGCGCAATCGTGGTCATGCGACAGCTCTCATTCCGCACTCTGGTCGCCATTGAGCAGGCTGGCGAAGGTGCGCTGATTGGCCGGTGAGGCGAATTTGCTAAAGATGTCGGCAAATTCCTCGCGGACCCGAGCCTGTTCGGCGCCTAGTCTTTCAACCAGACTACCAATTGCGACCAGGGTTCCGCGCATGCGAGGATCTTCCAGCGGCAGTTCCTCGGCTACGTGTAAAAGGTAGGCTTGCTGCACGGAAAGATCATTAAACGTTCCCAGATTTTCCTGCAAGCGCTTCATCTGCTTGATCAGCGCCTTGCTCTCTTTCTGAGGCAGCACCGCAGCGAAGAATTCAAGTAGATAACGCAGCTTCTTGGTGTCAATGCGCAATGCATGCAGGAGCTTGTCGTCGCTTTCCTCCAAAATGCGATTGCCCTCACTGAGGAGCTTGCGATAGCGCTTAAGCAAGCGCACGCGCGCCAGTTCGCTGATCTGCCGTTTTGCGTTGGTCGCGGTTGGGCTTTCAGGAACCGCTTCCATGAGGAATGCCGACCAGTCGTGCATGAGTTGCTGATATTCTTCGCTTTGCAGCCCAACGGTTACAGCCGCCAGCGCACCGGCACGCTTGGCGGCCAGGAACTCAAAAAGCGGCTCAATATCGCTACGCAGATGTTTGGGGAGCATTTTGCGATAGCGCTTGCGTTCGAGGAGATAGACGTCCAGGTCGCGCAGCTCGTTGGTGAGGTCCCCAAGCCCGGCAAATGCCTGCCCGTAGGCCTTGGTCGTCTCTTTGGGAAAGACGTGTTTAATCTGGCTCAAGGCTGAGCGCGTGCGGCGGATGGATGTGCGGTAATCGTGGAGAAACTCGGTGTCAAGATCGGCAATAACGCCCGCCTCGTTGGCGCGCATGACGTCATGGAGCGGCCGCAAGATCGCCTTGGTCGCCTCATCGGAACGCATTTCTGACACAATGGGGTAGGACGGTTTGGCCGAGTAGGCGCCCGGCGTCTGGCCGGTTTCGTCCAGAATCCAGGCAAAGTCCATGGGCACCGGATGTTCGACGAACCCCTGACGGATCAGCGCTTTGGAGAGCGTCTGCTGCTCGTCCGTATAGCCGCGTACGGGGTAAACGATGGCGTCAAGCATGGTGACCGGCTGTCCGGATGGCAACTCCAGGGAAAGCTCGCGCAATGCGAATTCGACGACGGTCTTTTCGTCGTCGTTGAGGATGCGATAGCGCCGCATCACCGAGCGCGTGCAGGCCACACGCAGCAGGGCGCGAATGCTGGTTAGCGCCGAGACCCGGTCGCGGAGGGGGCCGCGCGGCAATTCCTGAGCAAGCCCCAGGCTCGCCTGGCCGATTGCCCCACTCTCTTCCGACCCTAACTCGCGGCTGACTAATGTTTCGCCGGTTTCTGCATTGCGCAGCAACATGCCGGCCTGATTGACGAGTAGTACCAGACCGTTCTTGTAGAGGCGCCAGTCGAACGTATCGTAGTAACAGCGACTTTCGCTCGTGAAGCCGGTCTCGACGGCATGGTGCTTCCCGGAACCAAAGAGCTTGCGGCTGGCACGCCTATCACCGAACAGCTCTTCCAGCCGCTCATCGCCCTGCATCAGCAGAGCAATAAGCCGGTCGCGTTGATCGTCCGGCCAGCGATAGTGGATGCGATTATCGGCTTTGCGCGTTGCCATGGCGGTTTATACTGTCCGTGACGTGGAATCGTGTGATCACGATCTTAAATGGTAGATGCTTAGGAGCATTATACTGGTTCTTGCCCAAATCGTCCACGATTACGGGAAGCGGTCTATTCATCCCCAAGCCAGCGACAACTGGGAGGGGACGGGGGAAGAGGCGAGGCCCCTCCTGCCCCCCTGGTAGGACACGGTGGATACGATCAGACTATTTCGAATAGGTCTGACGGATTTCGTTCTCAAGCCTATCGATGCGTTTTTGTAGTGTAGAGATAGATTGCTGGCGCTTCTGGTCTTCCTCATCTACCAAATGACGCATTTCTTCGACCAGGTGCAGCACATTTTCTGCCCTGTCCGCTTTATCTTTGCTGTGGGGTCTCGCTGCTCGCGGTTTGCGAAATGAATCCGTTAAGTAGCCAGTGATGCTGGTGAAGAGTCCAACGCCTACGGCAATTAGCAGGACACCCGTTGCGCGACCCGCATTGGTGATGGGGAATTGATCACCATAGCCTACGGTCGAAACTGTGACAATCCCCCACCATAGGGCATCACTAGCCGATTGAATATTCGCGCTGGGGTCGGACGTCTCAAATTGAAGAACCAGCAGTACAGAGACTTCATAGACGATGATCGCCATCAAGACGACTGAAAGTAGCGTGCTTTGTGCTCGTCGCGTCAAGACGACGTGGTGTGCTTCTGCCCATTTGCCGCCACGCATTGATCGTATCTGCAAAGTCGTGAAAATAATGCGAAAGATGCCCGCAAACGGGATCGGCAGACTCCCGATGAAGATCATCCAACCTCGTCCTCGCGTTAAGAACCGCAGGCGGTGTGGCTGTTTGCGCACGGTATTTAGCGCGTCCATGAAGAGGAAAAGACTCAAGCAGAGATTGATAAACCGTATGACTGCTTGTTCCTCGCCATCGACAAAGAACAGCAGGGTGCTATTGATGATCGTCAGAATGACGATGCCAAGTACAAAGATGACGTAGTTTGTGTCAATGACCCACAAATCATCGCTTGAAGTCGTAGGATCTTGATTTTTCACGGCTCGCTCACTTTCGAGGTGGTGCTTCTACTCCTACTCTAGCTGCGTCTTCTTGTTTTGAGAAATGATTGTAGTGCCTCTGGCGTCATCCCTACGCCAATGTTATGCTATTTCTGCCCGACGTAGAAGTCATCACCGGGCGTTGTTGCTCTTTGCCCGCGTTCCCGCCCTCGGTTTCCGTCAAGATTCAAGAGAAGCACATCCAACAGGAGGAAACGGTTGCACCGGTATGTCATCAATATTCGCTTTTGATTCTCCCTTGCTGATCATTGCAGTACGGATCGGCGCGGCTTTGTTGACGCTCCTTGTTGGCCGCTGGCTGGCAAGACGTGCCCGACGGTGGACGGCGCGTCTTGTTGAGCGCACGGATATGAGCCACTACCTTGAGGAGCTGGCCATACGCGCGACCTACTACGGAATTCTGGTGCTCTCGGCCTTAACGGCATTGGCTTTTCTCGGCGTACCGGTCTCGGCGATTGTGGCCGTCCTCGGTGTGATCGTGATCATCTTGGGCATCGCGCTCCAGGAGTCGATCAGCAACTTCGCCGCCACCGTGATCTTTTTTATCTTTCAGCCCTTTGGCGTTGGTGATTATATCGAAACCAGTGGCGTAGCAGGGACGGTGGAAGAGATTCAGTTATTCAACACGGTGATTGGCAAGGCAGACGGGAAGAAAGCCGTCTTACCCAATGGCAGAATCCAGGAGCAGGGGCTTGTCAACTACTCGCAGAATCCGGTCCTCCGCGTCGCATGCACCGTGGGTGTCGGTTACCAGGAAGATCTGGACAATGCCCGGCAGATCGCCCAGAAGATTCTCGCATCAGATGCCCGAATCCTTGACGATCCGCCGCCCCAGGTGTTGATTCAGGAACTGGGCGACAGTGCTATCCAAATGGACGTGCGTGGCTTTGTGAAGAACGAAGACTATTGGGCAGTCAATGGGGCCCTGCCGGAGTTGATCAAGACCGGCTTTGATAAGGCCGGCATCGCGATCCCCTATCCCCAGTTGGACATCCATTTGGATCCGCCAGCTAAATCGTAATCCCCGCATAGAATCAAAAGGGGGGACCGGAAACCCGATCCCCCTTTACTATCAGCGCTTGCCGTGGCGTCGAACAAGAGTCGACTTTCTCCTTCACCCACCCGACCCACACGATGAATACTTTAGTGATATGGCTGCCCCATCGCTGTCGGTCGCCTTGGCTTGCCGTCTACTCATTGCTACCCGCCAAAGAGCGTCAGCGTCTGCTGAAAGATGTTCAGCCAGCCGCCAGGGAAAAGACCAACGAGCACCGTACCGGCCGCAGCAATTGCGATACCCAGGTAGAGAGTCCACGAGCCGTTGAGTTCAGTGGCTGTCTCGGCAACCGGATCGGAAAAGTACATGTTGGCGATGACGCGCAGATAATAGAATGCGCCGACAGCCGTCATGGCCACGGCAATAATCGCTAGCCATGCCATGTCACCCCGAATTGCTGACGCAAAGACCATCAGCTTGGCGTAGTAACCCGCCAGCGGCGGCATGCCGCTGAGCCCAAACATAAAGAGGGCCATAACGAAGGCCGATCGTGGTTGCGTCTTGCCCAGACCGACGGCCCGGTTCTGCAGGGCATCTTCAGCGCCCATGTTCTCGAGCGCAATGACTACGGCAAACGCACCGATGTTCATAAATGCGTAGGTGAAGAGATAAAAGAGCGCTGCATCCGCGCCTTGGGCCGTGCCGCCCGCCAACGCGGTCAACACATAACCGGCGTGGGCGATGCTGGAGTAGGCCAGCATGCGCTTGAGGCTGCGCTGCTGCAAGGCGGCAAAGTTTCCGATCACCATCGTCAGTACCGCGAGACCCGCCAGCACCCAACTCCAGGTCGACTGTTCGGCCGGCAGCGCGACCAGCATGACGCGGAAGAAGGCGGCAAAGGCTGCGGCCTTGGTGCCGACGCTCATAAAGGCCGTAACCGGAGTGGGGGCGCCCTGGTAGACGTCAGGCGTCCACGAGTGGAAGGGCACCAAGCTCACCTTGAAGCCAAAGCCGGCGACGAGAAGGGCAATGCCGGCGTAAAGAACAATGAGATCGGCGCCGCCCGCGCCAACAACCGCTGCAATCTCGTAGTATTGGGTTGTACCGGTTGCAGCGTAGATTAACGCGCCGCCGTAGGCAAAAAAGGAACTAGCGAACGCGCCAAGCAAGAAATACTTCATGGCAGCTTCAGTGCTGCGCGGATTTGTGCGATTGAGCCCTGACAGAATGTAGAGCGCCAGCGAGAAGATCTCCAGTGCCAGGAAGAGCACGATGATGTCTAAGGCTGCGCCCATCATCATCATCCCCGTAGCGGCCAGGAGCGTCAGTGCGTAGTACTCGCCGATCTGCCGGTTCACCTGGGGAATGTAGTTGACACTGAGCAGGATCCCCAGCCCGGTGGCCAACAGAATAATGTAGTTGAGGCCGACGGCAAACTTGTCCAGGATGGCGGCATCCTGGAAGAGCACGACGACTTCATCAGAGACCGACCAATTGGCAAAGGCTGCGGCAACGACGCCGGCCAGGGCAATCCACGGCGTCCATTGACGGGGGGCGGGACGTTCGTCAGTCGCAAATGCGTCGGCCAGCATCACCAGGATGGTGAAGCCGATCAGCACCAGCTCGGGTAGGACGACCGTAATGTCCAGGGTTGAGAGATCTAGCGTGGGTTGCATGGTCTATTCCTGCGCCTCCATGCCATCAAGGGTCAGTGCGCCGATCTGATGCTCGTCCACCTGGAGCACCACGGCGGATTGGGATTGCTCCATCCCCTCCACCAACGCTGCGACTGAAGGGTTAATCTTGTCTAAGAATAAGTTCGGGAAAAGGCCGATCACAAAGAAGAGCAGGACCAGCGGTAGTATCATGGCGATCTCGTTCCAACGCAGATCGGGCAAGTTCTCGGCGCTGTTGGCCTCATTGGTGATCGGTCCCTGCGCCATGCGGCGGAAAGCGGTGAGCAAATACCACGCGGCCAGGATGACGCCCAGCGCTGCCAGCACCGTGAAAATGGGCTGCCGCAGCCACATGCCCAACAGTATCGTGAATTCGCCCACGAAGCCGTTGAGGCCGGGGAGCCCTGCGCTGCTCATGGCCACGACCAGGAAGAAGCCGCAGAAGATGGGAACGCTCTTCCAAAGACCGCCGTAGTCGGAGAGCATGCGGGTATGACGACGTTCGTAGAGCAGACCGACCATGAGGAAGAGCGCGCCTGTGCTCAGCCCATGGTTGACCATCTGCAAGACTGCACCGCTAATGCCCTGTTCGTTGATGGCAAAGACGCCAAGCATGACGAAGCCAAGATGGGCCACCGAACTATAGGCTACGAGCGATTTGATATCTTCTTGCACCAGCGCCACCAGCGCGCCGTAGAGGATGCCAATGATGGCCAGCACGGCGATGATGGGCCCCAAGGTCGTGGCGGCATCGGGAAAGATCGGCAGCGCCATCCGTACGTATCCATAGGTGCCCAGCTTTAGCAAGACGCCGGCCAGGATGATGGAGCCGGCCGTCGGCGCCTGGACATGGGCATCTGGCAGCCAGGTGTGGAAGGGGAAGATCGGCACCTTGACCGCAAAGGCGATGGCAAAGAGAATGAAGATCCAGGTTTGGGCAGCCGGGTCGATGCCGATGCGGGCCGCTTCCAGCATGTCAAATGTGCCCGTCTGCACGTAGACCGCCAGAATGGCGACCAGCATGAAGGCTGAGCCGGCAAAGGTATAGATGAAAAATTTCTGGGCCGCGTAGCGACGGTTCTGACCGCCCCAATGACCAATCAGGAAATACATGGGGATGAGCGTGAACTCAAAGAAGGCGAAGAAGAGGACCATATCCAGCGACACAAAGCAGCCGATCATGGCCGCTTCCAGTGCCAGCATCAGGGCCAGGTAGCCGCCAATATCCTTTTCTACATACAGATTGCTGAAGTAAATCGCAATCGGCATCAAGAGGGTTGTCAGCAAGACCAGAAAGAGGCTGATGCCATCGACGCCAACATGATAGGCAAGGTTCAATTCGGGGATGCGCATGTACAGTTGCTCAAACTGCATGCCGGCAAAGCCATTTTCCCAGCCGACCCAGAGCAACAGGCTGAGCACAAAAGTAACCAAGCTGAAACCAAGGGCAATCCACTTCTTCAGCCCCGTTCCCGGCACAAAATAGACGACCAGCGCACCCAGGATCGGGATGCTGATCAACACGCTGAGAAGATTGGGGATAGCGAGAGACATAGCTGTCTATCCTTACTGTGCTTGTCAATCGTCAGCGCAGGTGCCGACGATCGGACAGAGGCAATGAATTCGTTAGGCGATAAAGACGAAAAAGGCGAGCACGGCTACGACACCCAGGAAAATGCCCAGGGCATACATGGGAATCATGCCAGCCTGGAAGTAGCGCAGGCGATCGCTGAAGGCCATGCTGGTTGTACCCACGCCATTGACCACGCGGTCGATGCCCTTGCGGTCAAACCCGGCAAACCAGTTGCTCAGGCTCCACAGCGGCTGGACGATCACTTTGTTGTAGAACTCGTCTACGTAATAAGCGTTCTCGAGCCAGGGCGTCAGCCAGTCGAAGTTGGCCGCCAGCCGCTCGACCCACCCTTCCTTTGTCATATAGCGAGAGTAGGCCATGGCAAAGCCCAGCAGCGCAATGATCACGCTCATCGTGATCGCCAACAGTTCAAGCGTCAATGGCGGCACTTCGTGATAGCCGATCACAGGCTCCAGCCAGTATTCCAACGTGAGGACAAAGGGCAGATTGATCACCCCGCCGACGATGGAGAGCACAGCCAGAATCCACAACGGAATCGTCATTAATCGCGGGCTTTCGTGGGCATTGTCATAGATCTCCTGATCTTTCGGCTCGCCGTAGAAGGTGAGAAAGACCATGCGGAAGCTGTAGAACGCCGTCAGGAGCGCAGCCAGCAACTCTACCACGTACAGGGACGGGCTTTTGGCCAACGTGCCCAGCATGATGGCGTCCTTGGAAAAGAAGCCGGACATGAGGGGAAGGCCGGCCAGCGCCGCCGCGCCGATTACAAACGTCTTGTGGGTGCTGGGCATCTTGTGGCGCAGACCGCCCAGGCGGTTCATGTCGAGGACATCGTGGGTGGCGTGCATGACGCTACCGGCGCCCAGAAAGAGCAGGGCTTTGAAGAAGGCATGTGTCGTCAAATGGAACATCGCACCGCCGTAGGCGCCTACGGCGGCCGCCAGCACCATGAAACCAAGCTGCGAGATGGTAGAGTAGGCCAGTGTCTTTTTGAGGTCAGTCTGGACCAAGGCAATGGTGGCAGCAAAGAAGGCCGTTAGCCCGCCGATCCAGGCGGCGATCGTTGCAGCCGGCACCGCGATATGCCAAAGCTCGCCAGTGCGTACCATCAGGAAGACGCCGGCTGTCACCATGGTGGCGGCATGAATCAGCGCGGAGACCGGCGTCGGGCCGGCCATGGCGTCGGGTAGCCACACAAAGAGCGGAATCTGCGCGCTCTTGCCAGCCACGCCCAACAAGAGGAGCAGACAGATGACCGTGGCCGTGCCGACGGCGAGCCCGTTGTTGTGGAGTGCAGCATTGATGTCGACAAAGGTGAGCGTGCCCAAGTTGGCCCAGATCATGATCATGGCCAGGATGACGCCAACGTCACCGATGCGGTTGACCAAAAAGGCTTTCTTACCGGCATCTGCATACCAGCCGTAAAGGTCGTCGCGGCGGTCAAACCAGAAGCCGATCAGCAGGAAGGAAGCGAGACCCACACCTTCCCAGCCGACAAACATGCCCAGGAAGTTGTCGCTCAGAACCAGCAGCAGCATGGCAAAGATGAAGAAGTTGAGGTAGATGAAGAAACGCTGATAGCGCTCATCATGCTCCATGTAGCTCATCGAATAGAGATGGATGAGCGTGCCCACGCCGGTCACGACCAATATCATCGTCACCGTGAGTGGTGTAATGAGCAGCGCAGCATCGACCTCAAACGCGCCGATGTTGATCCAATCCCAGAGCCAAACCGTGACGATGCGTTCGTCTGGCGGCAGTTGGAGGAGGCCAACGAAGAGCCCGACGCCGACCAGGAAGGCCAGTCCCACGGCACCGGTGGCAATGCTGCCAATGATTGTGCGCGAGAAATATTGGCCGAACAAGAGATTGATCAACAAGCCTGCTGCGGGCAGTGCTAATAAGATCCAGGAATACTCAAACATGAGAACGTCCTCTGTGTGTGCATACGGCGCGCCGGCGGCCGCAGGCTTACCACTTCAGCAGGTTGACTTTGCTGATATCGGTCGTATCGGTAAGACGGCTATGAGAGATAATAATTGCGAGACCCACGGCCACTTCAGCGGCGGCAACTGCCATAATCATAAAGACAAAAATATGGCCGTTGAGATTGCCCCATTGGCGGCTGGCGGCAATGAGCGTCAGATTGACGCTGTTGAGCATGAGCTCGACGCACATGAGAATGACCAAAACGTTGCGCCGGGACAACACACCAATTGCGCCGATGACGAAGATAAGCGCACTGAGAATCAAATAATAGGCAGTTGGAATCACGAGTCTCTTCCTCCGCAAAGAGCGGTGAGGGCTAGTCGGCGGCGACCGACTGTTTGTCGCCAGGCAAGCTTTGCTCGACAGGCGGGGCGGGCGGCTGATTCGTTACATCGGAACGCAGGATGGTGCTGTTGAGGGGCAAAGGATCACGCCCCTGACGGGCCAACAAGAGCGCGCCGATCAGCGCAACGAGCAGTAGAATGGCGGTCATTTCAATGGGCAGGATGTATTCGGTGAAGAGCACAATGCCGACCGCATAGGGCGCACCGCCATCGATCATGCCTGCATTGGGCTCGCTGGGCGCACCGGCGGTAAAGGCGTAAAGCAGCGTGGCCAGCATGAACGCACCAAAACCCAGGGCCGCGATGGATGTCCATGATGAGCCCATGCGTGGATCATCCACCTCTTCCGATCCGATCAGCATAATGACGAACAGGATGAGAATGACGATGCCGCCGGCGTAGATGATGACCTGGATGGCAGCCAGGAACTGCGCTTCCAGCGTGATATACAGAACGGCCAGCGTGAGGAAGTGAGTCAGCAGGAAGAGCGCGCTGTGGATCGGCTCGCGACTTGCCACCACCGCCACGGCGGCCGCAATACTCACAGCGCCGGTCAAAATAAAAAAGATCATGGGCCACGACATAAGTTCAATCCTCGTGTAAGCATATTCCGGGTTGACTGTCCTACGGCGCTCTTCTACCCTGTTGCGTCATGGGCAGAGCGGCGCAACGTCGGCAGCGCCGGGCGGACTAGCCGCCCCTTGGTCAAGCAGCTGGAGCAAAGTCAATCAGGTTGGCCGAATGATGACGTAGGGCTCATCCGGATCGAGCAATTCTTCTTTGGTCAGGATGAAGTCGCGCCGGTCATAGTTGGCCATGGCAAAATCATGCCCGAGCACAATGGCTTCTGTGGGACAGGCCTCTTCGCAATCACCGCAGAAGACGCAGCGCAGCAGGTTGATCTCGTACGTCTTGGCATACCGTTCGCCCGGCGAGGTCGGATGTTCGGGATCATTCTCCGCGGCATCGACATAGATCGCGCCGGTCGGGCAGGCGGCTTCGCACAGCATGCAGCCAATACAGCGCTCCATGCCATTTTCATAGCGGCGCAGTTCGTGTTTGCCGCGGAAGCGCGGGTATATGGGCACCGGGTCTCGCGGATACTCGACGGTCACGGGCTCTTCTGTGAGCGTCTTGAGCGTCACGCCCATCGCCTTGCCAATCTCGATTGCGTTCTTGAAAAAGTCGTTTAGAGCCATTGGGTTCCTCAGACAAAACCGTGATGCGTGAAAGGGGATGCGTGAACCGCAAACGCGGCTGCGCGCAGCCTGTTTCAGGCATGCACCATCACTTAAATAGAATCACCAAAATCGACGTGATAAACATATAGCCGATACTGACGGGTAGCAGTGTCTTCCACGTGAAGCCCATCAGTTGGTCGTAGCGGGGACGGCCTACGCTGGCCCGCACCCACACGAACAGGAAGAGCAGCAAAATAACTTTGCCGGCCAATACAAACGGGCCAATCCAGACGACGTCTTCGAGGATGCCAAATGGCAGCCGCCAGCCGCCGAAGAAGAGCGTGGCCATGATCGCACTGGTCGTGATCATGTTGATGTACTCGGCCATCATGAAGAGCGAGAATTTGATCCCGCCGTACTCGGTCTGATAGCCGGCGACTAGCTCGTTTTCAGTCTCGGGCAGATCAAACGGGCTGCGATTGGTTTCGGCCAGGATGCAGATGAAGAAGAGGGGAAACATGCCCCAGAGCCAGATCCATTCCCACCAGGCGCGGGTACCGTCAAGCAGTTGGACCAGGCTAAAGCTGCCGGCCAACATCAAGATGCTGACCAAAAACATGCCCAGCGGCAGTTCGTAAGAAATCATCTGGGCTGAAGAGCGTAGTGCGCCCAGCAGTGAATAGTTGTTGTTGCTGCTCCAGCCGGCCAAAATCAGGCCGTAGCTTTCGACGCCGGCAATGGCCAGAATCCACAGAAAACCAATGCTCACATCGGCGATGGCCGGTACGCCCTGCGCCACGGGAATGACCGCCCAAATGACTAGCGCTGGGATCAGCGCCAGGATCGGACCCAGGACATAGATCGGCTTGTCCACATGGTCAGGGATGAATTCTTCCTTGAAGACCGCCTTGACGGCATCGGCAATTGGCTGCAGCAGGCCCTTGGGGCCGGCCCGATTGGGGCCATAGCGGGCGTGAAAGCGCGCCAATAGCTTGCGCTCAAACCATGTCAAATAGGCAAACGAGGTGAGCAGCACGATGATTAGCGCCACCGAGCGGGCCAGTGGGATTGCTAGAAGATTGAACCAGTCCATGAGCAAAGTCCTAATCGCTAATTGACGATTGGCAATTGACGACTGTCAATTAGTTGCGGGTCGTGATGCGCACGTACTCAACGTCGCGCCCGTTTTGTAACGCACCCACCGGCGCGTCAGGAAGACTCTCGGGAATCCACGCCGTGCCCGGCTGCACCCGCTCGTCCACCTGCACGGTGAGGGCCAGCGCGCCATTTGCGCTCTGTACGGTAACCGGCGCTTGCGCGTCCAGGCTCATGCGCTCCACGTCCGCCGGATTAAGGCCGACGACTGCACCACGCGCCAGACTGCGCATTACGGTAGTCAAACGGAAGAGAGTGCCCGCGTCGTAGGCGACGGCGCCGCCAACAAGAACGAATTCCTCGGCCTCTTGTGCGGGCTGGCTGAGCTGTTCGCACGGCCGGTAGACGGCCTCCGGGCGTACGCCGGCAGCATCCCACTGCAGGCCCTGGTCACCCAACGCTGTCCAGTCGAGACCGGCGTAGATGGGTGCGGCCTTGGTGATTTCCTCCAGCACGCCCTGCGCACTGGCATAAGGCCACTGCTTGTTCATGCGTGCGGCCATATGATCCAGAATCAACCAGTCCTGGGCGGCCTTGCTTTGGGGATCGGCCACCGCTTTGGGCGCACGCTGTACGCGGCGCTCACAATTGGTGAACGTCCCGTCGCCCTCTGCCCACGATACTGCCGGCAACACGACGTCGGCAGCCTGGGCCGTCTCAGTCAGGAAGAGTTCCTGGACGACCAGGAAGTCTAGCTGGCGTAGGTTGACGGCCCACTCCGGTCGCTCGCTTGACGGATCCGCGCCCATGATCATCATGGCCTTGACCGCGCTGCCTGCGCCGTCGAGCATCTGCCTATACGTCTTGCCCGGCGTCGTCGGGATGACGCCGCCCCACAGTGCTTCCAGGCGACCGCGCGCCTCGTCATCGTCCAGCGCTGCATGACCAGGCAGCGCATGGGGCAACATGCCCACATCGCGGCAGCCTTGGCTGTTGGCGTCCAACCCCAAATAGGCCAAATTCTCGTAGTGGCCAATCACGCTGGCCAAGTTGGTCAGGCCATTACGCACCTGCACGCCCGTTTCACCGTGGGCCGCCAGCGGACCATAGACGATCAGCGGGTTTTCGGCTTTGGCCAGCAATTCAGCTGCAGCCTCTACTGCATCAGCGTCGACACCACAAGTTTTATGCAGCGCGTCCTTCGAAGATCCGGCGACGAGCTTTGAAACTTCCGGGTTTTTCTTGCCGCTCGCGGCCAGCGCCAAGCGGGTCAATCCGTTGAGCAAGGTGGCTTCCGTCCCCGGCTTGTAGCCGAGATAGGGCCCCTTGTAGCGGGTCAGCTCGACCTTGCGCGGGTGGGCGATGATCAGCTTGGCTCCGCCGCGGCGCACGGCCCGCTTGAGATGCACGTCGAGTACGGGCGCCTCCTCGCTGGGGTCGACACCAAAGAGCATGATTACATCGTGTTGAGGATTGGGACCATACTGCGGCTTCATGACGCCGGCCAGCGCGGGAATGCCGGTTGGCAATGCCGCCACGTCCCCGCCATTGCGGTGATCAACGTTGTTTGAGCCGATGATCTGCCGCATGAAACGTTGGAGCAGGTAGTTGCTTTCGTTGCTGAGCTTGGCGCTGCCGATGGCGCCGATGGCGTCGGGCCCGCTCTGCTCCATAATTGCGCTAAGGCGGTCCGTCACGGTCTGGATCGCTTCGCTCCAGGTAGCCGGCTGCAATTCACCGTCTTTGCGCACCAGAGGCATAGTCAAACGTTGGTCGCTGTTGACCCATTCGTAGGCAAAGCGCGTCTTGTCGGCGATCCACTGATCGTTGACGCCCATATTTTCGCGACCGACGATGCGTCGAATCTTGTAGGTGCGCGTGTCAATGCGAATGTTGTCGCCCAGCGAGAAATGAGGATCGATGCTGGGCGTGCGTTCGACCTGCCAGGGGCGATAGGCGAAGCGTGAGACCTCGCCCGTCAACGCGCCGACCGGGCAAATATCAATGATGTTACCGCTGGTTTTGGCATCCACCGGCTGGCCCGGCTGAATGTCGATCAGCGTCTCGCCGCCACGCTGGAAGAGGCCAAGCTGGGGCTTGTCTTCCCACTCTTCCAAATAGCGAATGCAGCGCCAGCAGACAACGCAGCGCTCCTGATCCAGCACGATGGTGTCGGAAATGTGATGGTGCTTCTTCTTGTGTCGTTTTGGCTCCACCAGGTCGCTGATACCCGGCCCAAAGCGCATGGCCTGATCCTGAAGCGGGCACTCGCCGCCCTTATCACAGATGGGACAGTCCAGCGGGTGGTTGAGCAGAATAAAGGCGAGATTAGCTTCCTGTGTCGCCTTGACCTGTTCAGTATCGGTGCGGACGACCATGCCCTCGCGTACGGGGACCGAACACGCCGTCATCAACATCGCGCCGCGTGGCCCATCGATTTCGACCAGGCACATGCGACAGCAGGCTACCGGGTCGAGCTTGGGGTGGCTGCAAAAGACCGGGATCTCAATATTGAGTTCGTCGGCTGCATCCACCACCAGCGTGCCGGGGCGAACACTCACTTCTTTGTCGTCAATTGTCAGCGTGACCAGTTCGTCGCTCATGTGAACTCTCAATTGCTAAAGACTCTGGAAAGCGAAATGGAAAGAGACGCCGGCAAGATGCTTCGATTCAGTCGGCGCCGCAATCACATTCCCTGGTTAGTCGTCTGCGCCCACAAGGTGGTCGCGGTTCAAAGGTGATTCGCCCGTAGGCTTCAACGTGCTATCGTTGACCCGGCTTAGCTCACCGGCATCCGGCCGATAGATGGGGCGCACTGGCTGCAACGGCGCTTCCCCTCCAGGATTGGTGGCATCAATCAGATCAATGAACTCGCCTTCAAAGAGGGCGATATTGCTCTGCAGGCCCCAAACCGCGGCATCGCCAAAGGGACAGAAACTCTTGCCCGAAATAAACTTGGTGATGTGCTCCATCAATTGGAGATCTTTGCGTCGCCCGCCGCCGGACTGAATGCGCAGCAGAATGTCCTCGAGCCAGCCGGTGCCTTCACGGCAGGGCGTGCATTTGCCACAGCTCTCCTCACGGTAGAAGCCCAGGGTGCGCACGGCAATGTCGACCATGGAGATATTCTCATCGATGGCAATGACACCGGCCGAACCCAACATCGAGCCGGCTTCCATGAGCGATTCGTAGTCCAGCGGCGTGTCCATCTGCTCGGCAGTGAGCAGCTTCATGGAGAGCCCGCCCGGCACCACGGCTTTGATCGGTGCATTTTCATCCTGTGGCCCGCCGCCATATTCATAGATCAGCTCGCGGAGGGGGACAGCATGGGGCAATTCGTAGAGTCCCGGATACTTGACATTGCCGCTCAGGCAGAACATGCGCATGCCCGGGCTCTTTTCGGTGCCGAACTGGCGATACCATTCCACGCCATGGCGCATGACGTGGGTGACATTGGCAATCGACTCCACGTTGTTGACGATCGTCGGCTTGGCGTAGAGCCCCTCTACGGCAGGGAAGGGCGGCTTCATGCGCGGATGGCCGCGATAGCCTTCCAGGCTGGAGAGCAGCGCGGTCTCTTCGCCGCATTCATAGGCGCCGGCGCCGCGATGGACAACCACCTGCAGGCTAAAGTCGGTACCAAAAATATTTTCGCCCAGGTAGCCCTCTTTGTGAGCTTCCTCTATGGCTTCAACCAGACGCATGTAGGCGAAATAGTATTCGCCGCGAATGTAAATAAAGGCCCGCTCCGCCTGAATCGCATACGCCGACAGGATGATGCCCTCGATGAGTTGATGCGCGTCATATTCCATGATGATGCGGTCTTTGAAGGTCCCTGGCTCCGACTCATCGGCGTTGATGACGAGGTAGCGGGGGAAGGAGCCCTCGGGCAAGAAGCCCCATTTGACGCCCGTCGGGAAGCCGGCGCCGCCGCGCCCGCGAATGCCGCTCGCCTTCACCTCGTCGATGACTTCCTGTGGCGTCATCTCGGTGAGTACGCGCCGCGTCGTTTCATAGCCGCCGTCGGCAACATAGGTGGCGAGCTTGTGACTGTTCTCTTCGTTGACCCGCGCCATGAGAAAGCGCGGCTCCATGCCGCCGGTGCGATAGGGGCCGGCCGCCTTGCCGCTCTTGCGCCGATCACCTTGCGGCGTCCAGCGTTCCAGTGTCTTAAAGCCCTTGCCCGCTTTGACGACGTCCAGGGTCGCGGCAACTGCCTCCGCGTTGTCCAACTCTTCAAAGTAACGAATCTTGCCGGTGCTGCGCTCGGTAACCGAGACCATAGGCGCGGTGCCGCACGAGCCAAGACATTCCATGTGATCGAGACTGAACTGGTCATCCTCAGTGGTCTGACCGTGGTGAATGCCAAGCTGTTCCTCAAAGTGATTCATGCACTGGCCGGCTCCGCGCAACATGCAGGGCACGTTGGTGCACACTTCAACGTGGTATTCGCCCTTGGGCTCCGTATGGAACATGTGATAGAAGTCGACCACGGCTCCTACTTCAGCCGGCTCCAAATCGAGCATGGCGGCCAATTCATTCTGCGCATCCACCTGACAGTAGCCAAATTCGCGCTGAATGACATAGAGCGCCGGCAGGATCGCCGATCGCCCCCGGCCCGCGGGGTAGAGGTCAATCCACGTTTGAATCTCGGCTCGAACTGCTTCTGATAGCACCATGATTGATTCCTAAATTCTCGGGACAATAGGCCGCGGATTGCGCGGATTGCGCTGATTTCAGCGGATTGTTCTCAAATACCTTTTCCAAGAAGCCTTGTCCAAGACTATTGTATACGGTAAAAAACGCGCCGATAATCTCTTTCGTTAAATCTGAATGCCGGAACATGATTCTTTACTCTCAGCGGTAAGTAAAGAGTGATCTGATCTGCCTTTATCCGCTAGATCCGTCAAATCCGCGGCCGATCACCGGTCTACTTCACCGAGGACGATGTCGATGGAGCCGATGTTGGTGACGATGTCGGAGAGCATGTGGCCCCGGCTCATTTTGGCGATGGCGTAGAGATTGTTGAAGCTTGGCCCGCGAACGTGCAGCCGGTAGGGTTTGCCGGAGCCGTCGCTGTAGACGTAGAAGCCCAACTCGCCTTTGCTCGCCTCAATGCCGTGATAGAACATTCCAGGCGGTACGTGAAAGCCTTCGGTCACCAGCTTGAAGTGGTGGATCAGTGCTTCCATGCTGACGTCTAGCTCGGCGCGGGGTGGCAGGCTGATCTTGCGATCATCTGTCTTGTAGAGACCCTCAGGTAGTTTTTGGATTGCCTGTTCGATGATGCGCAGGCTCTGACGCATCTCTTCCATGCGGATGACATAGCGTCCGTAGCAATCTCCATCCGTGCTGACGGGCACCTCAAAGTCATAATTTTCGTACCCGCTGTAGGGCATATCGCGCCGCAGGTCCCAATCCACGCCGCTGCCGCGCAGCATTGGACCAGTGAGCCCCATGTTGATCGCTTCTTCGCGGCTTAGGTAGCCGACGTCACGCAGGCGCTCTTCCCAGAGCGGACCATGGGTGAGCATCTGCTCGTAATCGTCGATGTAGCCCGGCATGATGTCCAGGAATTTGCGCAATTCCGGAATGAAGGCGGGCGGCAAGTCTGCCCACACGCCGCCAATGCGAATGTAGCTGAGGGTCAGGCGCGCGCCGCAGACCATCTCAAAAAGATCGAGAATGCGCTCGCGTTCGCGTGTGGCATACATGAGCAGGCTCATCCCCGTGCCGGAGACGTCCAGCACATGGGTGGATAGCCAGATGAGGTGCGAAGCAATGCGCTGCAACTCGCTCATCATCACGCGAATCACCTGGGCGCGCTCGGGGATCTCCACACCCAGCATCTGTTCCACAGCCAGCACATAGCCAAAGTTGTTGTTCATGGACGAGACATAGTCCATGCGGTCCGTATAGTAGACGAAGTCCTTGTAGCGCTTGTTTTCGCCGGTCTTCTCAAATCCACTGTGCAGAAAGCCCAGGTCCGGATCGACGTTGACGACTGTCTCACCATCCAGCTCAACCACCAGACGCAAGACGCCGTGGGTGCTGGGATGGTGCGGCCCCATGTTGATAATCATGTTTTCCCGGTTCATGCCCTGGGGCAAGGAGGGCGGCAAGCTTTCCGCCGGCAAGATCTGCGTGCCGAGTGTAGAAAACAGCGGATCATCAAATGTCATTGAGAAGGGCACTTCTTCACCCCCGAGGGGGATATCTTTGCGCAGAGGGTGATTGGGCCAGCTGTACGGCATAAGGATGCGGCGCAGATCTGGATGACCCTCAAAGCGAATGCCCATGAGATCGAAGACTTCGCGCTCCGGCCAGGTAGCGCCTTGGAAGACGGACGTCAATGATGGCGCCACCGCCTCCTCGCCGGAGTCTAGCGGGCAGACAATCGCCAAATGTTGTTTGCGATTATAAGAACGTAGCTGATAGATGGTGTGGAACCGCTCTGCGTCTGCGCCGATTGGCAACTTGGAGCGGTCGATCGACGAAACATCGACCAGGGCTTCATAGGCTAGACTGGGTTCATCGCGCACGAACTGGGCTAGTTCGACCAGCCGGTTGGGCGTCACATAAACGACTTGTTGGCCGTTCTGAAAACCGCTACCAAGGATATCCTCGCCAAAGCGCTCGATGATGCGGCGCATGTCCTCGGTATCGCCTTCGGGGGCGGGCGCCAGCGAGGGAATCGACGGATCGTTGAGGCCGGGAAGCGTTTCGTAGTCGCGGCGAGCAGGAGAAACATTCAACATGGTTGGCTCCGATTCCCTTAAGCGATCTGCTGCTTGCTTAGCGTCGTCAGCGCGTCAATATCTTCCGGTACGACAATTGTCTGATTGGCCGCCGCAGCATACTGGGCAAATGTTTCGTTCTTCTGCTTCTCCCGCAGCTTGTCGAGGGCATAGAGAAGCGCCTCCGGACGGGGTGGACAGCCCGGCACATAAACATCGACCGGGATAATTTTGTCTACGCCTTGCACGATCGCGTAATTGTTGAACGGCCCACCGGCGCTGGCGCAAATCCCCATCGCGATGACCCATTTCGGCTCCAGCATTTGGTCATGGATGCGCTTGATGACGGGCGCCATTTTGTTGGAAACGCGCCCCGATACGATCATCAAATCCGCTTGCCGCGGGCTGGCCCGAAAGAGTTCAGACCCATAGCGGGCAATGTCGTGGCGTGCGGTGCCACTGGCGATCATTTCGATTGCACAACATGCGAGACCAAAGAGCAGCGGCCAGGTGCTATTCTGGCGGCTCCAGTTAACGAGGTTTTCCAGTGATGTTGTCAGAATGCCTTCTGGAACTTTGTCTTCAAGACCCATCTGTCTACCTCAGATGCAAACCCCGAAATCGGGGACGATGAAGCGATCAAGCTACGATACGGATACTTAACTCCAGTCGAGCGCGCCCTTTTTCCATTCGTAAAGTAGGCCAACAACCAGGATAAAGAGGAATGGGAGCATCGGGACCATGGCCGCCCAACGCAGGTCGCGCAGCACGACTGCCCACGGATACATGAAAATTACCTCAATATCGAAGAGGATGAAGAGCATGGCGACCAGGAAGTATTTGACCGGGAAACGCCGGCGCGCGTCGGCGAAGGGAATAATCCCGGATTCGTAGGGCTCTTTCTTCTGTTTATTATCACGCCGGGGACCAAAAATCGTGGGGACAATGACGGCGATTGCAGCGAAGATGGCAGCTACAATCACTAAGATCAACAATGGAAGATAATCAATGGCCACAAATTCACCTCTATGATAATCAAGTAGATCGAGCCGATCCTGCCGACGAAAAGCGCTTCTTCACAGCCTGACAACGTGAAAGCAAATGGCTGCTAAGCAAACAATTGACCCAACACCTGTGTCTGTGTTGAGTCAATACGGCACAACTGTGTACGATATTGCAACAGTATATAACGTGTACCGGCTGGTACCTAAGAATCAAACGGAGTAACTGATGATCGGCGTAGCGATAATCGACCTAATCGATCTTTAATGGCATCGAGCAGAGGCGATCTTTTGCACCCAATCTCCCCCATCTCTTACTCCATAAACCAACATACTTACCGACTACGGCAACGACGATTGTAGATTTTATCACGAGCGCTTGTGCAGTGTCAATTTCGTGGCGTGAACCTTGTGAAAATTGGTACAGGCACTTGCAATTGATGGGCCGAAATATTTTTGAGCCCTTCTGTAGGCTGTGCTACAATGGCCTGCGTTTGCTTGTGCCCTCTGGTACAAACGAATCTGCGAACTCTGATTCTGGTTCGTTCTGATTCTGGTTCGTTTCGACACATGGCCGACTGTCCAGTAGCTCGTAAGATGCAGCGTCATAACAGCCTGATAAATGTCATTATTACATTCTAATCTTTCCGGATATCAAACCCGTGTGCTATGATGTCGGCAAGATTGTTCATTTCTACACAAACCAGCCTGAAACAGCGCTTCCGTCTCACGCGATGGCAAACCGCCAGGGCGCTTCGGCGTCGACATTTTGTCTCGACTTCGTGGTCGGAATAAGGCATCCGGGATCGAAAGAACACGTCTAGTTTAGATTCACCGTAGGGGTGCATAGGTATGCTTCCAAACTATCTATTTGTTCTGATACTCAGCACGGTCGCGCTGATTATTCCAGTTGCTGCGATCACGATCGGTCATTTTCTCGGCCCGCGTCGACCTGATCCCGTCAAGAATGATACGTATGAAAGCGGTGTGGAAACGATTGGCGATACGTGGGTGCAGTTTCGGGCCCAGTATTATCTTATCGGCCTTATCTTCTTGATTTTCGATGTAGAAGTCATCTTTCTCTTCCCGATTGCCCTGGCCTTTGAGGAATTGAATCTGCTCTCGACGCTGGCCGTGATAGCCTTCGTGTTGATTCTGCTACTCGGTCTGCTGCTGGAGTGGCGTAAGGGCGCCCTCGAGTGGGAATAATCGGTAGAGGCAGTGGCTTGACTGCTACTGCAACTGCAGCCACTGCAACTGCAGCTTCTGCACTGATACCGTGGAGGAATTAAGTATGTGGGAATGGAGTGACGCTCTCACGCAGCTACAGGTAAATTTGGGTGCGCCGGAAGGGCCTGCGCGCCTCGTCTCTTATGGCGTTGGCGCGTTTATTTTGGTCAACGGGGCGCTGGTGCTTGCCTTGCTGCTGATTTGGATCACACGCAAGGTGATTAGCCGCATCCAGGATCGGATCGGCCCCAATCGTCAAGGGCCGTACGGTCTTTTCCAGACGGTGGCAGATGCACTGAAGCTGCTTTCAAAAGAGGACATTACGCCGACCCACGCCGACAAGCCTTCCTACAATCTGGCGCCAGTTTTGGATGTCTTTGGCGTACTGCTCACGCTGGTCGTCATCGTTTGGGCCCCTGGTGTCGTCGGCGCAGATCTGAATATCGGTGTGCCTTTCTTGGTGGCGTTGGGTGCAATCGGCATCATGTCCGCGCTGATGGCGGGTTGGAGCAGCAACAACAAGTATGCGTTGCTGGCTGGCTTCCGTGTGGTAGCCCAATTGCTCAGCTATGAGATTCCCATGGTGCTTGCCATGTACGTGCCGGTGCTGCTCATTGGTAGCATGAAGTTGGGCACAATTTCGGCTGCTCAGGGGCTCGAAGTCTTTGGCTTTAATGTTGGCTTGGGGTGGTTTGTTTTTATTGTCCCGGCTGCCGCACTGATTTATCTGATCAGCGCTTTGGCTGAGGCTGAGCAGACCCCCTTCGATCTTCTGGAAGCGGAGTCCGAATTGATTGCCGGCTTCCACATTGAATACTCCGGCATGAAGTTCGCGATGTTTTTCCTTGCTCAGTTTCTTAACAGCTTCTTCCTGGGCGCCATCGCCGTCATGCTCTTTCTCGGCGGCTATCAGGGTCCGTTCGTCGATCAGTTGCCCTTTCTTGGCTTTTTCTACTTCATGGCCAAAGCCTTTGCCGTCTATTTTTCCATCCAATGGATCAAGGGCACCTTCCCGCGCCTGCGTGTTGATCAGATGATGCAATTTGCTTGGAAGGTTCTCGTGCCATTGGTGCTGGCGCTGGTTCTGTGGCAGATGGTCGCTATGAAGTTGTTCGATGTCGGCTGGGCGCGAAACCTGTCGATTTTGGCCGGTAATCTGGTCGTGCTTGGCATCGTACTAAATGTACTGAACAGCTATTTCCGACGCCAGCGTATTGTGACCAAGCGGGCGTTCGAACCCAAGTCTCTAATTGGGGTCATGGAGCCTGCTTCGCTAGGCGATTAACAGTCGTTTGCTCATCCACAGTCGGCCCTTGCGGTATCTGCTGGCCGGCTGTTGTCTTGGATTTTAAGCGTTAATCAGCTGTGCATGTGAGACGCATGCCGCAATTTTTCGCAGAGGGTTAATCCCATGCCTGAGTTTCTACAGCACTTACCGGTGCCGACGCTACAGCAAATGATCTTTGCGCCGCTGGCGATCTTTGTGGCTGGTTCGGCCCTGTTGGCTGCCGTTGCACGTAATCTCTTTCACAGCGCATTGGGGCTTGTGGCGACGCTATTTGGCGTGGCGGGGCTCTATTTCATGCTCGAAGCCGAGTTTGTCGGCGTTAGCCAGGTGTTGGTCTACGTAGGCGCCATTGCCACGTTGATCACCTTTGCCATCATGCTCACACGGGGCATGATGTACGGTGAAACGGCGCAATTGAACCGTCAGGCGCTGGCGAGCGCATTGATCGCCTCTCTCTTCTTCCTGGTTGTCATGGGTATCACCTTCCAGATCCCCTGGCCAGAGGGTAATGTCGTTTTGGGCGACGGCGAAGAAATCATTGCGCGGTTGGGCGAGCTCTTTGTCACAACCTATCTGGTCCCGTTTGAATTGCTGGCACTCTTGTTACTTGTGGCGCTGACTGGCGCACTCTTGCTGGCCCGTGACCGGGGCTAAATGACGCACTGGGACGATTTTCTAACCTGATTGCGCAAGCGCAACCAGCATTCGGCATCATCGATTAGACTGGACCCAAGGTCTTAAACGCGGAGAACTCATCCGATGGTTGAACAAACTTGGTACTTGGCACTGGCAGCTTTTGTCTTTAGCTGTGGACTCTATGCCTCCATGGCGCGGCGCAACGCCATTGCGGTGTTGATCGGCATTGAGTTGATGCTCAATGCTGTGAACATCAACCTGATTACCTTTTGGCGCTATGGCGTCAACGTCGATCAGCTGGCCGGGCAAGTCTTCTCGATTTTCGTGATTGCGATTGCCGGCGCCGAGGCTGCTGTCGGTTTGGCACTGATCATTTCGGTCTATCGAACCCGCAAGACGGTTCAGCTGGATGAGTTGGATACGTTGCGCGGATAATTGGCGTTTGATTCATGCCCAAAGAGGAACTAACCGGTACACTTGAAGAGCAGTGTGATTTTCTCTATGCATTGGCCGTCGACAAGATGGCTCAAGGCAACTTCACCGGCGCAGCGCATCTCTTGAAGGAAATTGTCAAGTACGTACCGGATTATCCAGGCGCACAAGAGTTGTTGGCCGATGCCCGGCAGCGGAAGGCTGAGCAGCGCAATCTTGTTTTGCTGGCGTTATTGGGTCTCTCTGTCGGGGTCTTTATTGGATCGACCGTCGGCGTTGCCAACGACCTTTTGCTTTTTCTTTATGCCGGCGTCGGAGCCCTTGGCGGTTATGCGCTTGGCAACTTGTTTTATAGCTATCGCCGCTCGTAATATTCGGTTGCAGTGCGCTAGTTGCGACCGCCGCGGTTCGGTGCTGAATCGGCTGTACCAGCATTCGTATGTTCTCATATCGCACAGTTGTGCGGTGGCATAAACCACGAGAATGAGGTTTGAGCTATGGATGGATTTTTGAACTTAGCCTGGTTTATTCCAGTGCCGACTTTTTTGGCGTTTGTTGCGATTATTCTCTTTCTAAATCGCAACAAGACGGTGAGCGCGCTCACCGCCATTACGGGGGCAGTGGTAAGCCTGGTGATCGTGTGGCCGATCGCCTTTCGGGTTTTCACGACGCCCCATTTTGGTGAACATCCGGTATTTGGTGTGCTTTACACCATTCCGACCGGAACAACCGCCTTGCAGATCGGCTACCAGGTGGATCCGGCCAACGCCATGATGCTTTTCATGGCTTCGTTCCTGATCCTGATGATCTTTATCTACTCGAGCGGCTACATGACCTTCCCCGCGCACCTGGATCCTCAGATGTATCCAGTTTCGTACGCGCAGAATAAGGATCCGCGCTACAGCCGCTTCATGGCCTATATCAGCCTCTTTGCCACGGGGATGTTTGGTCTCATCGTCTCCAACTCATTGCTGACTTTCTTCATTTTCTGGGAGATCATGGGGCTGTGTAGTTACCTGCTCATCGGCTTCTGGTATGAGAAAGAGTCGGCGCAGGCGGCTTCCATCAAAGCCTTCATGACGACCCGCATCGGCGATGCCATCATGTTTATCGGCATGATGCTGCTCTATGTCTATAGCGTGCCCAGCAGCCTGACCTTTGAAACGATTCTTCGACCTGATAATCTGCAGCATCTCGCCGAAACCGTGGTCAATGTGCCGATCATCGGGGCAGAACTGCCAATTATTGCTGTGATCGCCGTCTTGATCTTCTTTGGCACCGTAGGCAAGAGTGCTCAGTTCCCGCTTCACGTCTGGTTGCCGGACGCCATGGAAGGTCCCACTCCTGTCAGCGCCATGATTCATGCTGCGACGATGGTCTCGGCCGGCGTCTTTTTGCTCGTGCGTATGTTCCCCCTCTTTGCCGTGGCGGGTGAGGTAACGCCTGGCGTGATGACCTTTGTGGCCTTCATCGGCGCCTTTACCGCGCTCTTTGCATCGACGATTGCCTTGGCGCAATGGGACATCAAGCGCGTGCTCGCCTACTCGACGATTAGCCAACTTGGCTATATGGTTGCAGCCATCGGCGTGGGCGCTTACGTGCCGGCGCTCTTCCACCTGATTACCCATGCTTTCTTCAAGGCATTGCTCTTCCTCGGCTCCGGCAGCGTGATTCACGGCGTGGAGCACGGTTTCCACCATGCCCACGAGCACGCCGACGATCCTGGGCATCACCATGCGCCTATCCAGCGGCGGCCTGACGGTAATCTCGATCCGGAAGATCCCCAGGATATGCGCAACATGGGCGGTCTGCTCAGTCGCATGCCGATCACGGGATGGACGTTCATTATCGGTGGTCTGGCCCTGAGCGGATTCCCGATTTTTACGGCCGGTTTCTGGTCGAAGGATGAGATCCTGGCCTATTCCTATGGCTCAAACGCGCGCTGGGTCTTCTGGGTCTTGGCAATCGCTGCCTTCCTTACTGCCTTCTATACGGCGCGTCAGATCGGCATGACCTTTCTGGGCAAGCCACGATCCGAGGGTGCAGAGCATGCGCCAGAGAGCGTCTGGCAGATGACGCTGCCGCTACTTCTGATCACGCCATTTGCGGTGATCTTGGGCTGGATCGGGATTCCCAAGGCGTTTCCGGTGATCGGGGGCATTATTCCAAACTACATGGAAGAATGGCAGGAGCCCTATATGGCGGAGTATCTGGGCGTTCACCTGGCCCACCCTGACTTCGTCTACCTTCCGCTGCTCGTTGGCTTTACCGTTGCGTTGGGCGGGTTGTTTGTTGGATGGTTGATCTACCGCAACGGTCTGCAAAAAGGGCAAATCGATCCGATGCGCAAGTGGCTTGGCCCGGTCTGGGTGCTCTTCCACAACAAGTACTATTTCGATGAACTCTACAATGTCACGGTGGTTCCTTTCACCTTGGGCCTCTCACGGTTCCTTGCCTACTTCGATGATGTCTGGGTGATTGATCCAATCGTCGACTTCATCGGTCGCTTGGGGGTGTGGATTGGTGGTGTGTTGGCGGCATTTGATCGCTATGTGGTAGATGGTGTTGTGAATGGGGCGGCTTCCGTCTCGGACTGGACTGGCGGCATGCTGCGCCGAACGCAAAATGGTCATGTCCAGGTTTACTTATTGGTTCTGGCGGTATCGATTACGATCTGGCTTCTGTTGGAGGCCTTGCCGCTTCTCTTAACATTGGTCTAAATAAATTCGGACTCATTTACGCACCGATTGTGTGCGTAAACAACATGACGGAAGTTTGGCCCGTTCGTTATTCGGCGGCATTTTGGGGGCCATCTCCGTCGGGATTACCTAGATTCCAAAACAAGGGTCTGCGGAGGGAATGTCCATGGAATTCTTGAACAGTTGGGTTTTGCCGATAATTCTATTTTGGCCTGCATTGGCAGCCCTACTGATACTCATTTCGAACGATGAGCGGATGATTAAGTGGGGCTCGATTCTGGCCAGCTTGCTGCCTTTGGGCCTCGCTACCTGGATGATGGTCGCTTACGACATTCCGGCAGGAGGGATGCAGTTTGAAGTGCAACTCCCTTGGATCGAGTCGCTTGGCGTTAGCTTTCACCTGGGCGTCGACGGTTTGAGCATCCCGCTCATTTTCCTGACGGCGCTTCTGTCGACGCTGAGCATCTATTACAGCGCCGGTACAATTCGCCATCGGGTCAAAGAATACTTCATCATGTTCCAATTGTTGGAACTCAGCATGTTTGGCGTTTTCATGGCGCTTGATTACGTGCTCTTCTACGTATTCTGGGAAATCAGCCTGGTGCCCATGTACCTGTTGATTGGTGTTTGGGGCGGTCAGAACCGCAGCTATGCGTCGATCAAGTTCTTCATCTACACGTTGGTCGGTTCCGTAGCGATGCTGCTGGCGATTCTTGGCACCTATTATGCGAGCGGGACGTTCAACATTGTGGAAGCGGCCATGGCGCAACCTTTCATGGATCTGCCTGCCGATCGAGCGTTGCTGCTATCAAGCCTGGCCTTCTGGGGCTTTTTCCTGGGGTTTGCCTTTAAGGTGCCCAGCTTCCCTTTCCATACCTGGTTGCCCGACGCCCACACGGAAGCGCCTACGGCCGGTAGCGTGATTCTGGCCGGCGTCCTGTTGAAGTTGGGCGCATACGGTTTCCTGCGCATCATCCTGCCGACCTTCCCAACCACCAGCCAGTATTGGTCGATGTGGATTGTGGCGTTGGGTGCGATTGCCATTGTCTACGGCGCCTTCGTCTGTGTGGCGCAGACCGACCTCAAGCGGCTCATTGCCTACAGCTCGGTGAGTCATATGGGATACGTCATGCTGGGCATCGGTGCTGCGGCCCACACGCTAGGACGCAACCCGGACGGTACGCTAATGCTGGATGATCCGGCTGTGTTCGACAGCGCGGCAATGGCCATCAACGGCGCCACGCTGCAGATGTTCATGCATGGCATCATCACTGGCGCCTTGTTCCTGCTCGTCGGTGTCATCTACGAGCGGGCCCATACGCGTGAATTGGCAAGTTTGGCGGCCTGGGTACGTTGACGCCTTACTTCTACGGCATGTTCCTCGTCGCCGGTTTCGCCAGCTTGGGGTTGCCCGGTCTGGCCGGTTTCTGGGCGGAGTTCTTCACCTTCCGCGGCGCCTTTGCCATCGTGCCCTTGTGGGCGGCCTTCGGCGTCATTGGCATCGTGATGACGGCAGTCTACATTTTATGGCGCATCATGCAGAGTCTTTTCCTCGGTGAGTACGACCCGGATAAGGTTGAACACTGGACGACTGTAACTGGCACAGATGTTGACGGTCCAACGGACATGGCGGCCTTCGAAAAGATTACGCTCTGGCCGCTGATTATTGCCATGTTTGTCCTGGGTATCTTCCCAATGCTGGTTCTCGACTACTTTAACAGCTTCTCTGTCGAGCTGCTCGAGTTTATCAAGACCCTACTCTAAGTAAGGGGGCATGCTTTGAACGAAGTAACATTCGGCGAATTAGGATCGATCCTGCCCGAATTGATCTTGCTCTTGGGCGGTTTGCTCATCCTTATCTTGGATATGGTTCAGAGCGACGGTACCGAGGATAGTGGAAATTCGGGGCGCGGTTTCGCCCTCATCGCCATCTTGTTTCTGGCCGCCGGCACGATTGCCGCAATTCTGCAGTTCGATACAGAGCCGCACGTTGCGCTCAGCGTACTGACGATTGATCCTTTTTCATCATTCCTGAAGGTTGCCGTCTATATGGGCATGACGTTGGTGGCCGTGGCCGGTAGTAGCTACATGAACCGGCGTTTGGTAGGTCATGGTGAGTTCTGGACGCTCTTCGTATTTGTCACGATCGCCATGAGCTTTGCGGTGAGCGCCAACAACCTGCTCCTGATCTTCCTGGCAATCGAATTCCTGTCAATCACGAGCTACATCCTGGTTGGTTTTCTACGGACAGATGCTCGGAGCACGGAAGCAGGCGTCAAGTACTTCCTGTACGGTTCCGTCGCTTCTTCGATCATGCTCTACGGCATGAGCCTGCTCTATGGCGCCAGCGGCTCGCTCTTTCTGAGTGAAATCTCTGAAGCGTTTGTCGGCAACCCGGACCTGGCGTTGGTCGTGGTGCCGGCAACGCTAATGACGCTGGTCGGCTTGGGCTTCAAGGCCAGCCTCGCGCCCTTCTTCCAGTGGACGCCGGATACGTATGAGGGTGCGCCAACGCCGATTGCCGCCTATCTCTCGACGGCTTCCAAGGCAGTCGGTTTTGCTGTCATGGCCCGCGTCTTGATTGAAGGATTGGGCGCATTCCAAACGAGCTGGGTGCCGATTCTAGCCGGTCTCAGCGTGCTGACCATGTTTGCTGGCAACCTGATGGCGCTCCGTCAGGATGATGTAAAGCGCATGTTGGCCTACAGTTCCGTCGCGCAAGCCGGCTATATTTTGCTCGGCTTGGTTTCTGTCGTCGACAGCAGTCAGGGTGATCTGACTACACTGACCAATAATGGACTCAATGGCGTACTGATCTATCTCTTTGCCTATCTCTTCACCAATCTCGGCGCCTTCTTTGTGGTGATGCTGGTTGAAGAAGCAACGGGCAGTACCGATATCAGCTCGTTTAATGGACTCTCGCAGCGCTCGCCGGCGCTGTCCTGGTCCATGTTGATCTTCTTGCTTAGCCTTACGGGCATCCCGCTGACAGGCGGCTTCATAGGCAAATTCTTTGTCTTTGGCGCGACAATTCAGCATCAATACTTCGCCCTGGCTGTCCTGGCCATGATCAATACGGGGATCGCCGCCTTCTACTACCTGAATGTCGTTCGTGCCATGTTCTTCGAGGATCCGGAACTGGACGAGAGCGGCGAAATGGCCCCCTTGGGACCTGGACCCTTGGCGCCTGCTGCACAGCTAGTGGTGGTGGTTTGCGTTGCGGCCACGCTCTGGCTGGGCATCTATCCGCTTAGCTTGATTAACTGGGCCAATGATGCGTCCCAGTTCCTGCTGACATCGGCATTCTAGCCGCCCTCAAGACGGCAAACTCGCCGCCTGTTGCAGGAAGATTGAAAGCATTCAAAAACGTCAAGGGGAGCATTCAAGCCCTCCTTGACGTTTTTTGTGCACCTGGAGTTGAACTATAATCCGGGTAGGGATTTCCGCTGGTATTCATTCACCTTGGACATGAACTTGCATGTTAGCCTGGCGTTTTCTGAAAAGTGCAGCCTTCGGCGGCGTCATCATTCTCGCGCTTGTCGCGTCATTTGCGCCGCCGCTGCTAACCTGGGCGCAAGGCACGGTGCCGACTCGCAATACGCCGATTAGCCTTGCCGTGCGACCCGGCGAACCCGACTGGGTGATTGTGGGGACGCTCAACGCGCCCGATGAAGAAAACATCTATCGTTCCGAGGATGGCGCAGTGGACTGGATTGCTTCCAGCGAAGGGACCGAGATAAACATTAGCGTCGCCGGTCTTGCGTTTGATCCGCGCGATGATGAATTTATCATGGCCGGTGATGGCGCATTCGGCTATTTGTATCGCAGCGAAGACGCCGGTGAAAGCTGGGAGGAGGTGCCCGGGTTTCGTGAACTGCTCAATACCAATAGCGCGGTGGGGGAAGTCTACGCCGTGCGTGACGGCAGGCAGACCCTCTTCTACGTCTCGACTCGATATGACGCGGTCTATCGGACCGATGACCGTGGCGAAACCTGGACCCATCTCGAGGCCGGACTCGCGGGCGAGGCGCGACAGCGTGCGCGAGGTCGTCGATTATGACGGTGTAGCGTATGCGGGTACTCACAACGGCCTCTATCGCCTGGACGATGACGAAGTGTGGCAGCCTGTTTCCACTTTCCCAATCGTGACGATCATCTTCAGCCTGATGGTCGAAGACGAGACGATCTATGCCGGGACGGCCAGCGGACTCTATCGCAGCGAAGATGGAGATGAGTGGTTGCGCGTGCCCAATTTCCCCAATACGATTGTCTACGATGTCGTTTCCACCGGCGGGCAGGTGGTGGCCGCAACGGATCAAGGCCTCATCACTGGCGCTGGCGAAGAATGGACGACGGCGTCGCTTAATGG
Organism: uncultured Chloroflexia bacterium; assembly: GCA_963807905.1. GTDB lineage: Bacteria > Chloroflexota > Anaerolineae > Caldilineales > Caldilineaceae > JAGRCP01. The sequence goes on along the minus strand of CAWEEJ010000084.1, from coordinate 13,707 downwards.
TGAACCTTACGCGGAAACGGTCTACGCCGTGGCCAATATTCCTCGGGCGCCGCGCACCATCTATGCCGCTACCGAGAGTATGTGGGTGATCCGCAGTGATGATGAGGGACGCAGCTTCAGCTCGCTCTCCCAGATGCCCGAGCTCGATGTCCGTGCAGCGCTGGCAACACCCACGCCCACACCAACCAATACGCCGACGCCAACGAACACGGCGACACCGACCAATACCCCCACGGAAACACCGACTGCCACGCCGACCAGCACGCCGACCTTGACCCCGGTGCCCACAGATACGCCGACCCCAACGGAAACGTCTACGGAAACGCCCGTGCCCACGGCAACGCCGACGCGTACGCCGACGCCAACCCGTACGGCTTCGCCTACACCGCAGGTGATTCCGCTTGTCGGACTGGACGACGCAGTCACCGAGACGCTGGGGCTGACCGACACGATCGGCATTAGTATCGTTATTCCACCGGCAAGCGCAGAATTGACCGGCACAATCGCCATTACGGCGCCTGAAACAATCACGGTTCCAGAGACAATTAGCGACGTGCCGTCACTTGAGCCAGGCGAGCAAATTGATGCTGCTGACCCGGTCACAGCCACCGAGCCGCTGACGCCGGCGACCGACTTGACCGTAACAGAGGCAATCAGCATTACCGTGCCCACGGCGGAATCCTCCGTGCCCACGGCCACGCTCGAGCCGCCCACGGCTACGCCGACCAACACGCCGCTGCCGACGAGTACGCCTTCGGTGACGCCTTTGCCCACCGAAACGCCCACGCCGCCGGCTCCAACGGCGACGCCCACCGTGACGCCAACGCCGACACTGACGCCTGTGCCAATCGACATTGGGGCAGAGGTCTACAGGCGACTGCCGCCGGTCTTTGTTGCTGCCGGCGTGTTGCTTTTCTTGGCCGTCCTGGCCGCCGGCATATCAATCGTGCGCGGCCCGCGCGATATTTGAGGAGCGCATTGATGACCTGCACGCTGGGCCAGCTCCTGGATCAACTCTCACCGCTCTCTGTCACGGCGACCATCGACCCTGCCGACTTGATCATTTCCCAGGTCACCGCAGATGATCGTTTGGTGAAGCCGGGTGCGCTGTTCGTGGCCATTCCTGGCGACCGCTTTGACGGCCATGGCTACATTCCTTCGGCGTTAACGGCGGGCGCCGTAGCGGTGCTGGGAAGTCGACCATTGGCGGACGTTGGGGCAATTTCGCCGCAAGTCCCCTACATCCAGATCGCGGATCCGCGCGTGGGTCTGGCAATTGCCAGCGCTGCATACCACAGCTTTCCCAGCAGCGGTCTGACCACCATTGGCATCACCGGTACTGACGGCAAGACAACTACCGCCACCATTTTGGAATCGATCCTGTCTACTGCCAGCCGCACTGCGGCTGCGCCCGAGGGCACTGTCGGCGTCATCACCACGGTGGGCGCGCGCATCCAGGGGCAGGAGCAGGACACCGGCTTCCATGTTACAACGCCTGATGCGCCCGCGATTCAGGCGTTCTTGGCCGAAATGCGTGATGCAGGTTGCGAGTATGCGATCATTGAAAGCACCAGCCATGGTCTGGCGCAGCGGCGCGTGGCCGCGGTCGCGTATGACGTCTCGGCGGTCACCAATATCACCCACGAACACCTCGACTATCATGGCTCGCACGCGGCGTATGTTGCGGCCAAAGCAGAGCTCTTCCGCATGCTCTTTGCTTCGCCGTCCAAACCGGGCATTCCTCGATTTGCTGTACTCAATGCCGATGATCGAGGCAGCTACGATGCACTCCTGGCCGTGCTTGAGGAGGAGAGAGGGCAATCCGGAACCGACGTGGCGCTGCTGTGCTATGGCTTTGCGTCTGCTAGCGGCCAATGGCCCGACGTAGCGGCGTCAGCCGTCCGCTATCATCCTGATCGAACAGACTTTGTTCTCCACTGGCAGGGCGAGGCTTGGGCGATGACGACAAGCCTCATCGGAGACTACAACATCCAGAATATTCTGTGTGCCGCGACCATTGCGCTGGGCCTTGGCGTGGCGCCCGCTGCCGTGCAAGAAGGCGTGCGGACGCTGGCTGGCGTCGTTGGCCGGATGGAACGCATTGATCAAGGCCAAGACTTCCTGGCAATCGTTGATTTCGCCCATTCTCCCGCCAGCCTGGAGCGAGCGCTGCAAACGTTGCGCGGCTTGGTTGGCCAGGATGGAGAGGGCGGCCAGGGTCGCTTGATCGCCGTCTTTGGATCGGCCGGTCTGCGTGATCGGGCCAAGCGCCGCCTCATGGGCGCGGTCAGCGGGCGGCTGGCTGATTTCACCGTCGTCACGGCCGAAGATCCGCGTACGGAAGACCTCACCTTAATCAACGCCGAGATCGAAGCTGGCCTGCGCGAGCATGGGGCGGGTGATGCGTTCGTCGTCGTCCCCGACCGTGCGGAGGCCATTCAGTTTGCGATCGATATGGCTAAAGCCGGCGACGTGGTCTGTGCCTTCGGCAAAGGCCATGAGCGCAGCATGTGCTTCGGTGAGACTGAGTATCCCTGGAGCGATCAGCAGGCGATGCTTGATGCGTTGGCGCATCGGCTGGGGCGCGGGTGATGCGACTCAAGGCCGGTTGTTGTACCGAGGAACTATATCGAGGAAGAGCAGGGCAGACTGCTTGCAGGCTTTGCTAGTAGATGCGCAGCAACTGGGACGTTATCAGTTGCTCTGTGCCCATGGCCAAACTCTGGGCCCAAAATTCGTTCAAATCGCTTGTGTCCTGCTTGAAGTTAGTGTATCATTCGAGAAGCTGGGGACTGCCAATGGCCGCTTTTTTCCCATGGATCCTCGATATCTGAGACTCAAACCTCCCAGAAGGAGACTGCATATGCAGGCAAGATTAAAGACTCTGCCAATCTTTTTGGTTGGGCTCGTCACGATGCTGCTGTTGAGCGCTTGTGGCGGCGGCGATACTGGTTCGACCTGGTTCAATGTGCCCTCCGTTCCTGTACAGGTTGAAGAGGATGGCTCTGCGTCACTCTATGGCTTCAATCTTGGTCCGGTTGTGGATGCGGCTATGGTTGACCAACTGCAAGCTGCGGGCGTCGACAAGCTCGACGTACGCGTTGGCTATGAGGGAATCCAGCCCTATCTCGACGGCGAGGCGCTGCCTTATGTTGGGTGGGATCAGGGTTCAGTTGAGAATTTGCAGGAGATTGTAGAAACGGCGCCGAATATCCCCAATGCGGGTTTGATTTCCAGTGCCTTGCCGATGCTGCGCACGTTTGGTTTGGGCGCTGCACTCAATCTGCCGGGTGGAGAGAACATCCCGAGCTGGGACGGAACAGTGACGACGGTCGACCCGGCTGCGGCAGGAGAAGCCGCCATTGGTCCCATGGAGATCGGCGGCTTGGCCTTTGATGATCAGGGCGCTGCCTCATTCGCCGGCATCCCGCTCTCCGCGCTGGGCGCCGATGTTGCGCTGCCGCCGGCATTGTTGGCAACACTCAATCAGTTGGGGGTTGACAAGCTGACGATTGATACGGATCCCAGTGGTGTGACGCTTGGTTATAATGACAAGACCCTGCCGGGTCTCAAATTTAGTGAAGAATCGCTAGGCCGCATGCTGGGCGTGGCCGGCGCCTTTGTTGACGATGAAACCAGGGCAACGCTGGAGCAAATCGCCCCGATCTTGACAGCAAGTGACATCAATCTCGATGTCTCGCTGACCGGCGAACCTGCAGGCGAAACGACTTTGGGCAAAGTTCCTGTGACGATACAGGATGACGGCAATCTGGCGGTCTTCGGCCTTCCGGTGACCACGGAGCCAGTTATTGATGCGGCTACGCTGGGGCAACTGCAGGAAGCCAACATCCAGCAGCTGGACGTGGCGGTTGGTGAAGACGGCCTCAACCTGGCAGCCAACGGCGTGAAGCTTCCTTCGATTAGCTGGACTGACGAATCGCTGGAGACTTTGGCCGGCATTGTTGCCCCAATGGCTGGCATAGATCCTGCAATGATCGACAGCGCATTGGGGATTGCCCGCAATTCAGGCCTGAGCGCCAGCGTTGCGGTGCCAACGGCAGCTGGTGCGGAACGGATCGAGGTGCCAGAGGATATCGACTTCACCTTTGCGCCGCCAGACATGGGCGACCTCTCTGCACCGCTGATTCGCCTGGAAGCGACGCTGGGCAGCGATGGCAGCCTCGTCGAAGCTGCTGGCCTGGACGCAGCCACGTTGGCCGCTCTCGGCGTGAGCGGCCCCTTGGTGCCTGCCGAAACCATGGCGACCCTGGCTGCGCTAGGGGCCAACGAGATTAAGATTGTGGGTGAACCGAATGACCTCAAACTGCTGTTAGACGGCAACGAGGCATTGTCCATTGCCCATGATGCAGAGTCCCTGAGCGCGGCGCTCGACCTGGCCACGGCCTTCCAGAGCGATTCTCCGCTGGCCGATCCCGCACTCAACGCCCTACTCAAGGATGTTGTGCTGCCGCTCATTCCCGGTTCCAACCTGGACGTGACGATCAACCTGCAGTAGTGCAAACGAACTGACTTCCGACCAACGAGCGGGCCGGGCTTCAATTTGAAGCCCGGCCTGTTTTTTTGAGAAACTGCTGCCCAACGTCGACTGTTCTTCACGATGTAGCCGATACGACCAGCGCTGGTTGAGCTAGTCGAAATCAAGCGGCTAGACGCCGCAGAGCCCCTTGGATTCGATACTGCAACTCGCTCAGGCCCAGCAGGCGCAACCGGCGTGACTGCCACACACCTCCATTGCAACGCCTATTCGTTCGTTTCCCCACGTCCATGAATCACAAGTACCGAGAGTAAGCCCAACGCGGCCCAATTCCATGCGGCCAGGTCTGCCAATGCGCCAAAGGTATCGACCTGCCCATGGGCAACACCTGCGGCCAGGCCGGCAACTAGGCCGGCTGCGATCGGCCGGCAGGCCATCCACTGATGGGCTACAGTTGGCCAATTGCGCCAAAGCCTTCGCAACGAGGACCACACGACGCCCAGGGCGAAGATGATCCAGCCCAGCCCAATGACGCCTCCCATGCTGCCAAATTCTAACCACAGATTGTGCGGGTGGCGTAAGTTGGGATCCATGGCTGACCCCGGCGGAAGATAGGCCGGGTAGCGCCAATAGAAGCCGCCTGGTCCTGCGCCAGCCAACGGAAAGTCACGCCAAAGGGCTGCCGAACTGCGCCAGATTGCCACACGATCCAGCACGGTTGCCTGATTTGACAATCGCTCCCAGCCAAAGCCGGCCATGCCAATCGCCATCACGGAAATGAGCGCTAGTGTGGCCAGACCGAGCCAAGCCATGGGCGGGCGGGTTGAAGCATCCGACTCGTTCTCTGCTGACCCGGATCCGACCAGCAGAGCAAAGCAAAGCGCGCCCACTGGTACCCCCAACAACCAGGCGCCCCGGCTCGCTGTGAGCAGGAGGGCGAGCAACGTACACCCCAACGCTGTTAAGCCGACCCAGCGCCAGTTTCCGCGACTGGCCCAGGCAAAGCCAGCCAACAGGAAGAGGGTCCGCTCCAGGTAGAGCGCCGTGTGATTGGGGGAGAAGTGAGGGCCGACCAGGCGTAGCACGCTGTCGGCTGTCGTGCCCATGCCCCGTAGCCAACTACCCAGACCGAAGAGCGCCACCAGGACGCCGCCGATTGCCAAGCCGCCGGCAGCGCTGCGCCATGCGCGGGGTTGGTTCAGCAGCGTCCGGGTGGCTAGGTAGATGAGTAGCGGCATAAGCACCAAATCGACTAAGCCCCGGCCATAACCGGGCCAGTGCCAAACATTGGCAGCCGCCACGAGGCTGACCAGCAGCCAGGCTATAGCGAGCCAGTCCAGGGCATAGAAGTGAGCTGTACGCTGCCGGAGCCGCTGCCAGACGTCTAGAGAGAGTGCTGGCAGCAAGCCGAGAAGCAAGACATAGGCCGGCGGCACGGTGATGGTGCGATTGACAAGTACGACTACTTTATGCCAGTAGAAAAAGGGCAGCAGGAGCAGAGCCAGCCCCAAGCCCACACGCGGCTGCGCGGCCGTCAGAAAGAGCGCCACGATCCAGCAAAGGCCAATGAGAGGCGGCCAGACTGCAAAGTGGTACAACAGCGCCAAGGTTGCCCAGGCTGTCAGTTGGATGGGCCATGGCTGCGATCGAAAGGCGCCCAGCCAGCCTCGCCACGCGAGGAGGCGTGCGGCTGCCACGCCGCGCCAGAGTAGGACACTCATGCCGGCGACGAGCGCGACCAGCCCCAACCATTCGGGCAAAGGGTCAGCGCTTGGTCGGGGGGGCGTGGATCTCGCAGCCCGGACAATGCTTGTGGTCAGGTCCGGCGTCAACGCAAAGCCTGGCGCAACCGCGTCTCCCGGCCAGGCCATTGCCGTGAGCCACGGCCAGCGCTGGTTCGCCAGCACGATCGCGCGCGCTGCGTAGGCATTTTGGTCCGCCGGGCTGACGGTTCCCCACACTGCATTCTTCTGACGATTCCAGCCGTAGGCCGTCGCCCAGAGCGGTGTTTCACCGTAGCCCGCGGCTTGGAGCGCGCGGCGAATCCAGGCGGCGCGGGCAAAGTTGAGCACCTGCTGCCGTTGATCCGGCTTCTCGGGGGCGTAGCCAAATCCAAAGGGCTGAATCGCGATGACGTCAAATGCCTCGGCCCCACCGGCCGCAATCACGCGTTGCAAGTAGGAAACTTCATCCAGGGCCTGATGTCCGCGGTCGGCAGTGGGGGCCAATGCTGCGCTGATGATAATCGCATCAGGATCGGCCGCGCGGATGGCCGCGCTAGTCGCGCGTAAGAGCTGCGTGTAGCCAACAGGGTCGATATGGCGTGCGCCCCAGTGCGGCGCGATATTGGGCTCGTGCCAAATCTGATAATAGCGGATCTGGTCGCCGTAACGGGCGGCAAACGCGCCGGCAAAATCGGCAAAATCGGCAAAATCCCCCGGTGGCGCCAGCGCGTTATCGACCGGTTCTCGGTCCCGTTTCTCACGCGCCCAGACGGGACTGCCGTCCAGCAAGGCAACGATTTCGAGCCCTTCTACGTCCAGCGCGGCGAATAGCGCATCGCTTGCCTGCCATGTGTAGCGTCCGGCATGGGGCTCCAGTTCGTCCCAAGCGAAACGTTGATGAACCCAGTCAAACCCGTCCTTGCGCAACCGGTTGAGCTGTGTGCGCTGTGCTGCCACGTCATGCCCCAGCAAATCGATGCTGACGCCCGCTGCCGACAGTGCCGGCGCCGCCGGCGCCGCCGCCTGCAGCCCCCAATCCAATGCCAGCAGGTGCCGCCACAGAATGCCGCCGATGACGATCGCAGCACAACAGAGGCCGTAGAGCAGCGCCAGTCGCGCGAGGGCGAGGCACTGGCGGCCACGACTCACTCTTTCCACGGCAGGCGATGGATCAATCGGCCGCATGGTGTTTGTACGGGTCGCGCGTGACGCTCAAACTGGTCGCGGGTGTTTGGCAATTAGCCATAATATTGACACGTTTTTCTAGGCAACTTAGAATGATGGTTCGGCTTGGTCTACGGTTCACCGTACGTGAGCTGCAAGCATTCGTTACTGTGATTCTGTCATGCTGGCAAAAGACGCGTGAAACGTGAGCGTATTCGATCTTAAATCAGCTTTCGATAAGGCAAAAATAGGTCAGCGGGCGGGCGCCCGCAGTCATCCTTATGTGGATTACCGCGATCGGATTAGCGTGGGCACATGGCTGCTGGTCTTTGGCATCGGTTTGAGCTTGCTGATCGATCTGCCTGCCGTGCCGCTCAATTTTCGCGTCTTTCGTACGCCGCTCAACATTGCCCTGGACGACGCAATCTTTGCCGCCGCGCTCCTGGCAATCCTGGCTGCCGCGGTTAGCGAGAGTGTCGTCTCGATTCATCCCTACTTGCGCATTCGCGGACGCGCGCGTACGTGGGTCTTCTGGGCGTTGCCCATGGCGCTGGCCATTATCGCCCCCTTTGTGCTGCTGCAGGCTGAAACGCGTGAACTCCAGGTGCTGGGCCTGGTCGTAGCCGGCGCCCTGCTGGCGCTGACCTTCTTCAGCCTCTATAGCACAGTAGAACCGGGAAAACCTGGCTATCGGCGCGGGCGTCTGCTCCTTGATGCACTCGTCTACGGCTCGGCGCTGCTGCTCTTCCTCTTTGTCTATCAGACGGGCATCCGCAGCCTCTTATCTGGTTCGTTGATCGCGTTCACGGCGCTGCTTCTGGCCGTTGAACTATTGCGCGGCGCCAGCGACCAGGTGGGGCTGACCTTGAGTTATGGCCTGATTGTCGGGCTGATTCTGGGCGAGGTGACCTGGGCGCTAAACTATTGGAAGTTGCTGCCCGACTTGACGGGGGGCTTGCTCTTGCTGCTCATCTTCTATCTGCTCACCAGCATCGCCCAGCAGGGCTTGCAGGGACGCTTGACACGACGCGTACTGCTCGAGTTTGCTCTGTTCGGCCTGATTGCCCTGGCGCTGATCGCGCTGGTCGGTCCCGGCTTTCAGCAGCAGGTACGCTTCTGAACTGAAAGTGTGACGAGAACATTCGTTTGCCAGCTGTCGTGGTAGAGCCGGCTTCAACACCTCGACACCTCGACAGGCTCAGTCCAAGCAGGCTCAGCCAGCGCTTCCGAGTAGCCGTCGCCTGAGCCTGTCGAAGGCAAAGGCGGTCGAAGGCAGAGCCTGTCGGATCTATGAGTCATGTTATCATAGAGATTTCAGGCTGGATCTGCGACTTCACGGCGCCGCACAAGCCGCCAGGCGCGTATAGTTCTTTGCCCACGCGGCCCGTGACGCCGGGTCGGTGACCAGCCCTAGCAAGGTATCCGACAGGCAGGCATTGACGGGCGTTGCAACACCGACTTCACGCCCCAGATCGACCACCGCGCCGTTCAGCCAGGGCACTTCACTTTTTCCCTTTCCGCTGGCCAAATCAAGATAGAGGCTGGGCATCTTGCCGCCCCGTGCACCGCCGATTTGCTTGCGCAAAACGGCGCGCAGCAGCGACTTGGGCGCGACACGGATGCCCGGCGCCAGCACGCGGAACGGATAGCTGCCTACGCTTTGCGGCGTGATGTCAGCTTGGGCCATCACACGCAGCGCTTCGCGCCACGCCTCAATCTCCAGGTCGACAATTTTGTCCTGCGCAAAGACTTCTTCCGGCGGCGCGCTCAATATCGCGCAGGTGGCGTTTCCGACCATATTCATGAGCAGCTTCGTCCACTTCATACCTTCGGCATCGGCATAACGCGTCACCGCGAAACCAGCGCGCTCCAGCGCGGCCGCAAATTCATCACAGCGCTCGATTGCGCTGCCATGCACCGGATCGCCAAGCCCCAATCCATACTGGGGGCGATCGACGCGGATCGTCCCCAGCGCCGGCGATGAGACCGGCGTGGTGATCGTGCCGGCAATCACCCGGTCCTCGCCAACGGTTTGGGCGATCATGGACTCGTTGCCGACGCCATTCTGCAGGCTGAGGAAGATGGGCAAGGCGCGATCGTGCGTCGCTGCGACTGCCGCGCACTCTGCCATGGCCGCCAATGTGTCATAGCTCTTGACCGTCATGATGGCGATGTCGAAGGGCGCAGAGTGGGCAAACGCTTCGGCAATGCTGGTCGCTGCGCGTAGCTCCTCAATTCTGTGGATGCCGGCTTCGTCTTCGAGCTGCAAGCCGCGTTGCTGCACAACCGCGGCGAAAGCTGGACGGCCCGCGAAGGTGACCGTTTCGCCAGCCAATGCCAGCTTCCCGCCAACCAGCGATCCGATCGCGCCCGCGCCGATAATGAGTATGTTCACGTGCTTCTTTTGCTTTCGCTAATGTGTTGGCGGGTTAGAGCGTGGCCAAGAGGGCTCGTACATCTTCTGCGCTCGCGCAGCGCAGCGCGCTTTCAGCAATTTGCCGGCAGTGGAGCATGTCGCTTTGGCGGATGGCCTGCTTGACAAGCGGGGCCGTTGGCAATGGCACGCTTAGTTCCGTGACGCCCAGGCCCAGCAGGAGGGGCACGGCCCGCACATTGCCGCCAATTTCACCGCACAGGGAAACTGGCAATTCGTTCAACTTGCCGGCATAGCAGGTACGCGCAATAAGCTGTAGCACGGCCGGATGGAGCGGATCGGCCAGGGCTGCCACGCTGGCATTCGTGCGATCACTGGCCATGACGTACTGGGCCAGATCGTTGGTGCCGATGCTCAGGAAGTCAACCATCTCCGCGATACGTTCTGCCATGAGCGCAGCAGCCGGCACTTCGATAAGTGCACCGATCTCGACCAAAGCGCCCAGCGACTCTCCCGTTTCCTTTTCCACCTGATCGCGCACTTTGTTCAAAAGGCGACAGACCGTTTCCATTTCGGTTACGGTACTCACCATGGGCAGCATGAAGCGCAGGCGAGCCGCCGGTGACGCGTCGCGCGCGCTCAATAGCAGGGCATGATATTGATCACACAGCAAGGCGGGGTGGGCCAGCAGCAGACGCAGCCCGCGCAGGCCCAGAAATGGGTTTTCTTCGCCATGACCAATCAGGTATTCAACCTGCTTGTCACCGCCGGCATCTAGTGCTCGCACGGTCAGCAAACGACCCCCAACCTGGCTAGCGAATGTAGAGTAGACTGCCCGCTGCTCCTCTACGGTGGGTGCTATCGCCCGGCCCTGGAAGAGGTATTCAGTGCGCGTTAGGCCAATCCCCTCTGCGCCGCAGGTTGCGACGGCGGCCACGTCCTCAGCCGTATTGGCGTTGATATAGACGGGGATGCACTCACCATCGCGGGTGATCGTGGGTTCGTGGGCGTGATCTTCTGCAGCAGATTGCTGGCTGAGTTCAAGGGCGTGAGCGTCGTTAAATTGATCAATCTGCGCGCGTGATGGGGCAATGATGAGTTGGCCCTGGTGGCCATCGATGATGCCGGGCTGATCATCGGGGTGCGTAATTAGCTTGGGGCCGAGGCCGCAGACGAGGGGCAAGCCCAGGCTGCGGGCCAGGATTGCCGAATGGGCGGTCGGCGTGCTGTAGGCCAGGCCGATGCCGACGATGTTTTGCACCGACAACAGTGCCACATCGGTTGGCGTAAGATCTTCGGCCAGCAGTAGCGTAGCCGGTGGAAGGTCGCTCAACTCGCTCTGGTCAATTGGCGCACCCAGATGACAGCAGGAGCCGCCGCCCGATGTCGACGATGTCGGCCGCGCGTCCGGCAAAGTAGTCGTCATCCAGCTCGCGAAAGAGTTGGGCCATGTCCAACACTGCCTGGCGCGTGGCCCCAATCGCGGTGGCCTGATTGAGCTGGATCGCATCGCGGATGCTCTCGGTAAGCGTTTTGTCGGTGAGAATCAGCCGATGGACGGAGAAAATGTCGGCAGCCACATGATTGAGGGAGCGCCCGAGGCGCTCAAGCTCAACGTCTACTTGTGCCTGCGCAGAGAGAAAGCGCTGCCATTCATGGCGCGGACTCTGGACGCTGGCCTCTACCTCGGAGACGAGCGTGTCGGTCTGGAGATCAACCGCATGGTAGACATGGGTCGTGCCGATCCCGATGCCGGGTGCGGCTGGTAAGCCATGTAGCGTTATGCTCATATTGACGTTGGCACATCATAGCGGCGCTGATCAAAGAGCGCGCTGAGAGCAGACAACGCTGCGGACGCATCGGGGCCGTCTGCGGCAAGGCGGACGGTGTGGCCCTGGCGCGCCTGGATCTGCATAAGTTGCAGGATGCTTTTTGCATCCACTTCGGCCGAGACACGCGTCAAATTCTGGGCCGTAATGGTTGCCTCAAAGCGATTGGCGACTTGGACAACGTCCTTGCTCTTGCGCAGGTGCAAACCCAGCGGGTGACTGATCATCACCTCCGTCGTTAGAGCCGCATCGTCTGCAGCGGATCGAGCCGTCGATTTTGTTTCTCTCTCGTCCCCATGCGTCATGGTTCGCTGCGTGTCACTTTCGGAAATGAGCCGGCATCTTCAGCCGCCCGGTTAACTGCTTCGAGGGAGTGCCCCAGGCTCGCTTCCAATGCGGCTACGAGTGCGCCTTCGACCAGCGGCGCATTGCTGATAAGGCAGCGCTCCTTGATCTCATCGGGCAGAAGTTCCAGCGCAAGCTTTGTGCTGAGCACAGCGCTGCCCAGGTCGACCAGTAAGAGCACGCCATCATCATTCCAGACCAAATTGATGGCTTCGCAGATGCGCAGGGCATCCGTGCCGAGGCGGTAGGTGCCATCATCGGCAAGAATGCCCCCCACGGCCGCAATCCTGGTCTGATCGCTGGCCCCGGCATCGGTCATGGACTCGGCCAGTTCCTTGACGCCGTTCGCCAGCGAGGCGCAGTGGGAGACAATTACCAGATTGACCATGTACCGCTATCCTCACGCTCCATCGTCGTTTTGGCCGGTTTCGTTACCCTGGCCCAGCGTACGGGCCGCAGTTTCAATCAAGAAATAGCTGCTGGTCGCGCCCGGATCTTGATGACCGATTGATCGAGGGCCGAGATAGCTGGCCCGACCCTTTTGCGCTTCCATGTCGATGGTGCTGGTCATGCCATGCTCCGCGGCCTGGCGCGCTTTCTCCAACGCTTCAGCTACAGTATAGTCCTGGGTTGCCGCCGTTTCCAATGCCGCCATCGCCGGCACCAGCGCGTCGACCATGGTTTTGTCTCCCAGACGCGCTTCGCCGCGCTGCTGAATCGCTTCGACGCCGACTCGGAACATGACGGCAAGTTGACCAATCGTGGCCCTGCTGTCGGAATCGAATTCCTTGGCTGCGCGTAGAAAAAAAGCGCCATAGAGCGGTCCGGCCGCACCGCCAACACTGCTGATAAGCGTCATGGCAATGGTCCGTAGAAAGACGCTGATTTCCCGACAATCCTCCATTCCTTCGACGCGCGCTCGCACTTTGCGCATGCCGTTTTGCATATTCACACCATGATCGCCATCGCCGATTGCCGCATCTAGTTGGGTAAGAAGATCCTTCTCTTCGTCGATGCGGTCGGCAAATAGCAACATCCATTGACGCAACTCCGCCAAGGTTACTTCACGGGGCATGGGCTTATCCTTCGCAACCTGAAATGGTTGTAACATAACATTTGCTGGACCAGTAGAGCACGCCGCGGGCTCAGCCATCAACTGCCTTTGCGCACTCTGCCCGTTACCAGCTGAGGGCCGGCGTCTTCACCGGTGCATCCCACAACTTGATCAGTTCCGGCGTCAACACCAATAGCGTGATGGCGCAACCCGCCATGTCCAGACTCGTGACGTAATTGCCAATGAGACGCCGTTCGATGCGAATATCATTGCGGGCCAGCGCATGGTAGAGGTGCCGGTACACAATGTATAGTTCCTGGAGGGGCGTCCCTCCGAGTCCGCTAATGAGCGCCAGGACACGGTCATTCGGCTGAAGCTTCAGGTCCTGCACGATGGGTTCCAGAATCATGTCGGTCATGGCATCGGCGCTGGCCAACGGCATGCGATGTCTGCCGCGTTCGCCGTGGATACCAACGCCCAACTCAATCTTATCGAGGGGCAATTCAAAGGTGGGGAAGCCGATATTGGGCGAGGTACAACTGCTCAGGGCAACGCCCATACTGCGCGCGTGCCGGGTGACCTGATCAGCCAGATCGGCCACCTTTTCCAGGGGCATGCCGGCTTCTGCCGCGGCGCCGGCGATCTTCTCGACCAGGACTGTTGCGCCCATTCCGCGCCGTTTGGATGGATTCTCCAGCGCCACGTCGTCATTGACAAGCACG
>CAWEEJ010000083.1:0-72452 GCA_963807905.1 uncultured Chloroflexia bacterium | reverse complement strand
GCGACACGCTGTAGCATCAACTGCTGTCAACACGACAGCGCGACCAGATCTAAACGCAAACGCAGCCTGGCAGGGGAGGAACGCCGTCATGGACCCAGATGTACAAATACAGGCGCCCGGACGAACGCGAAGGAGCTTTTCGGGCGTCGCCAGGGGGGTGCCGTGGTGGATCGTGATCATCGTTGTCGGCCTCTTTATCTTTGGTCTCTACATTGCGTTCGATGAAGATCGTTCCAGATACTACCGGGATGCGTTTGCGTTTATTTTGCCCGGCGCTGCACTGACGCTGCGTGTGACCGTCATTTCCTATATACTTGCCCTCATCATCGGTCTCTTTGTCGGCATCATGCGCCTGAGCGCCAATCCGATCATCTATCATCTGTCGACGCTCTATGTCGAAGTGATCCGCGGTCTGCCCATGCTGGTGATCATCATCTACGCCGGTTTTGTGATCGGCCCGGCTGTGCGGGACACAACGCAAGGCCTTTACGATCCGCCCATGCTGCACCGTGCTATCATTGGTTTGGCGTTGGGCTACGGGGCCTATATTTCCGAGGTCTTCCGTGGCGGCATTCAGGCCATCGGCAAAGGGCAGATGGAGGCGGCGCGCAGCCTGGGCATGAGCTATATTCAGGCAATGACCTACGTGATCTTGCCCCAAGCGGTGCGGCTGATTCTACCCCCGCTGGGCAATGACCTGATCGCTCTGCTCAAAGACAGCGCACTGATTTCCGTGCTCGCCCTGGAGGAGACGCTGCAGCTGGGCCGCCAGTACGTCAGCCGCACCTTCCGTGCGTTTGAGGGCTACAACACGGTGGCCATCATCTTTCTGGTCATGACCCTCTGTCTCTCGTTTCTTGTCCGCTATATTGAACGTCGGTCGGAGATCGGGTAGGCGCGGTTCGCACGCGATGCATTCCAACCGATCGGAGTCAGTCACTTGTCATACTGGATCATGGTTCCCATCGCCGTAAAGCCGATGGCTATGCCGAAATAGGCGTTCCACTCCGTTGCCCTGGCTGTGGCCACGTTGAGGATGACATAGACTAGCGCAAATGTGAAGAGAAACTCAACCAGCAAGAATGCCGGTACGTTGGGAAAGATCACGTCTACCGAGGTGCTTGGATAGAGGTACATCGCCAGCAGCGCACCCGCGACCGCGCCCACAAGCTGAACGATGATGTAAATCATAGCGTTCTTGATGCTGATCGCCCCGCGGAGAATCATAGCGATAGAGACGGCCGGGTTGTAATGTGCACCGGAAATATGGCCGCCGGCATAAATCACGCCGATCAACACGGCGCCAATCGCAACTGGGGCCATGAGCCCGGCATCGCCATAGATTGCAGCAGCTCCAATCGTAAAGACCAGAAAAAAAGTACCAATAAATTCAACAAGATACTTGTTCATCTGCCCTAAACCGGATTGAGTCTGTCCAAAGCGTGTATGACCGGCGCTATAGACTCGAGCGCCAGATTTGGACCAAGACCAGAAAGCCCATGAAGATCGCCAGGGCGACGCCCAGCGCGCCGAAAACGGAGATGCCAAAGAGGGTGGGCGGTGCGCCTGTTGCCCAAAGCATGGCGGAACCCAACAGCAATGCTGAGGTCATGATGCCGATGTTCAGGCGATTCATGGGCCGTTCCATGCCGTGCTGCTGGACGTGGATCTGGATTTCGCCCCGCTGCGCCTGCTCCAACAGAGCGACCGCCTCGCGTGGCACTGCCCGGATCAGTCGCGTCCAGTCGCGGTAGGCGCGCGTCATCTCCTTCTGAACGCGTTTGGGGGAGAAGCGACGCCGGGCCAGATCACTGCCATAGCCGCGCAGCGCCTTGGCCATGTCAAAATCCGGGTCCAGGAGTCTGGCTGTGCCTTCCGTCTGGACAATGACCAGCAGGAGCATGTTGACCCGTGCCGGCACAAGCAAGTGGTAGGTGCGAATGATGCCAAACATGCTTTCGAAGGCCGCTCCCAGATCGATGCCGCCAGGTGCATCGCTGAACTCGGCAATGAATTCAGCCACATCGGCCTGGTATGCGTTACGATCCAGGTCGGGCGGCACCTCGCACATGTCGATCAACTCGTCGGTCAGCATCTCGGCATCGCCGGTGACAAAGGCCGTGACGATGTTGATGAAGTCGTCCTGGGTCTGCTCATCGACCCGACCCACCTTGCCGCAATCGAGCATGCCGACGCGCTCGCCCGTCACCACGAAAACATTGCCCGGGTGGGGATCGGCATGATAGAAGCCGTCGCGGAAGATCATGTCAAGCATGACGCCGACGAAGCGCTCGGCAAAGGCCTCGCGATCGACGTTGTTTTCTTCCATGCGCGCAGTGTCGGCGATGCTGTAGCCGGCGAGCCGCTCCATGGTCATCACGCGATGCGAGGATTGGTCCGGATAGGCGATGGGGAAGTGAACTTCCGGGTCATCCTTGAAGTTCTGGGTGAACTGGAGCAGATTGTTCAACTCGATGGTGAAGTCGAGCTCGCGCAGGAGGCTACGGCGGAACTCAGCGACTGTGGCCGTGGGCTTGTACATGGCCACATCTTTGCTGTTCTGCTCCGCAGTCTTGGCCAGCGTCATGAGCAGGCTCAAGTCGTCGTGAACCTTCTCCTCGATCCCCGCATGCTGGACCTTGACGACCACGTCGGAGCCGTCTTGAAGCGTGGCGACATGGACCTGGCCCACCGAGGCTGAGGCCAGCGCCTCGAAATTGAACCAGGGGAAAATTGCCTCCACCGGTTCGCCTAATTCTGTCTCAACCGTTTCGCGTACGACCTCGGGCGGATCGGCGGGCGTGTCGGCCTGGAGTGACGCCAGCTCCTCCGCCAGGTCCGGCCCCACGATGTCGGGCCGCTGGCTGATCATCTGGCCCATCTTGATGAAGGTGGTTCCCAACTCGGTCAGGGCCAGGCGCAGGCGGACGTTGAAGGGCAGTTTGCTCAGGTCTGTGCCGTCTTCTTCCACAAACCGCCTGCGCAGAAAACCTGGCGTGCTGTCGCCAATGTACTGGGCAAGACCGTATTTGGTCAGAATGCGCGTGATTTGGTTGAGACGCCTGACGTTGGATCTGACGTTGACGAGGTTGCTGACCATGGTCTCTTGCTTGACTGACGAATGATGGTTGGGATCTACGGCATGATCCGCACCGAATTATACCGTAAGTCAAGCACAAGCACCGCTTTTCTCAAAAGCGGCACGCGACCGCGGCCCAAAGTCAATCGGCTCCGGGCGCTACTCGCCACATTTTGGCGTCGGGACTTGTGTTCCGCCAATCTTGAATTGGCGACTCGTATTGCTGTGGCGGAACCTAAATGCATCGGCACAAACAAGTTCGCAGGCTCGTCAAATAGAGATTGCCGATGCACTAGTGCTCAGTGGGCCTTTCAAAGACCACCGACTTTATGCCTTCAACGTCCCCGGCACGCGCAGCAGACTGTCCGATTAGCAGACTGATCGCTGCGCGTGCCGGGGACGTTACGACCAAATGTCAACCGGACTAGACCGCAACCCTGCCGCGCGCGAGTTGCGTGTCGCGCATCTGCTGGAGCGAGACGCCAACACCGTAGGTGACAAATTCTCCTTCGGGCTTGACCGCAATGATGGCCATCTTGCTGCGCATTTCTTCGGAGTTCTCCATTCCTCGGAGAAGCGCGTTCATGGCGTCAGCGTTCGCTTCATCAACACCCAGGACTTGCGCTGTGCCCTGAAAGGTGATGGTCGCTGCCGGAATCTTGATCCACGGCATTAGCGGAATGCTCTTTGGAATCGTTACTGTCATGGAGACATGAGGATTGGCCGCCACATGCTTCACCTTCCAGGCGTCCTTGACCGAACTGATGTAGAGCGTGCGCTCATGGGTTGTGTAAACGATCCCCGCCGTGCGCGCCTCCTGTTGTGCCGTGACCATCCCCAGCACCGCAAAGATATTCTTGTCGATCTCCTCCCACACCTGATCTGTTGCAATCGTCGCCATCGTATTCTCCCCATAGCTGTGTAGCCTGCTGCTAGATGGAACGCTGATCTGCCCAAGACGCCAAATCAGCGTTCCATTCAACCGGCACTAAAATAGTTGCGCGAACGCTTCTCAACCTGTTTCGTGTACCGACTCACCCTCATTTAGCCAGATTTCGATTTCCTCGGCAACCAGCTGCGGATGACTGGCCAGGATGTAATGATCGGCTCCGGCTACCTGAACGAAGCGAGCGGCTGGGTGCTCTTCGACCAGGCGTTCTTGACCGGACAGGAACGCCTCGGCCTCCGGTAGTCCGTTGCTGCCCGCCGCAATCACCAGCAGGGGCGCTTCCAGAAGTGCCTCGGCTGCTGTGAGCGCATTGGGAAGATTTGATGCCGCGAGCGCGCCTTCTGCGGTCATGGCGAGCAGGGCGTCGTTGCGGGCGCGCAGGGCCGCCATTTCCTGGCGCAACTCAGCGGGGTAGGCATCGTCGGCGAAGAGACCGCCCATGGGGCGCAGCATGCCGGCTCTGCCCAACGGGTCGAGCATCTGATAGACGCCAAGGCGCTGCACGACCTCCTCGGCGGCATGAGCCGTGAGCCCGTCGACCAGAATGACGCCGCTGACCGGATAGCGTGCGGCATAGAGCTGGACGACGGCGCCGCCCAGCGAATGGCCGACCACAATCGGCGCGTCGATGCCGAGCGCCTGGAGTGCAACGTGCCATTCATCAGCTGCAGTGGCGAAGGTGCGCGGTGTCGGCGCCGGATCGCTCCAAATCCTGGCCCAAACGGTCAAAGGCACAGACTCGATGGGACGGCGCCAGCTCTGCCATGACGGGCAGCCAGTCCAAGGCGCCGCCGGCAATGCCGGCCTGGAGCGCCAGCGTCGGCTCACCCTGGCCCTGACAGATCACGTGCATCTGTGCGTCGTTGACCGTGACGAAGCTTCCGCGTGCTGGATAGTACGCTTCGGCGCGGACTGAAGCGCTCCTGTCCCAGGTCACCGTGCCGATCATGAGCAGGGCCAGGCTTGCCAGAACAACCAGCGCGCTCCCGCCAAGCCGCCGGCCCCAGGCCAGGCGGTTCGCAGCTTGACGCGACGGTTGTCCTGATTGCGATTTTGAACTCATGGTGAGTATCTCCCCTTCCAGTGGGCGATTGAATGACAAACGAACGAAGATCTGTCCGGCCTGTGAAACTAGGGATGACGGGCATCGGCTGTTAGTTCCTGCTGCGGTTGTCTTACCGTGATGGCCAGGGCGGCAATGGCTGCTGCAGCCATCACAAGACCGAAGGCAGCGAGCGTTAACCCATCGGGTGCAATAACGCTTTGGCCACGCAGAGCCTGCCACATCAAAATCAGCGTTAGGGCGATATAGGCCAGGCCACCGGTCCAAGCCAGGGTCAGGCGCTGTCCTGCTCCATAGCGGCGGCGCATAGCCGGGCTCACCAACCACAGGCCCAGCAGGGGGATGATCTGCATTCCATGGAGCCCCACGAAGTGGGCCACGCGCAGGTCGCCGCCAACCGTGCTCCAGCCGACCACCGGCAGACCCGGTCCGCCGTCGGGCACGCCGACGCTGTGGGCGCCGGCAGTCGTCATCTGCTCGCCGGCCTGGGCGACGGCCAGTTGCTCCGGCGTGATCCGCGAAGTCATCAGCGGTCCCATGGCGATGCCGACAACGGAAGCGATGACGCCCAGGCGGAGCGCCCATGCCAGGACCCGGTCATCCAGACGCTGGACGAGCAACAGAATCGCCAGCACGAGATTCATGGTTGCCAGGACCATGATTGCAGTGCCCATGATGCTGTAGACCGCGGCATCAAAGGGCGTGGCGATATTGAAATGGCTGGTCGTGCCGCGTACGGTCTGCATGGTGATCAACACAAGCTCGATGAGGAGCGCGACCGCGGTGACGTTGGCCGCGGTCTGCACCCAGCGCCGGCGCCCTTTCACGAAGGTCAGCAACCAGAGGAAGGTGGCGCAGTAGATGGCAATGGAGATCATGAACTTGAGCGGCTTGATCCAGCCGTTGACGCCGGTAATGACTTTGGGATCAATCAGCATGCCCAGCAGCGCAAAAGGAATCAGCAGAATCGAGAGCGCAATCGTGAGCGTTAGGAGTCGATTAAATGACCAGGCACGCTGGAACAGCTGGCCGGGTGAGGTTGGCAATTGGCGTTGGATTTGGGTAGACATGGTCGTGTCCCTTTCAGAATGATTGCGTTGCAGGTCAAGAATTGGCGGGAGGTGTGGAAACGGCGGGCGCGGGCTGGTTATCACGCCAACCGGTCAAGGCACTGACACCCAGGTAGAGAGAGAATCCGAGCGGCCCGGCCATGAGCACGAAGAAGAGAATGGGTGATGAGATCCAGGCGCTCAGACCGCGCGTACGGGCGTCGAGATAGACCCAACGTCCGACAAATAGATCGAAGGCCAGGAAGTGCACCCAGGCGATGGTGGCGCCGGTCGGCTCGCCCAACGCAGTGGCGATCTGCTCCAGGCCGGGGTTGGCCAGGGCTGGGAGCAAGTCCAGGCTCTGCGGCAGGAAGAGCGCGACATAGAGCAACGACGCCGGCAATGCAATAAGCGGTGATGCGATGATGCGTTTGCTCCAGCGCCAGTGGGGCAGGAAGATCATCAGCGCCCAGAAGGGCATGACGAGCAGGCTGCTGAGCTGAAAAATCTGATCCACAAGTACAGTCTCCTTGAACGAAAAACGAAAAGCGAACAGTGTTCGGTGGTGGGCAAAAAAATAGGCCATTCAACCGTGAATTGGCGCGATCTGCGTCTTTATCCTTCTGGCGTCTCTTGCATAAAAGCCAGCCCGATGCGCTCAAGCCCTTCGGTTTCCATGGCGGCAAAGTCAAGCGGCAGATCGCGCAAGGTGCCAATGCGCAGGGTGGCCATGCCGTGAACCAGGGACCAAGCCGTGTGGGCCATCTCCAGCGTCCCATAACCCGGTGCTGTCTGGAAGACACCTTCGTCGATGCCGCGCTGGATGGCCCGCAGCAGCACCCCGAAGGAAGAGTCTTCGTCAGCCATTTGGCCCATGATGTCAGCGGTTGCTGTGTCGGGCGTGGGGGGCTCTGCGGCCAGACTCTTCGGCGTGTTGAACATGAGCATGAAGTGGTCAGGGTTGCGTACGGCAAATTCGATGTAGGCCGCACCGATCCCCATCAAATAGTCGTGGGGAGAGAGCGTTGGATCAACGCGTTTCATGTAGCTGGTCAACCGCTCGTTGCCCTCAGCGCAGACTGCCGCCACAATCTCATCTTTTGAACCAAAATACTCGTATAGACCGGCCGGGCTGTACTCGATCTTGCGGGCGATGGCGCGCATGGAGAGACCGTCAATGCCCTTCTCGCTGATGATCCGCCGTGCGGCGTCCAGAATCGCCTGGTGCGTGCGCAGGTGACGTCGTTCACGTGTGCTGAGTTCTTCGTATTCTACGCTCATTATTTGGCCTAACCTCGGTTTATTTCCGAACAATGTTCGGATTATAAGCGACGTTTGGAGATTTGTCAAGCATGAATTTTTGAGATGCGTAACCAACCCGCTTGGTTTCGACAGTTCGACAGGCTCAGTCCAAGCAGGCTCAACCGGAAACCCGCTTGGTTTCGACAGGCTCAACCGGCGCTGATCTTATCGGCTGTATAGTTGTGAGAATGGTTGACCCGTTCGCACGGGGCGTGCTCACTGGGCGGGATGGCAGATGAAGTGGGAATGAGGTGCAATCGGGGGCACAAAATTCGAGGAATGCTGCCGTGGAACACAGCCATGTCCGTCACCGTCCGGGTCGGGCTTCAGTCTGAAGCCCGACCCGGACGGTGACAATTTTGAGGGATTACTCCACGCTTAGCCCTTGACCGGCAGGCCGTGCTCGACGGCAGCCGGCTGGCTGGAGCCGTCCTTGTCCAGGGGAATGTCGGCGCGCCAGCTCGAGGCCGGCGGGATCGCGTCGGTGCCGCGCGCGATCCTTGTAGCGCGACGCCACCTCGATCACTTCGGTCATGAGGCCGTCGCTAAGCGTGGTGGGGTTGAGGCCCAGCGCCAGGAACTGATCATTGCGCACGATGAGCTCGTTCTCGAGCGACTCATTGCGCGGATCCACATAGTAGCGGATCTCGGCGCCGGTCAGCTCGGCGATGAGCTCGGCCAGCGCACTCACCCGATGGGTTTCCGTCGCCTGGTTGAAGATCATGACGCGATCACCGTACGTTGGCGGGTTTTCAACCGCCAGCTTGAGGCAGCGAACCGTGTCCTGAATGTTGATAAAAGCCCGGGTCTGACCGCCGGTGCCGTACACCGTCAATGGGTGCCCGATCGCCGCCTGCATGAGGAAACGGTTGAGCACCGTGCCGTAGTCGCTCTCGTAGTCGAAGCGGTTGATCAGGGCCGGGTGCAGACGCGTCTCTTCGGTGTTGGTGCCCCAAACCACGCCCTGGTGCAGGTCGGTGATGCGGACGCCGTCATTCTTGTTGTAGTAGTAGAAGAGCAGGGCATCCAGCGTCTTGGTCATATGATAGATGGAGCCGGGATGGGGCGGATAGGGGATGTCGATGGCGACTTCCGTGCCCTCCACATCGACCTTGACATCGAGATAGCCTTCGGGAATCGCCATGCCGGCCGTACCGTAGCCGTAAACGCCCATCGTTCCCAGGTGGACCAGGTGAATGTCCTGTCCGCTTTCCACAATGGCGCAGAGCACGTTGTGGGTGCCGTTGATGTTGTTGTCGACCGTGTAGCGCTTGTGGTTCGGCGTCTTCATGGAATAGGGCGCGGCGCGCTGCTCGGCAAAGTGGATGATGCTCTGGGGCCTGACCGCAGCAAGCAGATCGACCAGATCGCGGTACTCCTGGGCGATGTCGATGTTGACGTAGTCAATGCGTTTGCCGCTGATCTCTTCCCACGTGTCCAGCCGGTTGCTGATCGTCTCGATGGGCGTGAGGGATTGGGTGCCCAATTCGACATCGATCTTGCGCCGGGACAAATTGTCGACGATGGTCACGTCATAGCCGGCATTGGAAAGATGGAGCGCGGTCGGCCAGCCGCAGAAGCCGTCGCCGCCCAGCACAATGATTCGGTTGTTGTCGCTCATGGAGTTCCTCTCAAGATGGAATGCTCGTTCAACGCAGCCGTGCTGCGACGGTGCGATTGTCGCTCGAATTTTGGGGCACTCACCCCGCGCAAAACGCACCGTAACCTGATGAGGATAACCATTTTTGAGGGATCGGGCAAACTCACTTTCCAGACAAATTTAATCCATTTGTGAAATAAATTGCCGTCCGGATTTGGCGGCCAAACTGCGGCTCGAGCTGTGCTACAATGGGTCAAACTTGATCTGCCCAGCTTCTCTGAAGCTACCCAGTTGAGGATGTGAGCCATGCCCGATTTGCCGGAGCGCCTGCGCGTCGCCGTCTTTACCGAAACCTTTCTGCCGAAAATCGATGGCATCGTCAGCGTCCTCCAGCTGATGCTCCAACGCCTCAATGAACAGGGGCACCAGGTCATCCTCTTTGGCCCCGAGGGCGGACCGGAAGAGTTTGCAGGCGCCGAGATCGTCGGCGTGGGCGGGCCCAAGGTCTTTTTCTACCCCGAGCTGAACTTCAACTATCCGCGCCCCTGGATTTATCAGCGCGTCAAGCAGTTCAATCCGGCTGTGATCCACGCCGTCAATCCCTTTGTCCTGGGCGCGTTTGGCCTCTACTGCGCCCGTCGACTCGATACGCCCACACTGGCCTCTTATCACACGGACATGGCCCGCTATGCCGATCACTACGGCTTCGGTTTCACCAAGCCCGCGCTCTGGTCCTATTTGCGCTCCATTCACAACCGCGCGGACGTCAATCTCTGTCCGTCGAGCGCGGTGCGTGATGAGCTGCGTGATCAAGGCTTCCGTCGCGTGCGTTGGTGGAAGCGTGGCATCGATACCGACTTCTTCACCCCGGGACCAGTCGACATGGCCATGCGCAACCGGCTCAGCGACGGCCATCCCGACGACTTTCTCATCGTCTACGTCGGCCGGCAATCGCCCGAGAAAGGGCTCTTCGGGCTGCGCGATGCCATTTTCCCCCAAGAGGGCGTCCGCCTTGCCTTGATTGGCGGCGGTCCGGCGCTGGAGGAGCTGAAAACGTACTACGCCGGTACACCTACGGTCTTCCCCGGCTACTTACGCGGCCAAGAACTCGTCGATGCCTATCGCGCCGCCGATGCCTTCATCTTCCCCTCCACGACCGAGACCTTTGGCCTGGTCGCGCTGGAAGCCATGGCCTGCCGCGTGCCGGTCATCGCCGCCGAGAGCGGCGGCATCGTCGACACCGTGCGCGACGGCTACAACGGCCTCTATTTCGACCCCGAACATCCCGAGCAGATGGGCGAACTGGTGCGCCGCCTGCGTGAGAACCCGGCCCTGCGCGATGAACTGGCCGCTAACGCGTTGACTCACGCCCGCAACCAATCGTGGCGCGCCACCATGGACCAGCTGATCGACTATTACTACCTGGCCCTGCGCGTCCACAGTCGCACCGCGCCATTGCCCGTCGCCGCGGTCTAGCAGGCTGTCTCTCCTGCGAATCGCCGGTCTTGTCCCTGCCTATTTGCCCTCATTGCAACGATTGGCTACAATTCCTGCACTATTCAGAATGTGAATAGCCAGATCATGAACAGGGGCGCCCGTATGACGAAAACCCGTAAGGGGTTCGCCAACTTCTCGCTTGAACAGCTGGCATTGGGATTGGTATTGGCCGAACCAAAACATGGCTATCAGCTCTATATGGCGTATCAAGCCGCGTTCGGTCCGATCTGGAAGGTGGGGCGCAGCAAGTTTTATGCAGCGTTGGCCGCGTTGCACGAGGGCGACTATCTTTCCGTGACGACCGAATACCAGACCGACCGGCCGCCGCGGAAGGTCTATGCGGTGACGCCGGCCGGCCGTGACCATTTCGAAGCATGGCTGCAGCGGCCCGTGACGCCCATGCGTGCGGTGCGCGTCGAGTTCATGGCCAAGCTGCGCTTCTTTGATCTGCTCGGCCTCTCGGGCGTCGATCAGCTATTGGACGAACAGTTGGCGGTCGCCCGGTCGACACGCAATCTTTGGGTTGAGGAACTCGCACGCGCGTCGACCAGCGACGAGGATCCCTTCATGGCGGTGGTCTATGATTTTCGCCTGCGCCAAGCCCAGTTCATCATCGACTGGCTGGAGGCGTGCCGGCTCCAGGTTCAGCAAGGCAGTGCATCGTAATGCGCGTTTCGCTACTCTTGCTCGTTGCTCTGGTGGGCATGGGCGTGGCCGGCTGCGCCGTGCAGCTCATCACGCCGACGCGGGACGCTGCCGCGCCTGCAGCGCAGCAGGCCAATCGGGAGCTGGTCATCTTTGCGGCGTCGTCGCTCACCGACGCGCTGGACGCGTTGACCGCCGCATTTCTCGAGCAAACGCCCGGCGTGACCGTAGTCACCAACTATGCCGGATCGTCCAGCCTGGCGGCTCAGCTTCGTGGAAGGCGCGCCGGCCGATCTTTTTGCGCCGGCCAATCTGGACCAGATGGAGGCAGTGGCCGCCGCCGGGCTGCTGGCGTCCGCCCCCCACCTCTTCACCGGCAATCGCCTCACCACAATCGTGCCGGCGGACAATCCCGCGGCCGTCTCATCGTTTCGTGACTTGGCCCGTCCCGGCGTGCGACTGGTGCTGGCAATTCCGGGTGTGCCCGTGCGTGCCTACACGGACGAACTGTTGGCTGCTCTACGCGAGGATCCGGCCTTCGGTCCGACATTTGTTGATGCGGTCTATGCCAACGTGGTCTCTGAAGAGGCCAATGTGCGGCAGGTGGCCGCCAAGGTCACCCTGGGCGAGGCCGATGCCGGTCTGGTCTACGCCTCTGACGTGACGTCCCAGCTTTCTGAGGCAGTTGCCGAGCTTGCCCTGCCCGACGGGTACAGCATCACGGCGGCCTATCCGCTGGCGCCGCTGACCGCGGCACGCGAACCCGACGCGGCGGCCGCGTTCATTGAGTTTGTGTTGAGCGAAGCCGGTCAGTCTATCTTGCAGCAGTGGGGATTTGAATAGAGGCCCGAATGACGACCCAATCCGACACGCCGACCAGAGCCTGGCATGGTGACCGCGACGCACTCACCATGCGTGTCGCCATGGGCGCGGCTTCGGCCCTCATGCTTGGGCTGTTGCTGATTCCGCTGTTGGCCCTCACCCTGCGTGCCTTCGGCGACTTGCGTCTCTCCGCGCTGCTCTTTGACGGCTCGGTCTTTCAGGCATTGCGCCTGAGCCTGATTACGACCGCAGTGAGCATGTTTTTTATCGTGCTGCTGGGGACGCCGCTGGCCTACTCCTTTGCACGCTACGATTTTCCATTGAAGCGACCGCTCAACGTCCTGGTCGAGTTGCCGATTGTGCTGCCGCCGGTCGTCGCCGGGCTGGCCCTCCTGATGGCCTTTGGTCGCCGGGGATTGCTCGGCTCGACGCTGGCGATCTTCGGCATTTCGCTGCCTTTTACGCCGGCTGCCATCATTTTGGCCCAGGTCTTTGTCTCCTCGCCCTTCTACATCCGTGCCGTGCAGAACCGCTTCGCCTCGGTTCCGGTCGAGATTGAGGATGCAGCCAGCATCGACGGCGCCGGCAGCTGGCGTATCTTGCGCTCGATCACGCTGCCCCTGAGCCGCCAGGCCATGCTCACGGGGCTGTTGCTCAGCTGGGCGCGGGCGCTGGGCGAGTTTGGCGCCACAATTCTCTTTGCCGGAAATTTACAGGGGCGCACCCAGACCATGCCGCTGCTCGTCTATGGCGCGTTGGAGCGTGACCTCGATGCCGCGCTGTGGACGGGTGTATTGCTGATCGGCATTGCGGCCGTTACGCTGGCCTCTGTGCATGGCCTCTCGCGTTTCCTTGCCGGTCATGAAGAAACGGATCCCCTCTCACAGGCATATTAACGCGTTCATGGCATAATAGGGGAAGTTCCCACCTACTGTCATTTCCATACCGCGAAAGTGAGTGACTCATGCAGATTAGTGCACGAAACATGCTCAAAGGTCAGGTCAAGCAGGTCATTGAAGGGGCTGTCAACGATGAGGTCGTGATCGAGCTGCCCGGCGGCGTCGAGATCGTCTCCGTCATTACCAAGAGTTCGGCCGAAGCGCTGGGGCTCGCTCCCGGCAAAGAAGCCTACGCTGTGATCAAGGCATCCAATGTCATGGTGATGGTGGACTAACTCTTCCATTCGCGAAGCGAGTTTTGTCATGCCCGAAGTAGTGAACGGAGTTCTACAGGCGCTTCCCAAAGGGGGCGGCTTTTTGCGCGCCGTCGACTCCTCATTTCAACCCAGCCCGGACGACGTCTGGGTGCCGGTCAAACTCATGCGCAGCTTTGGTCTGATTGAGGGGGCGGTCGTCTCCGGCCCGAGCCGTTCCGGCAAGAAGGGGCGTGAACTGGCCGGCGTCGACACAATCTGCGACCTACCGCCGGAAGTGTTTCAGGCGCGTACGCCCTTCGATCAATTGGTCGCCATCAATCCCACCGAACGTTTTCGGGTGGGGGATACCGGCAACACGACCATGCGCATCGCCGAACTGGTTGCGCCAATCGGCAAGGGAACCCGTGGACTCGTCGTCGCGCCGCCCAAGACCGGCAAGACCCAGATCCTGGCCGAGTTGGCCGCGTCGATCCATGCCACCGACCCCGCAACACGGATTGTTGTGCTTCTCATCGACGAGCGACCGGAGGAGGTGACCCACTTCCGGCGTACCGTGCCGGCCGAGGTGTTGGCCAGCTCGAGCGATCAGCCGTTGGCCGCGCACGTGAATCTGGCCGAGCTGACCATGGCCCACGTGCGCTGCGACTTGGAGTGTGGCCGCGACGTCGTGCTCCTGGTCGACAGCATCACGCGGATGACGCGGGCCTTCAATCTCTCCGGTCGCGGCGCGGCGCGGACGATGTCAGGCGGGATCGATGCCAAAGCGCTGGAGATCCCGCGTCGCTTCTTCGGCCTGGCGCGCAACATCGAACATGGCGGATCGGTCACCGTGATTGCCACGGCGCTGGTCGATACCGGCTCGCGCTTGGATGATCTGGTCTACGAAGAATTCAAGGCCACGGGCAACAGCGAGCTAGTGCTTGACCGCGCGCTGGCCGAGGCGCGTATCTTTCCGGCCATCAATCTGATTTCCAGCGGTACGCGCAAAGAAGAGCTGCTCTACACCGAAGATGAGATGGCCCGGCTTGTGACCCTGCGGCGCTGGCTGGCAAAAGCCAAACCGGCCCCGGCCATGCGCGGCATGCTCAAGCTGATTGACATGACGGAGACGAATGAGGAGCTGTTGGCGCGGTTGAATCCGGCATGAGGGTGAGTGGGTGAATTAGTGGGGTTGTGGGAGGTGAGGATGCGATCTTTGTGGGGCAAGGCGCCCTTTCAATTTGAAGTGCGTGATGTGCCAATGCCGGAGCCGGGACCGGGTGAGGTGGTGGTGCAGGTGACGGCGTGCGGCATCTGCGGCACGGACCTGCATTTTTTGCGCCACAATGCGGATTGGACGCCGCTTGGTCATGAAGTCGCGGGCGTCGTGCATGCCGTGGGCGCCCAGGTGACGCGCTGGCACGGGGGCGAGGCTGTGGCGGTGGAGAATCACGTGGGCTGCGGCGTCTGCCGGCAGTGCAAGAATGGCCGTGCCCAGTACTGCGAGCATATCACTACGTACATGGAGGACCGGGCGGGCTTTGCCGAATTCCTATGTGTTCGGGCGGACATGCTGCACGCCTATGACGCCGGTCGAATCACGGCGCCGCAGGCGTCCCTCACTGAGCCATTGGGTGTGGCGCTCGATTTGGTCCAGCGGGCCGATCCCGACTTCAACGACGAAGTCGCGGTCTTTGGACCCGGTCCGATTGGTTTGATGACGGTCACCGTTGCCAAGCTGCGCGGCGCGCGACGCATCTTTCTCACCGGCTCGACCAGGGCGACGGCGCGCGGCCGCTACCGGCTGGAGCTAGGCGAAAGCATGGGCGCCGACGTCATGCTGAGTGCGGGGGAGGACGATGTTGTTGGCGAGATCAAGGCCGCCGTGCCCCAGGGCGTGGATCGCGTACTGGTCACCGCGCCGCCCAGCACCCTGACGCAGGCTTTCGAGATCGCCTGCTTTGGCGGCATCGTGGGCCTGATCGGCATTGAGTTTGGCGCCGGCGCCGACCTCACGTTTGACGTCAATGACTTTCACTTTAAGAAGCTTCAACTGCGCGCGTCCCACGCCATTCCCAATCACTATTTCCCCATCGCGCTCGATCTACTGGCGCGCAAGGCCATCGATGCCGATAGCGTCATCTCTCACGTCATGCCGCTCGACGACTATGCCGACGCGTTCGACCGCCTGCGCGATCCCGACCAGGCCGTGAGCAAGATCGTGTTGACGCCGTGACCGCGGGGATTATCTGACCGGTACGGTTTGGTGCCGGCGAAATAATCATTAACAATTATCTATTGGCAATTGATTATCTCCCCCGCGCTCAAATCACATTGTACTCTTCGATCAGCCGCGCTTCGGCAAAGCGCGGTAGTCGAGCATTGAGATATCCAGCGTCGTGGCCTGACCGTCCAGAATGATCTCGCTGAGGAGCAGACCGGCGATGGGCCCATGCATGAAGCCGTGGCCGGAGAAGCCGGTGATGACGTAGTAGCCGTCGAGCGCGGCGACGCCGCCGATGATGGGGTGCGCATCGGGCGTCACCTCATAGAGGCCGGCCCAGTGTGACGCCCGACCGGCCTGCTCCAAGATCGGCAGCCGCTCGATGGCGCGCTCCATGTGGGCGTATTCCCACGCCTGGTCAACGCTTTCGTCAAAGCCGGGCGCTTCATGGGGATTGGACTGGCCGGTGAGGATGCCTTCGCCTTCGCGATGGAAATAGAGGCTCTGAGCAAAGTCGATGATGAAAGGAAAATCGTCCGGCACCTCGGGCAGGGGGGTCGTGGTCAGGATCTGGCGCCGAACCGGTATCACCGGCAGGGGCACGCCGGCCATCTCGCTGATCGGCGCGGCCCACGGCCCCGTGGCGTTGACGATGATCTCGCAGCCAATGGCCCCGGCGCTGGTCTGCACGCCGCTGACGCCTGCGCCCGTCGTCTCAATGCCCGTAACGGTGACATCAGTGAAGGCCTGGACGCCCAGACGCTTGGCGCCGTTGACGTAGCCCATGACGACGCCATTCGGATCGGCTAGCCCATCGCCGGCGTGAAAGGTCCCGGCAATCACATCCCCGGCGTTGAGCAGGGGGACGCGGGCGCGTACCTCATCGCCGCTGAGCCACTCTGTGGGCACACCCAGCTGCTGCTGGAGCGCAACATTGTGCTCGAACTTGGCGATATCTTGTTCGTTTGTGAGCAGAAAGAGGTAACCGGGCCAGCGCAGGTCGATGGCTTGACCCAGCTCCTCTTCAAAGCGCTCGAGCATGGGCAGACTCAGCTTGGAGAGTTCGATGTTGATGGCGGTGCTGAACTGATAGCGAATGCCCCCGGCGCACTTGCCGGTCGCGCCCGTGCCCCAGAAGGGCTCGCGTTCCAGCAAAACGATGTCGGTTACACCCCGTTTGGCCAGATGATAGGCGACGCTGGCGCCCATGACGCCGCCGCCGATCACGACGACTTGTGCCTGCTGCGGGAAGTTGGCCATGCGAATCTGTTCCTTTCTGCGTGGGTCTTGTGATGGTGCAATGTTACGAAATTTTAACCTTGGGGTAATGATTTTGTAATCATTGAGCGGTAAACTTTGAAATATTGTGCTCGATCCGTAGCTGGTAGGTAATCGTTCAGCTACCGGTCACATAGAATGCTGATACATTCGTGTTCTAGCCCGTAATGGACTCAATAGTCACGTTGGTATTCCGATTGTGACTGGCCGGCGGTGCAGTCCGCACTTAACTAGGCGGTCGCCGGCCAGTCACAACCCATTTTGAATCAAGAGGGTATACATATGCAACAACCAAACGTACGTCGCAGCCTGCTTTCGTTCCTGCTGGCTGCACTCATGATCGTTGGCGCCGGCGGCGTATTGCTGGCCGCGCCTGCATCACAAAGCGATGTTCCGGCAGACGAAGCCACGGGCGTGCTCATCGTCTCCGTGCAGGAGAATGGCCCGGCTGACGCGGCCGGACTCGTGCGCGGCGACATCGTGCTTGCCGTGGATGGCGTGGCCGTCAATTCCGTGGATGATCTGGTCGACCTGCTGGGCGCTGCTGAGCCGGGCGACGAGGTCGAGCTATCCATTCTGCATGGCAGCGAAACCCTGATGATCACTGCGACGCTTGGCGATCGCGCCGGCGGCGCCTATCTGGGCGTCGTTCCCTACGTGATCGATCAAGCAATGGCCGACGCGGTCGAGCTTCCCGGCGATGCGGACGCAACCAGCACCCCGGTCCCAACTGAAGAGCCGATAGAGGAACCAACAGAAGAGCCGACTGAGGAACCGACAACAGAAGCCACAGAAGAGGCTGCCGAAGAAGCGCCGGCCACTGCGACGCCTGACGCCGCGCCCGAGCCCCTTGCAGCCATCGGTGCGGCCATCGCCGAGGTCCTGGCTGACAGTCCGGCCGCCGCGGCCGGCTTGCAGGTCGGCGACATTATCATCGCCGTCAACGACAGGGTCGTGGAGAATGCGGCCGACCTGGCCGTGCTGATCCGAGAAAACGCCCCCGGCGATGAGATTCGTCTGACCGTGCGCAACGCGTCAAGCGACGTTGACAACGTACTGACGGCAATCCTGGGTGAAAATCCCCAAGACGTGACGCTGCCCTTCCTGGGCATCCGCTTCACTCGGCCCGAGGCCCTGCAGCGCAATGATGGCGAGGGTTCAGCCGCGGCGCCGGCAGCAACGGCAACGCCTGCCCCTGAAGAGGAGCCGGCAGCAACCGCAACGCCTGCTCCGGAAGAGGAGCCTCTAGCCACCCCGACCCCCATGCCCGAAGAAGAGATCTCTTCTGCTGAGGCGCTTTCAGAATTTGAAGGCGACGGCGCCTTGATCACCGAGATCGTGGACTTCAGCCCGGCAGCGCTGGCCGGCCTGGACGTTGGCGACGTCGTCCTGGCCGTTGACGGCGTGGCGGTAGAGGCCACCGCCGATCTGGCCACGCTGATCCGCGCGTACGCTGCCCGGTGACACCGTGAACCTGTCCGTGCGCAACCTCAACAGCGACACCGTACGCGAACTCGCCGCCACGCTGGCCGCCAATCCGCAGGATGATACGCTCCCCTTCCTGGGCGTGCGCTACGGCATGCTGTCAACCATGATGGAACCAGAGCGCGCCACGCCGGTTCCCACCGAAGAGCCTGAAGAGGAAGCTGAAGAAGCCGAATCTGCTGACGCCATGCCGGCCGCCATGGCCGGTGCGCTCGTGGTCGAAGTTGTCGCTGGAAGCCCCGCCGAAGCAGCTGGCGTGCAAGCCGGTGACCTGATCATTGCGGTCGACGATATCGTCATCAATGGGGACGCGGATTTGGCCGATATCATCGGTCAGTACGCACCCGGTGACGAGGTCCTGGTCACGGTGACGGACATGATGGGCGGCGACGAACGCACGCTTGCCGTGACGCTGGGTGAAAATCCTGAGGTTGCCGGCAAGGCGCTGCTGGGCGTCCAGTACACGCCCTTCACCGGCGGCATGCGCATGATGCCCTTCTCGGGCGAGCGCGGCATGCCGATGCCCCAGCCGGACGCCGGGATGAAAGAGGGTGACGACGAGTGTGAGTGTGACCACGAGCGCCATCATTTCCGCCACCATGGCGAAGGGATGTTGGATCATGAGGGCATGATGCCGTTCTTCTTCGGCCTCGATGACATGAACCCCGAGACGATGCCCGAAAGCTTTGAAGAATTTCTGGAGCAGCTGCGCGAGCAGTTTGGCGACGAATTCAACCCCGAAGACTTCCAGTTCCTGCCGCCCGAATTCTTCAACCCGGATCAGCTCCAGCCCGACGCAGAGCGCGAAAGCCTGTAGTCAACCACCCCGCAGTGGTTAATTGACACAGAAACTTGGAGAATTGTGAATGGATCGGCTCTAGCCAGATCAATATCCATTCACAATTCTCCATTCTCGATTAACCATTTTTTCCGTTCTCACTACCAAAACCTATGCTCCGTTCCATTCGTTGGCGCCTCGTACTCAGCTATATGCTCCTGGCCTTTGGCTCTGTGGCCATGGTCGGCTGGCTGACGCTGGCGCTGATCGACCGCCGCCTGGAAGCCTAGGAAATCGATTATCTGACCGCCAACGCCGAGGCGATTGCGCGCCAGGCCGCGCTCTCCATCGAGGCGGGCGCGCGCACGGCGGAGCTGGAGCAGCTGGCCGGTGCAGCCGCGTTTCTGGGCGACGTGCAGGTGCGGATTCTGGACGAACAGAGCCGCGTGCTCGTCGATTCGGGCGCGCCGAGCGAGCTACAAGAGATGGCCTGGATCGTCCCGCCGCCGGCGCGGGACCGGCCCGCTGGCGGGCCAGTTCAACCAGATGGCCGATGAAATGCAGCGCAGCTTTGTCGAGTTGGAGGCCGAGCGCGACGCGCTCCGCCGCTTCATCGCCGACGCGTCGCACGAGTTGCGCACGCCGATCACCGCGCTGCGCACCGTCAACGATCTGCTGCAGGGCCCGGCCGCCCACGATGCCGCGGCCCAGCAAGAATTCTTGCAGGAGAGCCAGGCCCACATTGCGCGCCTGGAATGGATCACGGCCAACCTGCTTGACCTCTCCCGCCTGGATGCAGGGCTGGCTGACCTGGAGCTTGGCGAGATCGATTTGACCGAGTTGATCCATGAAGTGGTCGCGCCCTTTCGCCTGCAGGCCCGGGAGGCCGGCATTGCGCTGGCGGCGACGGCGCCGCCGGGCGGCATCACGCTGCACGGCGACCGGGAGCGCTTGGCCATGACGCTGGCCAATCTGCTCGACAATGTGTGTAAGTTCACGCCGTGCGGGGGCGAAATCGTGGTGACTGTCCAGGAGCAGCCGCAAGCGGTTGAACTCAGCGTGGCCGACACCGGGCCGGGGCTAAACGAGGAGGACCTGCCCCTCCTCTTCGACCGTTTCTACCGCAGCCCGGCCAGCGGGAAGAGCGGCAGCGGCCTGGGCCTGGTCATCGTCCAGAGCATCGTGCAAGCCCACGGCGGCACCGTACGCGCCGCCAACCGCACAGCGGGCGGCAGCGTCTTCACCCTCTCGTTACCCGCTGCGTGATCGGCAGGGGCGGTAGATAGAGCACGGATCTACCGTGATAGGGCGGATTAACGCCTTTTTCCCATCTTTGTCCGCGCAGATTCGTCCAATCCGCCCAATCCGCGCTCCGTCATTTCCACGCCGGAATCGTTCCCCTGTACCTATTGCACCGAATTCTCTGCACCGGCCCGGATCAACTCCTCGATAGTGATCTTCTTCCTTTCAAGCATGACCGGTGTCGTTTTGGCAGGGTTTACGGCCATGAGTTCCTCTAGGTTTTCCGGCACGATCTGCCATATCGGCCCTTGATCCAGCCACACTGTTCCGCCTCCGGCACGGCGGAAAGCTTGTCCCAGAAATGGTCGATTTCGTCCTGATTTGCGCAGGTGACGATTAGCGAAACCGCGCTTCTGCCCACTCAACGATCCCAAAAACATACCTCGAACCACACTTTAGTATCTATCCAGCACATCCGGCTGGCGATATGCTACTTATACGTTGCGGCTGCAGTGAGCGTACTTGTCTGCGGATGGATTTCTACTGGAAACCCAAGAGGAATCATGCCATGAGATGGCTAGAAAACCGACGGTATGTGGTGATTATCATTGTGCTGGGCGCGCTGTTTGCGGGCTGTGGAGCCACCGCTATCGAGGAGGTGCCTCCGTCTTTGATCGGTACGTGGCAAGGCGAATGTGAGATCAACCTGCCGGTCGCGTTTAACCCAACGCAACTACCTGAAGACGTTGCGCGCACGCAACAGGCGGTGGACGTAACCGTCATCATCAATGGAGACGCAAGCGTTGAAGGCGCGGTCGGCGAAGCTTTGCTTGCCAAGTCTGTGCTCAAGCGCAACCGGGGCGAGTTGGGTCGAAGACTGAATGTAGCCAGCGACTATATCATCATTGACGGCTATCTTACCGGTCCCATCGTTGCCGGCGAGGATGAAAGTGAGCGCAAATCGTTCACGATTCCATTTGACCTGGTCGACGATCAGATTCATGGCGGGCTCATGTGGCGACAGGCGTTGAAGTATCCACTCCCACTCTGTGACGTGGATTTGGATCGCCGGTAGCGGGAATGGATGGAACTATCTGGTTGTGTAACATCCCCGGCACGGGCGGTGGCCAGTCTGCAAATCGGACATTCTGCCGCCCGTGCCGGGGACGTGGCAGGCGCAAAGTCGGTGTTCTTTGAAATGTCAGCAGACCACTAATTCAGAGGAAACAAAATGAATCAGGTTCGTATGCAAACAGCGGATCCACCATCTAGAACGATGACAACCGGACAGCCTTCCCGGCTATTTTTTGTCGATCACTTGCGCGCTGCGCTGGTGATCCTTGTCGTACTGCACCATTTGGCGATCGTTTATGGGGAGGGCCTATCGTTCTGGTATGTCGATCCGCCAAGAACCGAATCTTTGGCCGGCTTTGCGTTGGTGCTGTTTGTGCTCTTCAACCAGGCCTGGTTTATGGGCGCGCTCTTTTTGCTGGCCGGCTATTTCACGCCGGCTTCATTTGACCGCAAAGGGACTGGCTCGTTCTTGACGGAACGGTTGATCCGGCTTGGCATTCCGCTTCTCATCTGGATCTTCATACTCAATCCATTCTCGAATATCGGTCTCTATCTTGAACCAGTGGTGTGGATCCCGGGACCGCTTACCTGGCAATCCTACTGGCAAATGTACCCTGAGTTCATCGGCCTGGGCGTGGCATGGTTCCTCGCTCTGTTGCTTATTTTTAGCATCGGGTACGTGATCTGGCGGTGGTTGACGCGCAGCCGGCAGTCGTCTTCGGTACGTGAAGGCTCGCCCCCAAGCTACCTCGGCATCGTCATCTTCACGCTGGGGCTGGCGTTGGTCACATACCTGGTACGAATTATCATCCCGATCGGCAGACCCGTGCTCGACTTCCCCACGCTGGCTTACCTGCCGCAATACCTTAGCTTCTTTATCGTTGGTGTCGTTGCCTATCGACGAAACTGGCTGCGAATTCTTCCGGGGCGGATGGGGCAAGCGGGCTTTGGCGCCGCGCTCGTGGCGACACTCCTGCTCTTTCCGATTCCGATATTGGGCATCCTGGGCGGCACCATGCGCTTCTTGGGCAACGGGAGTTGGCCGTCTGCGGTCTATGCGCTCTGGGATTCCGTCTTTGCCGTGGGTATGACGCTGGCCGCAATCACCTTCTTCCGTCGTTTCTTCAGTGATGAGAGCCGTATCGGGCGCTTTCTCTCCGACCAGAGCTACGCGGTTTACGTCATCCACAGCCCCATCATTGTGGTGCTTGCGTACGGCTTCTATCTTGCGCTCTCAGCGAGCGGAATCGAGCTTGGTCCCCTCCTCAAGTTTGGCATAGCGGCCGCGATCATTGTTCCGATCTGTTTCGTTGCTGCGTACATCCTCCGCAAAATCCCCGGCGTGGCGAGGGTGCTTTGAGCCAGATTTCCAAAGAAAATTCACTAAGAGGAGAAACGAACATGACGACAAACAAATCTTCCGCAACCAGCTTGGAGAATGCAAAAATAGATGTGAAGTTCAAGATTTCAGCGCTTTGGGTCGCGTTGATGTTTCTCTTCATATACGTGGACTACTTTGCGCTCTATACGCCAGGCGCCATCGACGATATTTTGGCAGGCGTCGTGTGGCAATTCGACATCACGCAGGCATGGGCGCTGTCAGCAATGGTCTTGATGGCGATCCCGACGCTGATGATCTTCTTCTCCCTAGCCTTGACGGCCAGAATCAATCGCTGGACAAACATCATCGTCGGTGCTCTGTACATGGTCGTGGTGATCGGCAGTGCTATCGGCGAGACCTGGGCCTATTATCTGCTTGGTTCAGCGCTGGAACTGGTACTTCTGGCACTGATTGTCGGTTATGCGTGGACCTGGCCCAAGCAACAAGCGTGAAGCATCGAAAGGCCGGGGCATGCGTTGACAGTAGAATCATCTGCCCATTTCAGACGACTTTGCGGGTGGGGTGCTGGCATGCGTCAATCGATTTCTGGGCGCCATTACAACCGTAGCACCGTCGCTCTACGTGATGGTCTTCTCTTTTGGCGCCTCGGGTGGTCTGACGTACTTCAACCGGACGATAGTGCAGTTCGACCTCATTTGCTGATAGAGCGTGTTGGGAGCGGTAAGATGATCGCTATCTGGGGGATTGTCCTCTTTTTCATTTCCGGCATTGGCTATTTGGGGCAAATCATCACAACTTTTTGGCCAAAGAGGGCCGTGAGTCTGGGCCTGACCGAACCCGAAGACGACGTGGATCCGGCGTTCTACGCAGACGTGCGCGGTGAAGCCTATTGGGATATGGTAACGTTATGGACCTTGCCGGCTGCGGGATTGCTGTTGGCGCTGGGCAGCCCGATATGGCCATATTTCGGGCTAATCGGCGGCGGGATGTATTTCTATTTCGCCGGTCGGGGAGTTGTCGTTCGTAGAGTGATGCAGCACCGCTCTATTCGGATCGGAGACCCTGACGCCCTGAAGATTGCCTATCTCTTTCTCACGCTGTGGGGATTGGCCGCTGTCATCACAATGGCCATGGCGATTGCGGCACTGCCCGCGTAATGCTATACTCGCCCTGTCTGTCTATAGTGAGTCAGATGACTTCGGCCGAGGAACTAGTGTTGAGAGTCAAGGTGGATTAGGATAGGTGATGCGTTTTCCATCCATCACACGCGTGCAAACGATGTGCGATGGATTCAGTCTATCGTTTCATTTACAGGAGAATTGAGCATGTCAAACGAAGAATCACAGGCCTATCGAGTTCTTGCGATCGAATTCACCGGTCAGGATCGTGCCAAGCAGGTGGCTGACTTGGTTAACAAGTACCAGAAATCTGCCGGCATCAAGGTGAAAGCCTGGGCAGTTGTCGAAGTTGACGACAAGGGCAAGGCCCACGTGAAGCAGTCCGGTCATGGTGGCGTTGGCACTGCAACAGGCATGGGTGTTGGCGCATTGCTCGGCCTCATCGGCGGTCCTGCCGGACTTCTCGTCTGGGCATTGGGTGGCGCGCTGGTGGGTGGATTGGCCGGTAAGTACATGGGCCACCAGTTTGATTCGGATGAGATCAAGGCGCTGGCTGCCAGCATGGAGCCGAATACCTCTGGCTTGATTGTTATTGCCGAAGACAAGGTCGTGGAAAATCTCACCGATGAATTGAGCGATAGTGGTGGTCAGTTTGTCTCCGTGACTCTTGGCAGCCAGTTGACCGGTGAACTGGCCAACGTCCAGGCAGTGAGCATTGGCGACGCCGGCGATGCTGATACAGCGGACGCGACTGGCTCCGCTGACGACGGTGGATCTGCTAGCGCGTAATCATTCAGCAAATTGTTGATGAAGTAGATTGCCGTCTGCCATGATCGTTGATATCGACTGTGGGAGACGGCAATCTAAGTTGATGACGGCGCCTACATTGAAAGGGAATTTCGTTGTCAAACCAGGCGCTGATTGAACAGATGATCCACGGCACAATTGCGATTCTGCATCGGGAATACCCCAACGGAAACTTCCACTTCTTGCGGGGCGATGAAGATCTGTGCTCGCCCCATACAAAACATCCGGCCTTCTACGGCTGTCTGGACTGGCACTCGTCGGTCCACTCTCACTGGCAACTGGTGCGGGCTGTTCGTCGCTTCCCCGACGCAGCCTTCGTGCCAGACGCGGTGGCTGCTCTCGACCGCTCGCTGACCCATGAGAAGATCGCGGGTGAGCTGGCCTATCTGTCTGACCATCCTCGCTTCGAGATGCCCTATGGCATGGCGTGGCTGCTCCAGCTAGCGGCGGAACTGTTCGAGTATGCGCACGAAGAGGGCAGTCCCGCAGCCCGGCGTTGGCGGCAAGCGCTGGCGCCACTGGAAGCGCACGCTGCGGCACGCTTCCACGATTACCTGGCGAGCCTGCCCTACCCCGTCCGTGGCGGTCTCCACAACCAGACGGCCTTCTCGCTTGGGCTGGCGCTCGACTGGGCGAGGACGGTGGGTGATATCGAGCTGGGGGCGCTGATCGAGACGCGTGCACTCGAATACTTCGGTGCAGACGTCGACGCGCCGCTGGCCTACGAGCCGGCCGCCATCGACTTTCTCTCGCCCACGCTGGCCGAAGCGGATCTCATGCGGCGCGTCCTGCGCGGCGACGCCTACCGCAACTGGCTCGATGGTTTTCTGGGCGATGACGTCGGACCCCTGGAGACCCATCTTGAGCCGTTGGAAGTCGTCGACTTTGCCAACGGGCAGTTGGCCCACTTGGCCGGCCTCAACATGAGCCGTGCCTGGATGTTGGAGGGGATTCGCGTGGCCCTCCTGGCGAATGATCGACGTGCCGAACCATTGGCCCGGCTGGCCGAGCGCCACCGGACAGTCGGTCTGCCTGCCGCGCTCAACAACGACTACATGGTGACCCACTGGGCGCCGACCTTTGTCCTCTATCTGCTCACCGGCCGGGGGATCGGTGCAGGCGACTGAGGCGAGACTTATTCCCCGTCTTCTCGCATTTCCCGAATCCGCATGGGCATGGCGTCGATCAGACCGAAGACTTCGCTGGCCGTCACTGGCTCGTCAAAGCGATTCTTTGGGCCGCCGTCCTTGCCGATCAGCAGGACAGCGAATGCACCGGGCTCCACCGAGTACCGTTCCCTGAGCGACTGAGCTGCTTCAATCGGATCGTCGCCCAGCACCTGAACGATGAGCAGATCCCGCTCCTCGTTCCCGTCCTGCAGGGCGGCGAAGAGGTTCATCTGTTCCTCAAAACGATCATCATCAGCGGTCGGTGCAAAGATGAGCAGCAGGCGATTCTCCCAGCGATAGTCCTCAAGGTCGAAGTCGGCGTCGAGTTGGGTGTGGTTTGGCATGAGCGGCTCCAGTGTGGTGATAGGCGCGCCGATACAGCCCGCTAGCAGCAGGGTCAAGCTGAGGATGATCATCAGGCGCAAGTAGGTGGGCATGGCATCGTTCAACGGTGGTCAGTGGCGTGGCGCCCGTGATCGGCGAGTTGAACCTCAAACCACTGATGGATGGCTGTAACGAGTTCGGGACTGTCGGTTGTATAGAGAATCTGGGCGCCATCAGGCAGCTCGGCGTACTCAATGCGGATTTGGTCAGCGTTCATGACCAGATCGTGCATGCCCGCCATGTGCTCCCCGTGGATTGTGCTGGGATCATGAAAGTCGCCCTTGGCAAAGCGTTGGGCTTCTTCGGCAAGATGCTCCCGGATCAAGACAATCTGCTCCACCGCATCTGGGTCGTTGGCGATCACCTGCTGCCGGCCACCGTTGTCGATGTTCTCAAAGATGTGGGTGGTCAGCTCCAGGTCGAATGGCATGACTTCAGCCCCTTTGGCCGCGACCTCTTGTTGTCTGTCTGCTGTCGGCTCTTCCAGGATGTAGGTACAGCTCGAGAGCATGAGCATTGAGAAGAGCAGGCCGAGTCTGATTATCTTCACTTTGATCTCCATATTGAGACATTGAGCTCCATTATTTTTTGCTTCGTCAACGCACCAAGTCGCGCAGATTCTCCAGCAGCACGTACGCGGCAATGCCCAGGATGGCCAATCCGATCACGTAAGGAAAGAACTCGAAGATCAGCACGCCGGCCGCAATGACGGCCAGCAGGATGGCCGCGCTTGAAAGGAGCTGGGGCAAGCGCCCGCGGAACGCGGCCTCCAGGAGCAGGAAGAGAATCAGCATGGCCGCGAGCATTTCGAAGATGTAGCCCCGGGCAAAAAGAATGACGGCGACGATCAAAAAGAGCATCACCGTCACGCTGACTGCCGCCCAGACCTCGGTGACCCGGCCGACCCGCTTCTCTGGAATGGGCGTGTGGGCACGCCGAATATGATCGCGCAGGGGCACAGGTATGCCGTCGTGCAACTGGTCGGCATGCAGTTGCAGGGCTTCGAGCAGGCCCTCGTTGATCGTGATTTCGTTGCGCAATTGCTCCAATTTGGATGAGACTTCCGTTAGGTCTTGCTCCTGCTGGCGGCGCACTTCATCCAGATAGGGGAGGTTGCGCATGGCCTCAATGCGCGTGCCCAATCCCACCAATTCCTGACTGATTGTTTCAACCTCGTCATTCAACTCGTGCTGACGGCGGTCCAAGTCGCTGATTTGCAGATCGATCACCGCCAGCGTCGCCGGTGATGGCAGCACTTTGTCCAACCCGGCCCAACCGACGGGGTCAAACCAGGCGCGCCGCACGCTGCCGTTGCGATTGTACTTCGGCCCCGACGGCGCGTTCTCACCGTTGAAGCGATCGTTGGTAAAGAGCCCCCACAGGCCTCGGTATTCATTCACCCAGGGCGGCGCCGGACTGATCAAAACGGGGCTGTCCCACCTTCGCTCCTGGCCGGGACCGAGGGAAAAACCGTCGCCCCGGGCATAGTCGATGAAGGGAATGCGAAAGAGGCTGCTCTCTGCCTCATGTTCATGCGACCCATCGCCTACGTATAGATTCAAATTCTCGCCCAGAAATTTACGCGTCCCTTTGATCGTACGGACGACGGGGGAGACGATGGGTAATTCCAATTCGGTCAGATATTCGCCGGGGCTGAAATAGCTGGCATGGGAGCCGGCGCCGGCGAAGATGATCGGATGATCGCCCTCCTTTTGCACCTCGGGGTCGACCCAACGGCGGCGCAGGTCGTCACCGGAGTAGTCGTGGGACGCATAGGCAATCCACTCGGGCGTGAAACGTTCGAGTTGCGCCTCTAGGGCCTGCCCCGCCGGCGCAGCGCCCTCGTCTTCGGCCAGGTAGATACAGATCATCTCCCAGTCGGACTCGTGGTCGTTGGCGCCCGAGAAGCCGGTGCGCCAGTTGTTATAGGCGTAGAAGAACCAGTATTGGAGCACCGTCCAGCCATTTTGACGCACGACGCGGCCATGATAGCAGTAGCGTTCTTCCTCGTCCATCATTTCGGCGTAGCGGATCGCCGCCGCGGCGGCCGTGTCGCCGCGGACGCGACCGCGGGCCAACAGCGCCAGCGAGTAGCCGGCATCCGCCAGCCGCGACAGGTAGCCCACCCGGGCGAGGCGGGCCCGGTCCGGCTTGAAGTCGCCGCCGCGACCCGGCTTGCCGTGTCCGCTCAAGGTCTGCGCGGCCATTTCACGCAGGTCCAACGGCTCTATGAACTTCAAATAGTGAATCGTTCCCTCGCTACCTGGTCTGGGCTGACCCAGTTGATCCAGCGTCATGTCGGCTTCGGCGACCAGGAGAACCGCATCCGTTTTGGGCTCCTGCATCCACAAGCTCGACGACTCCACGTAGGGCTGCACGGGCATGGGGAAGAAGCGCTCGCCGCTAGTGAAATGCATGATCGGTTCGAAGCGGCGCAACAGGCCGTGGGCCAAATCAGGCGCTATGTTCTGCATGATCGGTTTCCTGTTTGCCCAACTGCTGCTTGATCGACTGTCGCACGTCATTCATGTTGAGATAGAAGACGAGGACGATGCACGATGCCATAATGCCGTAGAGGATGTTGGTGGGTTGCCATAGCTCATTCGGAAAGAAATACTCGTTGAGCGCAATCAGCAGCAAAAAGACCTGCAAGAGCAGGGCCACGAGCCACGCGCCGGGTCGAATCAGGAAAAGGCCGATGCCGGCCAAAAAGGTCAGGAAACCTAGAAAACCGTTGATGGCCGCAAAGATGATGGTCTCGAGCATGCCGGACATGGTCGGCAGTGTAGCCATGTCGGCCGGCAAGTCGACGCCGGTGAGCAGCCAGTAGGCCATGGCCATGAGGCCCGTGCCTTGAAGCAGCAACAGGGCTGCCACCAGCCGTACCAGTCGCCGATTGACGGCGCTGATCTCCGGTTGAGGCGGTGGGGCTTCGCGCCGTTGCAATGCCGACAAGTTCGTGGTCATTCCGCGCTCCTTTCGCGTGCGGCGGCCGGCTTAGGCCGTCTCCGCCTGGGCCAGGGCCAGCAGATCTGGCAAATTCCTGATTAAAGCGGTCCGCAATCCCATCGGGTTCGGGGACGAGGCCTGCATCGGAGATGATGCCAATCAGCACCTCACCGTTGTAGGAAAAGATGCTGATGCCCAGCCCCAAGTGCGCGGCTTGCGGCACCCAGAACAGGATGTGCTCGATACGACTGCCGGCCAGGTAAAGAGGCTGGCGCGGTCCGGCAACGTTGGTGAGCACCACGCTGGCGCGGGCGCCGAAAAGATTGACCACCTGCTCCTCAACCGCTTGCGGCGTATGGCCAAAGAGGTTGAGCAGGCTGAGAAAGACCACGGCTTCGGGCGACTGCTTGATCTCAGTCATCTTGCCGCGTACCGCGGCGAGCCGTTCCAGCGGGGCGTCCAGCCCCACGGGCAGCGTGGCGAAGACGAGCCCAAAATTGTTGCCCAATTCGGACGCCTTGCTCGGGTGGCGCAGGTCGACGGGAACGACCGCACGCAGGGAAAGTCCCGCTACGTCCACGCCCTCTGCCTGCAGATAGTCGCGCAGCGCACCGGCTACGACGCTCATCAGGACATCGTTGATCTTGGCGTCGTAGGTCTGGGCAATGAGGCGAACTTCGTTGAAGGGCAGCGCGTCCGACCAGGCGACCCGCTTCTGAACGCCAAGTGGCCCCTTGAGCGGCGTGTCGGGATCGGGCGGATAGCGCAGCATGCGCGCCACGACTGCAGCGCTGTCTGTGGCGATGTTGGCGCCCTGGACCAGGCGCGACGGATGCAGGAGCGTCTCCTTGCCCTCGTGCAGCAGGAGGCCGGCGGTCTTCTTTGTGAGTCCGTAAGCGCCCCGCACCGGGCTTGTCAACAGACCGAAGATGCTTCGCTTTCCCTTTGATGTCGCTGCCGGCTCGCTCGTCGGGGCCGCGCTGCCCGCCGCGTGACGTGTCCATGAGCCGGTACATGACATAGTTCATCGAGGCCCCATCGCCGATGCAATGGTGGAAGCGGATGACCGACGCGGCGCCGCCCATCACATTCTCCACCAGGTGCATCTGCCAGGGCGGCTTGGAGAAATCGAGGGGCGTGCTTGACAGGTCACTCAACAGCTTCTGGAATTCCGCTTTGTCGCCGGGCGCGGGCAGGGCAATGTGATGCACGTGTGCGTCGATGTCGAAATTGGGGTCGACTTCCCAGTGGGGCGTGCCTACGGGCATGCGTCCTTCGACCACGCGCATGCCAAAGCGGTCCATGGCCGTGAGGCGTTCTTCGATTGTCGCCCGGTAGCGGGCAAAATCGGGCGCTTTGTCCAGGAGCGTCACGCCGGTCACCATCATGAGATTGGTGGGATCTTCCATGTGGAGCCACGCCGCGTCGACACCGGTCATGGACTTTGTTTTTTTGGTCACGATTCACTCCTTTTCTGACGATCGTGCCTCTAGCGGGCCGTGACGTCACGGGCGAGGGCGCCCATGGCCGCAAATTCTTGATCAAAGAGGTCGGTGATCGTGGTCGGATCCGGTACCAGTTTTGCATCGGTAATGACGCCCAGTATGACCTCACCGGCATAGCTCATGATGCTGATGCCCATGGCCACGCGACCCGATTGGGGCACCCAGAAAAATACATGGCTGATGCGGCTGCCGGCCAGGTAAAGGGTCTCACGCG
The DNA here is from genome assembly GCA_963807905.1 of uncultured Chloroflexia bacterium. Lineage (GTDB taxonomy): Bacteria > Chloroflexota > Anaerolineae > Caldilineales > Caldilineaceae > JAGRCP01. The sequence continues at coordinate 41,742 of CAWEEJ010000083.1, read as the reverse complement.
GCCCGGCGACGTTGGTCAGCACCGCGGTGGCATGGGCGGCGAAGAATTTGAGCGCCTGCTCTTCCACCATCGGTGGTGTATAGCCAAAGACGTTGAGCAGACCCAAAAAGACCGCGGCCTCGGGCGACTGTTTGATCTCATCCATGTGCTCCTGTATGGCGGCCAGGCGCAGGGCCGAATCCTCAATCCCCAGAGGCAGGCCTACAAAGGCCAGGCCAATGCCGTTGCCAAGCTCGTGGGCCTTGTCGGGTGAACGCAGGTCGACCGGGACGACTGCGTGAATCTTCAGGTCGGCGACATCCACGTCGCGGTTGCGTAAATACGCGCCCAGCGCGCCGGCCATGGCCGCCATGAGAATGTCGTTGATCTTTGCGTCCAGCGCCTGGGCCACGAATTTGACCTCTTCCAGCGGCAAAGCGGCGGTCCAGGCGACCTCCTTCTGCACGCCCAGTGCGCCTTTGAAGGGCGTCGCCGGGTCGGGCGCATCGACGAGCAGACGTCCGATCACGGCGACGCTCTCGGCTGCCAGCTCCGCTCGCTCGCGCAGGTGACGCGGATCCTGGAGTACTTCGCGCCCTTCGTCTATGAGGAGGCCGGCCGTCTTTTTTGAGATGTTGAGCGCACCCTTGACGGGGCTGAACAGCCGCCCCATCCGACTGCGACGCGGCGCGGCGGCCTGAGCCGGCGGTGGAACCGGTGCAGTCGCCGGGACGCGTTCCGTGTCCATCAGATGCGCCATGATGTACTTGACGGAGGTGCCGTCCGCCACGCAATGGTGAAAGCGGACGACCAGCGCACTGCCGCCCTGGACGTTGTCGACGAGATGCATCTGCCAGGGCGACTTGGAAAAATCGATCGGTCTGCTGGCCAGGTCGCCGATCAACGTGCGCAACGCGGCCTCATCGCCCGGCGCGGGCAGGGCCAAGTGCTGCAAGTGCGCGTCCAGGTTGAAGTCCGGATCCTTCGCCCAATGGGGCGTTCCCACCGATAGGCGACCTGTGACCACCTTCATGCGAAAGCGTTCATCAATTGTGAGCAGGCGCGTTTCCAGCGTTTTACGCAGCTGTGCCAGCGTGATCGGCTCGTCGAGCATGGCAACGCCGGTGACCATCATCAGGTTGGTGGGACGTTCCATCTGCAAGAGGGCCGCGTCGATCCCCGTTAAGGCGCTGCCGGCTTTGGTCATCGTTGTTCTCCTTGCCCGGTGGGCGGAACATCGTGCGCTGTGGGGGAGCGTCTGCTTAGTGGCCGTTGGTGGCGGGCTGCATTATTTGCTGACCCGTCTGCACCGACCAGAGCCCGGCATAGATGCCGGCTTGATTGACCAGCGCGTCATGATCGCCGCGCTCGCGCAGCTCGCCATGTTCGAGTACGTAGATGCGATCGGCATTGCGTACCGTCGAGAGACGGTGGGCGATGATAATGGTGGTACGTCCGACCGCAATACGCTCCATGGAACGCTGGATCGCGGCTTCGGTCTCGTTGTCGACGGACGACGTCGCCTCGTCCAAAATCAGGATGGGCGGATCCTTGAGCACGGCCCGGGCGATAGAGATACGCTGCCTTTGCCCGCCGGAGAGCTTCTGTCCCCGCTCGCCGACGATTGTGTCGTACCCATCGGACAATTTCATGATGAAGTCGTGGGCCTCTGCAATCTTGGCGGCCTCCACGATTTCGGCGTCGGTCGCGTCTTGGCGACCGTAGGCGATATTCTCGCGTACGGTCCCGTGAAAAAGAAATACGTCCTGACTGACCAGGCCGATGGCCCGGCGCAAGTCCTGCGTGTTGAGGTCGCGCAGGTCGTGGCCGTCGACCAAAATGCGCCCGCCGGTGACGTCATAGAAGCGCAGCAGCAGTTTGATGATGGTGCTCTTGCCCGCGCCCGTCGCGCCGACCAGCGCAACGGTTTCGCCCGCCGGCATCTCCAGCGAGAGGCTGTGGAGCACGCCCCGGCGCGAGCTGATCGATCCGTCGCCGTTGCCATTGCTTGCGCCCGTGGCCGAGAGCGTGTTCTGCCCCAAACCGTATTCGAAATCGACCTCTTCAAAGCGAATCTCGCCGGCCACTCCTTCGATCGGCAAGGCGGCCGTACCGCTGACGATTTCGGCCTCGGTATCGAGTAGATTCATGACCCGATTGGTGGAGGCCATGGCGCGCTGGTATTGATCGAGCGTGTTGCCCAGGCTCGTCAGGGGCCAGAGCAGGCGCTGGGTCATAAAGATCAGCACGCTGTACGCGCCCACATTGAGCTGGCCGTTGATCACCATGAGGCCGCCGAAAAACATGATGGCGATGAAGCCGGTGACGATCACCATGCGGATGATCGGTACAAAGCCGGAACTGACCTTGATCGCATCCTGATTGCGCTGGCGATACTCATCGCTTGCCTCGCGGACGCTGGCTAGTTCATACTCTTCAGTCGTGAAGCTCTTGATGGTGGCGATGCCGCCGAGATTGTTGGCCAGCTGACTGTTGAGCACGCTCACCTGCTCGCGCACGCCCGCATAGTGCGGCTCCAGCAGACGCTGGAAGCGCAGCGAGCCCCAGATGATCAGCGGCATGGGCAGAATGGCCAACCAGCCGACCTGGGGCGCGATGATCAGAAACATGGCCCCGATGACGGTGACCGTGGTGATTAGTTGGATGATGTTGTTGGCGCCTTCGTCCAGAAAGCGCTCGAGCTGGTTGATGTCATCGTTGAGGACCGCCATCAGGCCGCCCGTGCTGCGATCCTCGAAGTAGGCCATCTCCATGTGTTGCACGTGATCGTAGGCGTCCAGACGCAAGTCATGCTGCACGGTTTGGGCCAGATTGCGCCACAGGACGCGGTAGAAGTACTCAAAGAGCGACTCGAACCCCCAGACCAGCGCCGTCAGTGCGGAGAGGACCATGAGTTGGCGCACGACCGAGGAGATGCCCAATTCGGCCAGAAAAGAATCCTGCTGGTTGACGACCACATCAACGGCCGCGCCGATCAGAATCGGCGGCGCCAGATCGAATATCTTGTTGAGGACGGAGCAGAGCGTGGCCAGCGCGACCGAACCTCGATATTGGTCGCCATATTGCCAAAGACGGGCGAGGGGGTAGGCTTGTTCAGTCTGTTCAGTCATGGATTGGTCGGCATTCCATCAAATAAATTGCACTGATCGATCAAGGATTACACGGAAGTTGATTCTAACCGCTTTTGGGTGATCGTGCGAATCATTTCCCAGATTGGGGGGTGCATACCGCATTTTAGGGGCGGTGTACGAAGGGACTGGCCGCTTTCTCTAAAGTAGCTGCCGAAATGGGATGCATCGCAAGATCGGGCTGATTACAACTGACGTTTCGGTGTGGACCGATTAAGCTTATCTCATTCACCCATCAATTCATTCGCGCATCCACTCCAGAGGAAATCATCCATGAAGATCGGCGTTGTCTATCCCCAAACCGAATATCCAACTGACCCCATTGCCGTGCGCGACTATGTGCAGACGGCCGAAGGGCTCGGCTTTAACCATCTCTTGGCCTACGATCATATTGTAGGCGCGAACCCGGACCGGCCCGGCGGCTGGGATGGACCCTATACCGATCGCGATCCCTTCCATGAGCCCTTTGTCCTCTTTAGCCACATGGCAGCGTTGACCCGCACGCTGGAATTTGTCTCGGGCATCATCATCCTGCCCCAGCGCGAGACCGCGCTCGTGGCCAAGCAAGCGGCAAGTTTGGACGCGCTCAGTGGTGGTCGCCTGCGTCTTGGCATCGGCATCGGCTGGAACAAGGTCGAGTATGTGGCCATGAATCAGGACTTCCACACGCGCGGTAAGCGGGTCGAGGCCCAGATCGATCTCCTGCGCCGTCTGTGGACCGAGCCGCTGATTACGGTCGACGACGACTGGCATCACATCGACGATGCCGGAATCAACCCGCTGCCCGTCCAGCGCCCGATCCCCATCTGGATCGGCGGCTATGCCGACGTGGTCTTGCAGCGCGTGGCGCGCATGGGCGATGGCTGGCTGCCCGGCGAACGTACGGCCGCCGGCGCGGCAGAATCGCTGGCCAAGCTGGATCACTACCTGGAAGAAGCGGGCCGATCCCGAGACGATATCGGCCTCGAACCGCGTATCCATTTCGGCAATGGCGACAGGGATCGGTTGCTTGAATTGGTGGAGGATTGGCGTGCCGTCGGGGCAACGCATCTCTCTGTCGATACCATGCGCAGCGGCTTTTCGACGCCTGCAGAGCACCTGCGGGCGATTGAGTTTTTTGCCAAGACGGCAGGGATCGGCTAAAAAGACGCCAGGTCGGCGCCCTTGCCGCAGTTCCCAAGAGGAGAGTAACTGATGAACCCGCACGTAGAAGCACACCGCAATTTGACCGTGAAGCGGTGGAAACAAATGGTCGCGGAGTACCAGCACCCTGACACACGCATGAGCATCATTCAGTTGGTCAACACCTTTGGCGGCTTACTGGCCTGCTGGGTGGCGATCTATTTCGCCTTACAGGTGAACATTTGGCTGGCGCTGCTCCTCGCTATTCCAGCCGGGGGCTTCATGGTTCGCATCTTCATCATTCAACACGATTGTGGGCACGGATCGTTTTTTCGCTCGCGCAAGGCGAATGACTATGTGGGCACGGCTTGCGGCGCGGTTTCGCTTGTCGCCTACCGCTATTGGCGCAAGAGTCATGCGCTCCATCACGCTCATTCAGGTGATCTGGGTGAACGGGGCATGGGCGATGTCTGGACGATGACGGTGAACGAATATCTGGCCGCGCCGCGCCACCAGCGGATCGCCTACCGGGTCTTTCGCAATCCAGTCTTTCTCTTCGCGCTTGCGCCCGCCTTCCATTTCTTGGTTATGCATCGCTTCCCGCTGGTCGCCAATGAGAAGTACCGCAAGGAAGAGCGCCGCGCAGTCTGGTGGAACAACCTGGCGATTGCCGTCCTCTTCGGTGCAGCCGGCCTGGCCATTGGCTTCAAGACCGTATTGCTAATCTTCCTGCCCGGCGCCATCCTGGCCGCCAGCTTCGGCACCTGGCTTTTCTACGTGCAGCATCAGTTTGAGGATACCTACTGGGAGTATCAGCCGGCGTGGGACTATACCGTGGCCGCGCTCTGTGGCAGTTCCTATTACCGGCTGCCCAAGGTCTTGCAGTGGTTCTCAGGCAACATCGGCTTTCACCACATCCACCACCTGAGCCCGCGCATTCCCAACTACAAGCTGGAACAGGTCTACCTGGAAAACTCGGAGTTCCAGGAAGTGGTCGAGCTGACGCTCTGGAGCAGCCTGCGTACGGTCTTTCTCACCCTCTGGGATGAAGAAGAGCAGCGGCTGATTGGCTTTGGCGAACTCAATCAGGCCCAGGCGCGAACCGCAGCAACGGCTTAGATGAATTGACAATGGACAATCGTCAATTATCAATTGACGATTGTCCATTCATCCGTATGCGGGTAGAAGTCCTGCCACGCATCGGGAAAGGCCGGAATGTAGGGGATGGGGCGTAGCGTCTCGCCGGCGAACGCCCCATCCTGGCCGATCCCCAACACCGGATCCCACGTTGTGCCGGTCTCCTCGTCTATCAGTTGATTCCCTGCCCAGCGCAGCGTCAGCAATTGCTCCCCAACCGCACGCAGGAAGACCTTGACGGCCTTGGTTTCTTCGTTGACCACGACCGCCACGGGAATTCCGCCCACGGCATCGTTGATCACGCCAGCATCGGCCGCGTCGCCCTAGGCGTAGGCTTTGGCGGCATCGTCGAGGGTCACCCCAATCACGTAGTAATCCTGAAAGCGCTCGGGCGAGAGTGAAAGGCGCGGGCTGCCCGTGGACATGAGCAGCGTTTCGGGGTGTTGAGCCCGCCACGTGCCCCATGGGATTGTTTGGCTGGGAATCAGTTCCAGCTCGGTCCCTGCAAGCGTGCCCTCAATTGCCCGACCCCAGACTTGCGACCAAACGCTCTCCGTCGAGTGATCCCACCAGGTCATGGCATTCATGAAGAGCGCCCCCTGGTTGCCGAAGACCTCTGTCTCGCCGTTCACCGTGCGGAAATGGACCATGCCCGTGTAGCATAGCGGTCACCACGTGGCGAGGATGGGAATCTCCGCCAGCTCGTCGTTGACCATCTCGCGCGAGTTGAGTACGCTGATGGGGTAGGCTTTGGCTTCGCCATCCAGCGCCACCCCCAACACGAGCTGCTCATCGGCCAGTTCGGCCTCAGCCGCCGCGATGAACTCTGCGCGTAGATGGGCTGGATTGCATCCCGACGCAACAGTTGGCTGTAGCGGTAGGGAGCTGTGGGCGTGGCCGGCTCAGCCGCCCCTGCGCCGGGGTCGGCGTCTTGGTCCGTGTCTCCTCAGCAAGCAGCCAGCGCCAGCACAAGCGCCGGTAACGCAAACGCCCACCTGCAACTTCTCCAGAAATTCTTCATAGTCCCCTCATCGGCTATCCAGCCACATTCGGGCAGCAGCAGCGGAAGCGCCTCATGCACTCACGCACCCGCCCGCCCCATTGCTGCGTCCTCAGCTGTTTGAACCCGGCGATTGCCCGTAAATTGAAGGCCTGCATAGCCTATTCAAAACCATTGACCGCCGCACCGCCGTGACAGCGCTTACGTCCATCGTTCTCTACTTGAACCCGAGTCCGCGGTCAGAAACCGGCAGAACTCCCCTCACAAACTCGATTCGTCTTGAGCGTATTTGATCGTGTCTGAAAATTGGGGCTTGAAAAGACCATGAATTTCAGGTATGATGTGATTGATTTTGATGATTTGTGATTGTTTGTGGTGTTTTTGCTGCCGCATTTTGGCTTTTGGACGAGAACCCATTTTTACACGCCTATCATGACCGCTGACCTTTCTCTCTCAAACATAGAACGCCAGGAAGCGCTGCTGCGCTATATCGAGCAGGCGCGGACGCGCCACGGTTGCTGAGCTCTCTTCGCACTTTGACGTGAGCGTCGCCACCGTGCGCCGTGACCTCGATGTATTGGAGGAGCGTGGCGATGTGGCGCGCTTCCACGGCGGCGCTATGGTCGTCCAGCAGGCGCCGCCGGAGCAACCGGTGCTTCAGCGCGGCACCGAGCAGGCTGCAGACAAAGCGCGCATCGGTCGGGCCGCAGCCGCGTTGATTGAAGATGGCGACACCGCGTTTCTGGGGAGCGGCACAACGGTTCTGGAAGTTGCGAAGTGTCTCCATGACCATCATGAGTTGACCGTCATCACCAATTCCGTGCTGGTCGTCAATGAATTGGCCAAGACGCCGTCGATCACCCTGGTTAGCTTGGGCGGGATCGTGCGCGGCAGTGAGATGTCGATGATCGGCCACATCACCGAGCAGGCCCTTGCCGAAGTCCGGGCAAACAAGATCATTATGGGCATCCGCGCAATCGATGTCGAACATGGCCTGACCAACGACTTTCTGCCCGAAACCATGACCGACCGCGCCATTCTTGGCCAGGGCGGCGACGTGATCATCGTGGCCGATCACTCAAAGTGCGGCCGCGTCTCGACCGCGTTCCTGGCGCCCCTCAGCGCAATCGATGTGCTCATCACCGATGATGAAGCCCCAGTCGCTTTCGTGAATGCCAGCCGACAGGCCGGCGTAAACGTTGTGACGGTTTGAGATAGTGCCAACGATTTGTCCTATTTGTCATTCCAAACAAAGGAGAATTGACCATGTCGAAGCGATTTTTCGTGCTGCCGGTCTTGTTGCTGGCGATCGCGCTGATGGCCGCCTGTGCCGGCGCCTCCGCCCCGGCCGCCCCTAGCGGTTCCAGCGGGGAGGGCAGCGGCGATGCTGCCGTCGAATTACGTGTGTGGACGCACCAGGCTGACGCGTTCAATGATGGCCTGGATACCCTGGCCGAGGCCTATATGGCGGAAAACCCTGACGTATCGATCACCTTCGAAACGTTTGACTATGATACCTATATTCAAACGTTGCAGACTGCCCTGCCCGCCGGAACGGAAGCAGACATTCTGCAGATGTTCGGCTCGTGGGTCTGCAGCTACGCCGAGGGGGGTAACTTGGCCGAAATTCCGGCCGACGTGCTCTCCATGGAGCAGGCTGAAGAGGCGATTTTCGCCGCGCAGCTGGCCGGCTATGCCTGCGGCGACAAGCTCTACGGCGTTCCCCAGGAGTTCAACATCGAGTATGGCGCCGCCCTGGTGAACACGGCCGCGGCAGAGGAAGCCGGCATTACCGACATCACGGCGGGCTGGGATTCCTGGGATGATTTCATCGCCGATGCCAAACAGCTGGCGACCATGCAGGACGGCGTGATGACCCGCGCCGGCTATCATTTCACGGCCAGCGATGCGATTCCGGCCACCTTCTACTCGCTCATTCTGCAGAACGGCGGGCAATATCTCACCGACGCCGGCTACGACGTCAACACGCCCGAGGGCCTGGCCGCGTTGGAACTGATGAAAAAGATGGTCGACGAGGGCATTGTCGATCCTGTCCTCTTCAGTGACGAGGAAAACTGGGTTGGCGACTGCTACTTCGATGAGGTCTGCGCTGCGGGCCTGGTTGGTCCGTGGGTGATCGGCGACTATGCCGGTGACTATCCCGATGTCGTGGATGTGACCGAGTATGTGAAACTGCCGGTCGTTGGCGACGAGCCGGCGCTGGTGGCGGCCTCTGGTTGGGGCCTTGCCGTCTCTGAGAACAGCGCTGTCCAGGACGCCGCCTGGGACTTCATCCAGTTCGCAGCATTGGATCCCGCCAACGCTGTGCAGTGGAATCTGGATTCTGCGACCCTGCCTGCCCTGAAGGCGAATGCAACGGGTGAGGCCGCCGACGAGCTGGTCGCCGACTTCCCCCATTTCGCGCCCTTCTTGGAGCTGCTTGAATATGCGCAGCCAGAGGGCGCGTTCCCGGATCGTGATCTGGTCTGGTACGAGATTACCTACCCGCGCATTCTCAACTTCCTGCAGGGCAATGCGACGGCTGAAGAGACACTTGAGACACTGACGCGTGAAGTGAATGAGTCGATGTAAAGCTGACGGCAATATCCGCTAGATGCGTGGCGCCCGGCACAGACCGTGCCGGGCGCCACGTCCAATCGGAGCCCTTTCTCTATGGCCAGAAACAGCCTCTTTGCCCGAAAACCGCACCGCGATGATGCCCAGCGCCGCTTCTTGGCCTGGACCGTCATTCCACTGGTGCTCTATATGTCCTTCTGGACGCTTTTCCCGCTCCTCTGGGGGTTTGCGCTCTCGTTCTTCGACTACAGTTCGCGTCGTGCGGGCGGCCCGTTTCTCGGTTTTGGCGGCGACAATCCATTCATCGGCCTTCAGAACTACATCAGCATGCTCAATTTTTCGGACGATGCCCCGCTCACCGTTCGTCAATTTCACAACAGCTTGAAAACGACGCTGCTCTTTGCGTTTCTGGTCGTGCCTTTGAATCTGGCCATTACACTGCCGCTTGCGGTGCTGATTGAAAGCGTTTATGGTCGCCTCAAGGCCATGTTTCGCACGATCTTCTTTCTGCCTGTCCTTGCCCCGGCGGTTGGTGTCGCCATCATGTGGGGCTACGTCTTTCATCCCCAGCGTGGTCTCATCAACGGCTTCCTCTCTTCGATCTTTGGCCGGCTGATCGCAATCAATTGGACGGGCGATCAAAGCCTGGTTGTGTTTGGCATTCCCGTGGCGCTGCTGGCTGTGATCATTGCCTACCTATGGCAGGACATTGGCTACAACCTCGTCATTTTTATTGCTGGGTTGCAGGGGATTCCAGAGAGCATTCGCGAGGCCGCCAGAATCGATGGCGTCAACTCATGGCAGATGTTCCGTCACATAACGCTGCCGCTGTTGCGGCCAACCATTCTGCTTGCAGCCATCCTGACGATGATTTCTGCCTTTCAAGTCTTCGACATCATTCAAGTGATGACCGACGGCGGGCCAAACGGGCAGACGCGCGTGCTGGTGATCGACATCTACGACAATGCGTTTCGCTTCCAGCGCATGGGCTGGGCCTCGGCGGTCGCCTTTGTACTCTTCACGCTGGTGTTGATCATTTCGTTGATTCAGAGTCGCCTGCTCGAATCGGAATGGGAGTACTAGCATGAGTAGCGTACGTACCGTTTCCCTCAGTGCGGGCGGCCATCGCACGCGCCGCTTCGTCGCCTTTGTGATCCTGGCGCTGCTGGGGCTGATCGCGCTTCTCCCCTTCATTTGGATGATTCTGGGCTCCTTTAAGACGGGCCGAGAATTGCGCCAGATGCCGCCGACCTTTTTCCCCCAGACTTTCACTTTTGAGAATTACCTGCGTATCTTCCAGGATGAGGATTTGCCCCTGACGCTCTATTACCGCAACTCGGCCGTCATCGCCTTTGCCAATGTGGCGCAGGTCCTCTTTACCAGTTCGCTCTTTGGCTACATCTTTGCCAAATTTGAGTTCCGCGCCAAGAACGTGCTCTTCTGGTTCATTTTGGCCACGATGATGATTCCGGCGCAGGTGACGATGGTACCCGGCTACCTGATTTTGGCCAGACTGGGCCTGCTCAACAAGCTGATTGCGCTTATCATCCCCGCGTCCATCGACGCCTTTGGCATCTTTCTCTTTCGCCAATTCTGCAAATCGATCCCGGACGATCTCATTGCGGCGGCCCGCGTCGACGGCGCGTCTGAATTCCGCATTTATCGGTCCATTGTGCTGCCCCAATTGGGGCCGGCGCTGGCGACGTTTGGCATGCTGACCTTCATGTTCAATTGGAACGCCTACCTGTGGCCGCTCATCGTTCTGACCGAGAATCGCGTGCGCACGCTGCCGATCATTCTTACCTGGTATTCGAATCAGCATTCAAACCAGATTCAGTTGACCATGGCCGCTTCCGTCCTGGTCATTTTGCCCGTGCTTTTTGTCTTCCTGTTGGCGCAACGCTGGATCGTCCGGGGCATTGCCCTGACCGGCGTTAAGTAAGTGGAGCTGCTCAACAATGATGCGCTGGCTTCCCATTTTCATCCTTGTGCTTCTGGTTGCGGTCACCGCTGCCGGCTGTGGCGGCTCTGCGTCGCCGGCCACGCCCGCCCTGCCAGAAGATCCACCGGTCCCGTCTGAAGTTCCCGAGGCGTGTGTCACGATGCCTGATTGGCCGGCGGTCGACAATTGGTTCTATCAGCTCCAGTGCGCCAATGCCCGGCGTATCGGCGAGAGCGCCTTTGATCTCGTCGTGGTGAGTATCTCGACCGCCGGCAATTCGCCCCAGACCTTTCCGCAGCTGAAAGAGAGTCCCGGCGGCCCAAAGATTGTGCTCTGCTACATGAGCATCGGCCAGGCGGAGGATTATCGCAGCTACTGGCGCGCCGACTGGGCAGAGAACCCACCGGCCTGGCTGGATCAGGCCGACCCGGATTGGCAAGGCGATTATTGGGTAAAGTACTGGGATCCTGGATGGCAACAGATTATTTTTGGCACGGCGGATAGTTATCTGGACCAGCTGATTGCACTGGGGTGTGACGGCGCCTACCTGGATCGTGTCGATGCCTTTGAATACTATGCCGAGCAGGGCCGTGCGGAGGCTGCCCGCGAGATGGCTGATTTCGTGATTGCGCTGGCGGATTACGCACGGCAGCGTGTCCCCGGCTTTGGGGTCTTTCCGCAGAATGGCGAAGAGCTGGGGCTTCAATTTCCTGAGTACCTGGCTGCCGTCACCGGGATTGGGGTCGAGGATCTCTACTACGGCAACCCACGCGACCATGAAGCAAGCCCGGCCGCCTGGACGGCCGAACGTGAAGCCACGCTGCGTCAATGGCGGGCCGCGGGCAAACTCGTGCTCACGGTCGACTATACCGCCAAGCCGGAGCAAATTGCCGACGCCTATCGGCGCTCGCTGGACAACGGCTTTGTGCCCTACGTGGGCGATCGCTCTCTGGGACGCCTGCGCATCAACCCGGGGTTTGAGCCCAGTCGCACACCCGACGAGTATGAGGTCACCACCGATTAGCTGATTGGCGTTCGTGTGGGCCAGGTTAGCCTCACTCTGGTTTGACGCTTAAGGCGTCAAATCTTTCCGCCCGGCGGCTTATCTTTACCGACAAGGCTACGGCAAAGGCGCGTCGGGCCAATCATGACGTTCGCTGCGGAATCCTGCCGGGCATGAGTACCCTTGCTAGCAGGATGCGCCCCATAAAGTGGGGCTTTTCTATCAACGACCCAGCCCTACTTCATGGGACGCCGCGTCTTAGCCCACGGCATTCATGCCTGGGCGGTCGCCCTGACGAACGGCGCCGGATTACCGGCACGTGCCAGAAACTAGACAAGTAGAAAGGTAATGCCCGGCGAAGCAGGGTGGGGCCAACACAATGCAAAAAATCATATGCAAGGACATGTCGCACTATGAAGATTACCATTATCGGCGCCGGCAGTGCTGTCTTCGCCACAGAATTGATGACCGATATCCTATCAACGCCGGCTTTGGCCAGTGGCGAATTTGCTCTGGTTGACGTGGACGCCGAGCGGTTGGAACTTTCGCACCAGATGGCCGAATTTCTCATCAAAGAGAGCGGCAAGGATTGGCGTGCGGAGGCCAGCGTCGATCGCACCGCCGTGCTCGCAGGCAGCGACTACGTAATCAATACGATTGAAGTGGCCGGTCTGGCAAACGTGCGTCACGACTATGACATCCCCATGAAGTATGGGGTTGATCAGTGCATCGGCGACACGATTGGTCCCGGCGGCCTGTTCAAGGCGCTGCGCACCCTGCCGGCGTGGGTCGATATTTTGCACGATACGGAGCGACTTGCCCCCAATGCACTGGTAATGAACTACACCAATCCCATGTCGCTCACCGTGTTGACCGGCCTGCGCGCCTCATCGTTGCCGATTGTGGGCCTCTGCCATTCCATTCAGCATACCAGCGACCAATTGGCCGCCTATCTTGGCATGCCGGTCAGCGAGATCGACTGGCGGGCTGCTGGCATCAATCACCTGGCCTGGTTTGTACAGTTGGAACACAACGGCGAGGACTTGTACCCTGCCCTGCTGGAGCGGGTCAAAGATCCGGCCATCTACGAACAGGATCCCGTGCGCTTCGACATGATGCGCCACCTGGGCGTGTTTCCGACCGAATCGAGCGGTCACGTTTCCGAATACACCGCGTATTACCGCAAGCGACCCGATCTGGTGAAGACGTACACGCGCTCCGAATATCGGGGCGAAAGCGGCTTCTATGCCAAGCACTGGCCCATCGAACGGCAGGAGGCCGAGCAGGAAATCCGCGCCTATCTCTCCGGCGAAGAAGCCTTCGAGTTCGAGCGGGGACCTGAGTTCGCCTCATACATTATGGAGGCTATTGCGACCGATGTCCCGGTCGTGATCTACGGCAACGTTGCCAACCATGGCTTGATCGACAACCTGCCCCAGAATGGGGTGGTGGAGGTACCTTGCCTGGTGGATCGCAAGGGCATTCAGCCAACACACTTTGGCCCCTTGCCGACGCAGCTTGCCATATTGGACGCACAGCACATGGCCTTCCATGACCTCGTCGCCACGGCGATCCTTGCGCAAGATCGAGAGGCTGCTGTCCATGCACTCATGATCGATCCGCTGACGGCCGCGGTCTGCTCGCTGGCCGAAGCGCGCGGCTCTTTGATGAGATGGCGAGCGTTCAGGCGGCCTATCTGCCCGACTTCATTCAAGCATAGAACCTGCTCAACCGATTGATCAGCTCTTTATTCTCTGAACCGTGTGAAAGACCCGATGACATCATCTTTTGATCTGCTGGTTGCCGGCGAAATAAACCCGGATCTCATACTTTCCGATCCCAACCTGACCGTCCGCTTTGGCCAGCATGAAGCGCTTGTTGAAACGGCGACGATGACGGTTGGCTCATCCGCGGTCATCTTCGCCTGTGGCGCTGCCCGCCTGGGCCTGCGCGTCGCCTTTGTCGGCGTGGTCGGCGACGATTTATTCGGCCGTTACATGCTCGAATCAATGGCTGCGCGCGGCGTAGAAATAGGCCACGTCGTCGTGGACTCATCCCAGCAGACCGGTCTCAGCGTGATTCTTAGCCGGGGGGTAGACCGTGCTATCCTTACCCATGCAGGTGCGATTGGCGCGCGCCGCGTGCTGCGAACATCCCCGACGATCTGTTGCGCCAGGCAGCATCATCTGCATGTCACCAGCTATTTCTTGCAGGATGCGCTGCGCCCCGATCTGCCCGAACTCTTTGCCCAGCCGTGGTCGCTGGGGCTCAGCACGTCGCTCGACACGAATTGGGATCCGCAAGAGCGCTGGGTCGGTGTGGAGCAAACGCTGGCAGAGACGACCGTCTTTCTGCCCAACGATGCCGAAGCCCTGACCTTGACCGGTAAGACCGACGTTGAAGGCGCTGCACGCGCCCTGGCCGGGACCGTCGACGTCGTGGCCGTCAAGCAGGGCAAAGTGGGCGCCCTCGCCGTCGCCGGCGAGGAACTGGCGACGGCTTCTGCGCTTGTGATGGATGTAGCCGATACGGTGGGCGCCGGTGATACGTTTGATGCCGGCTTCATCTATGGCTTCCTCACTGGCTGGGACATCCAGGCCTGCTTGCGGCTGGGGATCGCTTGCGGTTCGCTCTCCACGCGCCGCCCGGGTGGCATCGAGGGCCAGCCAACCCTCGCCGAAGCGCAGCAAGCGCAGGCGCAACATGGACTGCATTGATCCGTCGATGCATCGCAAAGCGTTGACGGCCGCAACAGCTCAATAAGATCATGAAGGAAAATAGGACCATGCAGCTTTCCGACTTTCGCCCCCAACCGAGGCTTATCGTTCCGGAAACCACGATTTCCCGCCCCCGCTTTCCGGTGATCGACGCGCACAACCATCTGGGTGATTTCGCTGGCATCGACTGGGATGGGTGGCACCAGCGTGCCGCCGTTGAACTGCTCGACATTCTGGACGAGGCCGGCGTTGACACCTACATTTCTCTGGACGGAGGATGGGGCGAGGCCAAGCTGCGCCGGGATTTGGATCACTTCAAGGTCGTTGCGCCCGAGCGCTTCGTGGTCTTTGGCGGCGTCGATTGGTCTGCCTGGCCCGATCATCCCCATGACTTTGGTGAATGGTCGGCGCAGCGTCTTCGTGCGCAGGTGGCCTGGGGCGCGCAGGGGCTCAAGATCTGGAAGAATCTTGGCTTGGAGACGGTCGATGCCGACGGACGCCGCGTGGCCGTGAATGATCCTCGACTTGACCCAATCTGGGCGGCCGCCGGTGACTTAAACATCCCCGTCGTGATTCATGTAGCCGATCCGGTCGCGTTCTTTGATCCCGTCGATCAGCACAACGAACGCTGGGAGGAACTCCAGGCCCATCCCGACTGGCAATTTCTCAGTCCGCCCTTTCCCGCGTTTTTGACCATTATGGAGCAATTTGCGGACGTGGTGGCGCGCCATCCCGGCACCGATTTCGTGGGCGCGCATGTGGGTTGCTACGCCGAAAACCTTCGTTGGGTCGGGGAGTTGCTTGATCGCTGTCCAAACTTCTATGTTGACATCAGCGCGCGGATCAGCGAACTGGGACGACAACCCTACAGCGCCCGAGATTTTTTTCTCACCTATGCCGATCGGATCCTGTTTGGCACAGACAGCCCGGCCAATGCTGACCTATATCGCCTCCACTATCGATTTCTCGAAACACGCGATGAATACTTCAGCTACGCGACGGAAGAGCCCCCGGGGCAAGGGCGCTGGCGCATCTATGGACTGCACCTGCCGGATGACGTGCTGAGAAAAGTTTACAACCAGAACGCAAGACGAATTATCTTGCGACAAGATTCAACACCAGATCAGGAGCCTTCATGACCGCCAGCGACGCGCCGGTTGAACACGTAACCTATCAAGAGATTGTCACCCAGACCGTGGCCTGGCGTGAAGCCATCGAGCTGATCAAGCGTCATGCTGCCGCCTTACAGGCATTGTGGGCTGAGGGGAAGGGGTTTGACGAGGTGCTCTTCACGGGCTGTGGCTCAACCTACTATTTGTCGATTGCGGCGGCCACCCTCTGGCAGTCGTTGCTGGACACCGCGGCGTACGCGTACCCTGCCGGCGAGCTCTACCTCTATCCAAAGAGCGCCTATGGCCCCTCCAATGGGCGGCGGACGCTGATGGTGGCCGTGAGCCGGTCGGGAACCACGAGCGAAACCATTGGCGCCGTGCGCCAATTTAAGGCATCTCATGAGGGCAAGGTGATTGTGATCACCAACTATCGGCGCGACGCCCCTGGGCGAGTTGGGGGACGTGACCATCGCCATTCCCGCCGGGCAAGAAGAGAGCGTGGCCCAGACCCGCTCTTTTGCCTCCATGTATGTGGCGACGACCGCCCTGACAGCGCTCCTGGCCGGCGAGGGCACCCTGCTGGCGGAAATGGAGAAATTGCCCGCCGCGGGCGATGCACTGATTGCACGCGCAGAGAGACCGGCCAAGGCATTGGGCGCAAACCTGTCGCTGGACCGGTTCTACTTTTTAGGAAGCGGACCGCGGTATGGCCTGGCCTGCGAAGTCAATCTGAAAATGAAAGAGATGACGCTCACCCACAGCGAGCCCTTTCACTTCTTCGAGTTCCGCCATGGACCGATGTCGATGGTCAACGAGAACGCCGCCGTCATCGGCCTCTTGTCGGACAGCAACCGCGACGACGAGGCCCAGGTGCTGACGGAAATGGCAGCGTTGGGCGGACAGGTTTTTTCGTTAGGAGAAAGGGATGCTGATCTCACATTTCATTCGGGATTGCCCGAGTTGGTGCGCAATGTGCTCTACCTGCCTGCCCTCCAACTGACGGCCTATTACCGTGCGGTGGCCAAGGGCCTCAATCCGGATCGGCCCGAAAATCTGACCGCAGTTGTGGAGTTGGACCTGAAAGTCTAGCGCCGGCAGCGCCCGATGCGCCATCATCAACATGAACGCAGCCTACAGGAGTTGAGACTTACTTATGAAACCGATTCTTTCCATCGGCAAAATTCGCGGTATGCAGCAGTGCGCGACCCAGCGTGGCGCAATCGCCGTCTTCGCCCTGGATCATCGCGGCAACCTGCGGCGTGCGCTCAATCCCGCGGCGCCGGAGAGCGTCAGCACGGCCGACATGTCCGCCTTCAAGCAGCAGGTCATCGCCACCCTCGCCCCGGAAGCGACTGCGGCCCTGCTCGACCCGGAGGTGGGTGGCGCCCAGTGTGTGGCGACCGGCGCCCTGCCCGGCAGCACGGGGCTGGTGATGGCCGTGGAAGCCACAGGCTATACGGGCGATCCCGCCGCGCGCCAGAGCCGCATTCTGCCCGGCTGGAGTGTTGCCAAGGCCAAGCGTATGGGGGCAAGCGCGGTCAAGTTGCTCGTCTACTATCATCCCAAATCGCCCACGGCCGGCGAGGTCGAAGCGCTGGTGGCACAGGTGGTCGAGGAGTGTACGGCCGCCGATATTCCCCTCTTTCTGGAGCCGCTCTCCTATGGGCTGGATCCGAGCCAATCCCAAGCTGTCAGGTGACGAACGGCGGTGGGTGGTGGTCGAAACCGCACGGCGGCTGGTCATTCCGGGGGTCGACGCCTTGAAAGCGGAATTCCCGCTTGATTTCAAAGCCAATCCAGATGAAACCGTGTGGGCCGAAGCCTGCGCCGAACTCTCTGCTGCCAGCGCCGCGCCGTGGGTCTTGCTCTCTGCCTCGGTCGACTACGATACCTATCTGCGGCAGGTGACGATTGCGTGCAACGCCGGGGCCTCGGGTGTCGCGGTTCGCCCGCGCGGTGTGGAAAGAGGCGGTCGAGGTGCAGGGCCGTGGACGGGAAGCGTTTCTCCTGACCACGGGGCGAGAACGCATGGCGCGCGTCACTGCGCTGTGCGAAGCGTTGGCCAAGCCTTGGACTGATTTCTATACCATGCCGGCCGTGGATGAAACCTGGTTTGGCGAATTCCCGGAATAGGTCATGACAACGATGGCTCTTGCACCATTTATCGAACTGGTCGCGGCCCAGAAGCGGGGCCTGGCGCAGGGCATGACGTCAATCTGCTCCGCCAACCCGTTGGTGATCGAAGCCAGCTTGCGCCATGCTTTGGCCGGAACCGAGCCGGTATTGATCGAATCTACCTGCAATCAGGTCAATCAGTTTGGCGGCTATACGGGCATGACGCCCGGAGACTTTGTGGCATTCGTCGCACAGATTGCGGGGAGGCTTGACTTTCCCATGGAACGCCTGCTGCTGGGTGGCGATCATCTCGGGCCGAGTCCGTGGCAAGCGGAGCCGGCCGCGCCGGCCATGGCCAAAGCCGAGGCGCTTGTTCGGGACTATGTGCGGGCCGGCTACGCCAAAATCCACCTGGACGCCAGCATGAAGTGCGCCGATGATGACCCCGTGCAGCCCTTGGCGCCACAGGTATCCGCCCGGCGCGCGGCTGCCATGGCACGGGCTGCTGAAGAAGCCGCTGCCGGGCGGGATGCTAGCGAAATGCCGGTGTACGTGATTGGCACCGAGGTGCCCGTCCCCGGCGGTGTGCAGGAGAACGAGATGCACGTCAGCGTCACGAATGCCGCGGATGTTGCGGAGACGATCGCCATTACGCGCCGGGCCTTTCTCGATGAAGGCCTGGCCGACGCGTGGACACGCGTCATCGCGGTGGTGGCGCAGCCCGGTGTAGAATTCGGCGACACGCTGCTGGCTGAATACGACCCGGCAGCGGCCCAAAGCCTGGCGCGCTTGATTGCAGACGATCCTCAACTGATCTTTGAGGCTCACTCGACGGACTATCAAACACCAGACGCGCTCAAGTACCTGGTCGCCGACCACTTCGCAATTCTCAAGGTCGGTCCCACGCTGACGTTTGCCCTGCGCGAGGCGATTTTTGCCTTGGCGATGATGGAAGAGGCGCTTCTGGCCGGTCGGGCCGGGGCGTCGCCCTCCTACGTGCGGGAGGCGCTTGAGGAGGCAATGCTGGTCAATCCCGCAGGTTGGGCGAAGTACTATGGGGGCGATGCCGCGGATCAGGCCTTCGCCCGGCGCTTCAGCTTTAGTGATCGGATCCGCTACTACTGGCCGGCGCCCAACGTCCAAGCCGCGCTGGCGAGACTCTTTGCCAATCTCGGGGACGACCCCTTGCCGCTGTCGCTGCTCAGTCAGTATGCGCCCGCGGAATATCGTGCCATCCGCGCCGGGGTCATTGAGAACGCACCGCACGCCATCGTTATGCATCATATTCAAATTGTGTTGGATGAGTACGCCTTTGCCTGCCAGCCCGAAGCATTTGCATCCTTCTAACTGGTATCTGGCAGATGCCGCAGGCGCCCATTACATCGCTGCCGGACTGCCCAAACTTCACGTGAAACGGGAGCCTGTGCGACCTCCGTGACCGGCTCCGCAAAGACTGTTTCAGCGGCGCCGTTGATAGTCTAACGGGCAACAGTGTGCAAATCGTTGAAGAATTGCAGAGCAGTCGCGATCTTGCTTTTTGCCCCAATAGGGTATAATTACAGGCGTTTGAGTGTATGCTTGAAAGGGTCAGAGCGGAACTCTGGCCGGCCACAATGGCTGCAAATTGCCTTTCATCAATCTTGTTTTTCACTCTGTGGAGAGCTTGTATGTACTCTACAATGGTTGGAATGATTTGCTCGATCCGTGGCCAACGCTTGACCTTGGCCCTGACGTTCGCCCTGCTTGCACTGCTGTCGCCGGCGCTGCTCGCTCCTGTGGAAGCCCAGTCTGGCTATGACTGCCAAGGCGAGACGGCAGACCTTGTTTTTATCGGCTTTGAAGGTGTGATTGTCGGCACGGACGAGGACGAAGTGATCTACGTCGAAGGCGGCTGGAACACTGTCGACGGCATGCTCGGCGATGACAAAATCTGTGTCGCCGGTCACTTCAATACCATCATCGGCGGGCCCGGTGACGATGAGCTGGTGGGGGATGGGCTCTACAATGAGCTGTATGGCGAGGAAGATGACGACACGCTGATTACCGACAGCGAGACTGGCTTCATGCTGGGTGGCCCCGGCGCAAACAGCTGCAACGGCGGTCCTTGCTAGGCCAGGTGTCTGGCTCGGTCACAACCGAATAGACAAACGACAACCATGTGCGTCTTAAATGCGGAAAACCGCGATGAGGCGCACATGGTCTTTATTTACATGGCGGCTGCCGCTGTCTCAGCGGCGATGGATCCACCATTTTTCGACAACATTCGCTTGCGAAATCACTCGCAACCGAAACTACCCATCTACTATACCGGCGCTGCGTTGGCGATCAGTTCAACATCGGCGGTATGCACCCCGGCGGTAAGTATCGCCTTCCGCTGCGTTGAGTTTTGGTGTACATTGGTTTACCAGCACGTGAGGCGTATTTACATATTCCGTCGGAGGAGGCGATCGCTTGTCACAACATGTGCATGCTTCAGGAAGCGGTATTACCAGACCGCGACTGAAAACGCCGCGCGCGGCCGCTTGGGCCGGCATTGCTTTCGCACTGCTCTACGGTAGCGCGCTCATGCTGATCCGAATCTCGGTTCCAGCTGACGTCGGCGCCGAGGGTGAATGGTTGGCGCAGCACCTAGACACCGTCAGAATCGGTCTCACGCTCATTCCCTTCGCAGGGATTGCGTTTCTCTGGTTTATGGGTGTCATCCGCGATCGCCTGGGCGCGCTGGAGGACCAGTTCTTTTCCACGGTTTTTTTCGGGAGCGGCATCCTGCTGATTGCCATGATCTTCGTCAGCGCCGCGCTGGCGGGCGGTTTGCTAACCGCCTATTCGACCGATGCGGAACTCGTGGTGGAGACCGGCACCTATGCCATCCACCGTGCCGCCATCTATCAGATCACCAATAACTTCGGCGTTAAGATGGCCGGTGTGTTCATGATGTCGTTGGCTACCATCTGGCTGCGCACGCAGATCATGCCGCGCTGGATCGTGATGGCGACATACGGTCTTGCGTTGATGCTGATTATTGTGATCACGTTCAATGTATGGATTACATTGCTCTTTCCCATCTGGGTTTTTCTCGTGAGCGTGTACATACTGCGTGCGACGCGACATTCGAAAACAGATATTTCAACTGTGTCGGGAGGCACAAATGCCTGAAGCACAACCCAATTACACACGGCGATTTCAGCCGCGATCATGACGCCGGACGACGTGGAGACACGGAGCCTGGTTCGACAAACTGCGGTCGCGACCGAAATTGTTTGCCTGGATCAGCTTGGCATTGACAAGCAATCTATCGCAAGAATTTACCGGTCGTACGACCCACCATTTTACTAGGGAGACAAATATGCGTGGACGAAGAGATGCAAGACAACAGAATCGTACGGCACAACGAGGTGGCGCTGCTACACCGAGCGCCACAGCGGCGCCAGTCAGTCCGACGTCGACCGCAGCATTGGGCACGCGGTTCATGATGAAGCAGCGGATGTTCTCCATCGGTCAGGATTTCTGGATCGAAAATGACCGCGGGCAAAAGGTCTTCAAAGTCGACGGCAAAGCCATTCGCGTGCGCGGCACCCTCATATTCGAGGACGCCCAGGGTCGCCAGCTGCTGCAAATTCAGGAGCGGATCGCCCACGTTGCGCGATACCATGAACATCGACAATGCCGCTGGCGGTACCGTTGCCAAAGTTCACAATGCGATGGTGACGCCCTTGCGCGATCGCTGGCAGATCGACGTTCCCGGTGGTCAGAACCTATCTACCCAAGGCAATATCCTGCATCATGAGTATCGAATCGAACAGGGCCGCCAGACGATTGCGACCGTTTCCAAGAAGTGGTTCCGCGTACGCGACAGCTACGGCGTTGAGGTAGCGCCGGGAGAAGATGCCGTCAAGATGTTGGCCATCACCGTCGTCATCGACATGATGGCGAATGCAGGCCGATAGCTCGCGGCAATCATATGCAGCATTCGAACGAGTGCGCGACGCCCAAACAATGGATGTTAGGCACAATTCCCGAGGAGATAAAGATGGATTTTGAAAATATAGGACCGATCCAGATGTTGGTCGTGGGTTTCGGCCCCGACGCCGAGTTCCATGGCGCCGTGCTCGATGAACTCGATGACTTGACCTCACGCGGCCTCATCCGCGTGATCGACCTGCAGTTTGTGATGAAGACAGCCACCGGCGACCTCTTGGCGCTGGAGCAGTCCGACTTGACGGAAGAGGAAGTTCTTGAGTTTGGCGCCGTCATTGGCAGACTGATTGGTTTGCACAGTGCTCAACCTACCGGCGCGGCAGAGAACGTACCTGCATCGGCCGAGCGAGCCTATGGTCTGGAGATTGCCGACATCATGGAGATTGCAGCCGGGCTGGAGCCGGGTGACTCAGTTGCCATGTTGCTTTTCGAGCATGTATGGGCATCCCGTCTTAAGTACGCACTGCGTAGTACCGGCGGCTATCCGATTGCCCAGGGCATTCTCACCCCGGAAGCGCTCCTTATGGTCGGGCGCGAGGTCGAAGCCATCGTCGAAGCCGAAGCGAGCATCGAAATTGCCGATGCCATCAAGGGCGCGGCCATGCTCGACGCCTTGGCTACGGTACGCGTGGCCGAGGAGATCAAGGCAGCTGCGGCGGCCCAGGCACTGCAGGCCCTGATTGTGGCGGACTTGATTGAAGACTATGCGGCCCAAGAGGCCCTCGCTGCCCTGGTTGAGGCTGGGCTCATCTCCACCATGGCTGTCGCCGAGGCGGAAAGGACAGCCCTGCTGGCCGAGCAAGAGGCCCAGGAAGCCATCGAAGCCATTAACGCCTCCGTTGAAGAATCAGTAGACTGACTGGACTTTGTGATCACCATGCGTGTGATCGATGCGTTGCCGAGCAACAGACGCATGGACGCATTCAATTCGCAGTCGGCGGGGTTCCGTGATGAACCTACAACCTGATTGGGCGCCTGCGCTCCTACTGGCACTCGGCGCGATGCCCTCATTCTTTTTCCAATGGGGACTTGACTCGGGGCGGAACCGCGTATCCGGTCTTGCAAAGGCCGAGCGGCCGCTATCACGAACCTGGCATCGCCTGTTGCTGTTGATGCTGGCGCTCTCCTTTCTTGCCGCGTGCCAGGCCAGTGCGCCAAGTGAGGTTGACGCTGAGATCATCAGCACGCGTGCGCCATTGCCTGAACCCACGCCGGGTTTGGTGGAACAGGAAATTGTCGAGGCTGCAGATGCCGCAGGGTTGACCGATAGCCGGTTCGCAGCATACGCAATTGGCCCTATAATCAACCTTGGTCTTGCGTTACTGCTTGTGGCGGTCGGTTATTTCCTTGGCGTATGGTTGTTCAATCTGTTGCTGGGCAAGGTTCTGAGTCGCATTGCACCGAAAACCGGGGCAGAGCTGCAGCAGGCCATCGGTGGACTCGTACGCTGGCTGATATTGATCTGCGTCTTGTACCTGGCCATATTGCGGCTGCGCGTCCCGGCGGACTTCGTGAAGAGAGGGCTGCTGGACATTCTCTTTCTTGCCGGCGTATCTGTAACGTTCGTAGTGTTGTGGCGGACGCTCGACGTTCTGGTCAAAGCATACCGCGAGAGACTTACCGATTCTGAGCGGCAGGCCGAGCTTGAGCCGGCGATTCTGTTATTGACGCGCCTCGCCCGCATTCTGCTCATCGTCATCATCGTGGTGATTACGCTCGCTCATTTCGGGATCAACGTTGCGGCCCTCACGGCTGCTGTGGGCCTGGCGGGACTGGCGTTGTCCTTGGCGGCCAAGGATACCATTGCCGATGCCATCGCTGGTATGCTCATTCTTTTTGATAAGCCCTTCCGCGTAGGCGACCGTATCGAAATCGAGGAGGCCAACACTTGGGGCGATGTCACTGACATTGGTCTGCGCTCCACGCGCATTCTTACGCCCGATAACCGGCTGATTATCGTGCCAAATTCGATCATCGGCTCCAATCAGGTCATCAACTATTCGTATCCTGATCCGTTCTATCGCATTCAACTCGATGTGGCCATTGCCTACGATACGGATATCGAATCGGTGCGCAAGCTGATTGTAGAGACCGTCAAAGAAGTAGAGGGCGTTTTTCCGGAGCGAGGGGTTGACGCGCTCTATCTGGAAATGGGTGATGCTGGCATGGTCTTCCGCGTCCGCTGGTGGATCGAAACCTACGCCGATACCCGGCGCATGGTCGACAAGGTCAATACCGCGCTCCAGGAGGCGTTTGATGAACATGGCGTCGTCTGCCCGTACCCGACTCAAAACATAATTGTGCAGCAAGAGTACCCGCCTGATGGTGGGCGGCTGTCCAGCGTTTGACGCCTTAGCCCGATCGTGGGACTGCCCATAAGGAGATCGAATGATGGTTTTACCCAATTACACGCCCAATGGCGGACAGCATCCTGAAACCGCGGCCTTTGCCGCGGCCCTGGCCAACCAGGGCGTCACCGCGCCCCACACCGGCGCACCCTATAGCGAAGCCATGCTTCTGGGCATCGGTGGCGGATTGGGAATGGGCTACATCCTCTGGGAATTCAAGCAGGGTGACCTGAAGATCCTTGTGTTGGGCATGCGCAACAACTGGCAATATCCGGTTAAGTTTGTGGAGGCGCTGGCCGGCCGCATGAACATGCCGGTTCAGGTCTTGGAGACAGGAGGGAAGAAGCGTGCACGTCAGAACGTGGACTCGGCCCTGGCCGTGGGTGTGCCCGCGGTTGCCTGGGTCGATCCCGCCCAGTTGGCCTACACGATGCTGCCTGCAGAAGCGGACGGCTGCTACGGTCACGTGGTCACCGTAGCTGGCATTGATGCCGCCGGCCATGTCCTGGTCGATGATCGAGCTGCTGGGCTCTTTACAGTCGATGCGTCTGAATTTGAGGCTGCCCGGGCACGCATCCCTTCCTACAAGAATCGAGTTGTGCTCTTTGGTGAGCCAGGCGAATTTGACCTGGCGGAGGCGGTCATGGCCGGGCTGATCGACTGCGCCGAGCACCTGCACAAGAAGTCTGATTCGTTTTCGCTGCCCGCCATCCGCAAGTGGGCCCGGCTTATGACCGACACGCGCAACAAGAAGGCCTGGCCCGTCGTCTTTGCCGATCGCCGCGGTCTCTACAGCGCGCTCAAGTCGGTCTACGAGGGCGTTTCGCCCGGCGGTCCCCAGGGCGGCTCCCTGCGTGATCTCTATGCCGCGTTCCTGACCGAAGCCGCGCCCCTGGTCAACATGCCTGCGCTTGATGAGATCGCCTATCACTACAAGTATATTGGCGTCCGCTGGAGCAATCTGGGGGAAATCGCTTTGCCTACGGAGGTCGCGACCCTTGCCGCCACCAAAGAGTTGCTGGCCCGCCGCCAGGCAACCTTCGCCGCGTTGGGCGGAGATGGACTCGACGAACTGCGCGCCATCACCACCGAGTTGGACACATTGGATGCCGAGTTGGGCGACGACTTTCCCCTCACGGATGCCGAAATTGCCGATCTCTTCGCTGCCATGCAGACTGAACTCGACGGTATCTATATCGCCGAGCAAGAAGCCAATCGACTGCTACGCGGAGCGCGTGATCGGGTAGTGGCTTCGTGGGCATCGTCAATTGAAAAAGTAGCTCTGGAAGCTACGGAGCCAGCGCCGGTTGAGCCTGCCGAAACCAAGTGGGTTGATGCCGACTCGCTCTTTGGTTGTCAATTCTGCATTCTGCATTCCAACGCTTCACTACCCGTGATCGTGGGCCCGGCTACTTCCCTACGAATGTGCCCTCTCCCACAGACGAAATGGGCTTCGCCCGTCACTCTATGGCAATCAAATGGATGTATCCCCCTGGCTGCGTCGCCTGCCAGAATGACCGCAAGACGTTGACTGAAAAGGACTCTCACCGACTCATGTATAAGCTTATAAGCTTCAACCTTTGCCCCTATGTGCAACGTTCCGTCATCGTACTGAACGAGAAAAACGTTCCCTACGAAATCGACTACATCGACCTGCGCAACAAACCGGACTGGTTTCTGGCGATCTCCCCGACTGGAAAGGTGCCGGTCGTCCAGACGCCTGATGGCGTCAATCTCTTTGAGTCGGCCGTGATTAACGAGTATTTGGACGAAATGCATGAACCGCGCCTGCTGCCTTCTGCGCCGCTCGACCGCGCCCAGGATCGTATGTGGCGCGACTTCATGGCCGATCTGTACGGTCCGACGTTCATGCTCTATTTCACGCTCGACGAGGAAGAAGCCCGGAAGCAGATTGAGACGATACGCAGTAAGCTGCCCGGCTTTGAGGCGGAAGTCGATGGCCCTTACTTCCGCGGCGAGCATTTTGGCATGGTCGATGTCGCAGCCGCGCCGGCCTTCATGCGTTTGACCTGGATAGAGCAGCTTGCGTCCGACTACTCAGCCTTTACCGACTTCCCCAAGCTAAGCGCCTGGCGTGACGCATTGCTGGCCCGACCCAGTGTACGCGAGTCAGTGCTGCCCAACATTCACGATATCTTCCTGGAGTCCGTTACGCAGCGCGATGGCTGGCTGGCTCGACGGATGCAGCAGCCGGTCTAGTCCTGGAATGTGGGGGCCGCAGAAAAGGGCGGACCCCGCGTATAAGCGCTGATCGAAACCGATCAGCGCTTATACGCCTTCGGTCTCGGGATGGCTCGTTGAAGTGGCTGGCTACTTGCCAGCAACCCCATTTCAAATTACACTATTGGCGCTAAAACTGGACGCTAAGGATGACCGAGGGGCGGTCTTGCTCTTCTCTGCAGACCACGTTGCGGTAAAGCTTGTCGAGATCACACCAGGCAAGGTCGGTCCTGGAGTCCAGCATAGCGCGCTGAACCTTTGGACATGAATTAGTTATACACTCAACAGATTCCAGGATACCGGGAGGTCGATACCGATGTTATTTTTCTGGGCGCTTGTGGCCTTTGCTTTGCTCGGTGTACTTCTTTGGCTGATTTTTGTCGCCAATGATGACGCCGTATTGAAGACGTTGCGCATCCCAACTGACGGCGATGTCGACGGAGACGGAGATGTGGATGCAGCTGATCTTGCAGCTGCCAAGACCGCTACGAGCGGTGAAACGCACAACGCACCCTTCCGCGTCGCCGCGATGGAAGCCAAGTACGAAGCTGCTGCTGATACGGCATCTGCTTCTGCCGCCGTGGCCGAAGCCGCCGAGGCGTCGATGGAAGCGCAGTTGGACGACGCAGCAGCAATAACTGCGGCACAAGATGCGGTTGAAGCTGCCGACGCAGCTGTGGCCGAAGCGGCGGAAGCCATTCAAGACGCTGGCGCGGCGATCGATGCGACGATCGACAAAGCTTCTGATTCAAGCGTGGCGGTTGCGGCTGCGGCCGAAAGCAAGGTTGTGGCGGCAGCCGGCGAAGTCGGCGAAGCGGATGATGCCGTCCGCGCCGTCGTCGTTGAAGCTGACGTGGACGACGAGGTTAGTGCTCTTCCGGTCGTGGCGGATGCCAACAACAACTATCCCGACAATTTGACCAAGATCGGTGGGATTGGCGCAGTCTATCAGAAGCGCCTCTATGAGGCCGGTATCTTCACCTGGTCGCAGATCGCCGAAACCGATGTTGCGCAACTGTCGACCATTACCGAAGCTACCGAGAGCGCCAACGCTGCTGATTGGCCCAGCCAGGCCACTGCACTGGCCGCGACCAATGATCGCGTTGGTGCAGTCTATGTGGGCCCCATGCCCGACCGACTAGTTGTCTTGCCCGGCATCGGCGAGGGTGCTGAGCAAGTATTGCATGAGCACGGCTTGGTGACCTATGCGCAGATTGCCGAGACTGATCCGGCTGTCCTAGCCTCTGTGCTCAAGCTTGCCAGCAGTCGAGCCGATGCCGGCGAAGTCGTGGCCGCGGCACGGGAACTGGAAGCCAAGTCGGCGTAATGCTTGACGGTTGAAACCAAAGCGGGGCGCTCTTTTTTTGAGAGCGCCCCGCTTTTTTGTTCGCTTGTTTGAGGATCAGTCTTCCGGCAAACGCGAGAGCCTACGCACTTGCCGCCGGCTCTGGCAGCGAGAAGACGACGCCCGTCAGTTCCTCGGACACGTCCCACAGCTGGGCTGCATCGGCTTCGTTGTGAGACTTCTCGTTGGATTCTACCTTGGCGGGCGCGCCCCGCATTTCCATAAAGCCGTCCGGCCCGTAATAGTCGCCGCCCGCTACATCGGGCATGGTGGCGGCATAGAGCGTCGGCAGCGCGCCGGCAGCCTGGTCCTGGGCCACGACTGAATTCATCAGCGCCGAAATCTGCTTCGTGAAGGCTTGGCCCGACATCTCAGGTCCGGCCGTCTGCAGATTGGTGGCGGCATAACCAGGGTGGCACGCCACGGCGATGGTGTCGCTTCCCGCAGCGTCGAGCTTGCGCTGCAGTTCATAGGTGAAGAGCAGGTTGGCCAGCTTGCTCATGCCGTAGGCCTGCCACTTGCTATAGTCCTCTTCCCAAGCCAGGTCATCGAAACGAATGGTGCCCATGCGGTGGGCCGTGCTGCTGACATTGACGACGCGTGAGCCGGGCGTCGCCAGCAACGTGGGCAACAAGAGCCCGGTGAGAGCAAAGTGGCCAAGGTGGTTGGTGCCGAATTGCATCTCAAAACCATCGGCCGTCTGGCGATAGGGCAGCGCCATGACGCCGGCATTGTTGATGAGCAGATCCAGCCTGTCGTGGCGGGCCAGATAGTCATCGACGAAGGCGCGTACCGAACTCAGGTCGGCCAGATTGAGCGCCAGGAGTTCGAGCGACGCATCGGGCGTTGCGGCGCGAATGGCTCTGGCCGCTTCCTCGGCCTTGATCAAATTGCGGCAGGCAAGCATCGTGTGTGCGCCCTTGGCCGCCAATTCTTTGGCTGCTTCAAAACCGATGCCGCTATTGGCCCCGGTCACAATGGCAATCCGTCCATGTTGATCAGGCATTTCATCCGCGGTCCACTTTGTCATGCTGCTATCCCTTCCGATTGTATTATATGGCTACACCTATCAAGGTTTATCCTATGCATTCTGACCGATGCAGCGTCTCGCCTCTGTAATCATTCCCCGCATATCAGCCCCAAGGGGTATGCTGCTTTCTGCCATTTGACAGTTCAGTGCGGGTGCATCCCATTTGGGGGCGGTGCACGAACGGAATAGTCGCTTTCTCTAGAGCAGTCCCCCAAATGTGGTATGCACCCGTTCAGTGTCGTGGGATTGCGTAGGCCGTGAGGGTAACGGTATGATGACGGCATGTTTATCCGTCCATCTTCCCGCAACGCATAGGCCCGTCATGCAAACCATCGCCCTCGAACTGATCATCATTCTGCTATTAATTCTGGCCAACGGCGTGCTCGCCATGAGCGAAATGGCCATGGTGGCCGCGCGAAAGTCCGTGCTGCAGCAACACGCGGGCGACGGCGACGCCAGGGCTCAGCGCGCGCTGGACCTGGCTGAAGAACCGAGTCGCTTGCTCTCTACGGTGCAGATTGGCATTACGTTGGTGGGCGTGCTGGTCGGCGCGTTTGGCGGCGCGACCCTGGCCAAGGCCATCGGCGCGTGGACCACGCAATGGCCCGTGCTGGCCCCCTATAGCGACGTCATCGGTGTCGGCGTGGTGGTCATCGGTATCACTTATTTTTCGCTCGTCTTGGGGGAACTGGCGCCCAAGCGGATTGCGCTCACCAATCCGGAAGGCATTGCCACCGTCGTGGCGCCACCGCTAGATACATTCTCACGCCTCATGCAACCCGTCGTGCGCCTGCTCACGGGCTCGACCAACCTGGTGCTACGCATGTTGGGCATCGGCGAGCAGGGCGAAACGGTGGTGACCGATGAGGAGATTGAGATGTTGCTGCAGGAGGGGGCGGAAATGGGCGTCTTCGAACCCATCGAGGGGGAGATCGTACGCCAGCTCTTCCGCCTGAGCGATCGCAGCATCGATGCGCTGATCACGCCGCGCACCGAAGTCGTCTGGCTGGACGTCAATGACTCGCTGACGGAGGTGCGGCGCAAAATTGCCGCCACGAATCACTCACGCTATCCCGTGGCCGACGGCGATCTGGATAATGTGGTTGGACAGTTACTGGTCAAGGACTTGACCGACGAGCAGTGGGCGGACGATAGCTACGACATCTCCGAGATTATGCGCCCGGCCCTCTATGTCCCGGACACCGTACCTGCGCTAGCAGCGCTTGAGCGCTTTCGCAACTCACGCTCCAAGCTGGCGATGGTGATCGACGAGTTCGGCGGCGTACTAGGCATCGTCACCGTGAACGATCTGGTCGAGGCCATCGTCGGCGATCTGCCCGACCATGACGAAGAGGGTGAACCTGAAGCCGTTGAGCGCGAGGATGGCTCGTGGCTGATTGACGGCCGCTTCCCCCTGGACGAATTCAAGGAGCTCTTCAGCCTGACCGATCTCCCGCAAGGGGCCGAAAACTACTACCAGACGGTGGGCGGCCTGGTGATGGCCACCCTCGGGCGCGTGCCCAATGCGGGCGACGCCTTCAGCTGGCAAGGCCTGCGTATCGAAGTTGTCGACATGGACGGTCGCCGCGTCGACAAGGTCATCGCCAGCGCATCCAAATTGACAATGGACAACTGAAAATCGTCAATTGTCCATTGTCTCGGTCAGCGTCTCCGCCAGCGTCTCGACTTCCGCCAGCCACAGCCGGCTCACGGCGTCGCTGGGCATACGCCAGTCGGCCCGCGGCGAGAGCGCGACCGAGCCGACTTTGGGACCGTCGGGCATGGCCGAGCGCTTGAACTGATTGGCAAAGAAGCGCCAGTAGAAGGTGCGCAGCCAGTGCAGAATCGTGGCGTCGTCGTAGTAGCCGGCGAAGGCGACGCGCGCCAGGTAGAAGACCTTGCGTGGCGGGTGACCATAGCGGATGGCCTGGAAGAGGAAGAAGTCGTGCAGCTCGTACGGTCCGATGGTCTCTTCGGTCTTCTGCGCCAATTCCTCGTTCTCGTCCAAGGGCAACAGTTCCGGCGTGATGGGCGTGGCGCTAATGTCCATGAGCACGGCCGACGTCTCGCCCGAGAACTCGCTCTCAGCCACCCATTCGACCAGGTAGCGGACCAGCGTCTTGGGCACGCCGGCGTTGACGTGATACATGCTCATGTGGTCGGCGTTGTAGGTGCACCAGCCGAGCGCCAGCTCAGACAGGTCGCCCGTGCCCACCGTTAGGCCGCCGATCTGATTGCCGATGTCCATGAGGATCTGCGTGCGCTCGCGCGCCTGGGCGTTTTCATAGGTGACATCGTGGAGATCTTCCGGATGGCCGATGTCGGCGAAGTGCTGTTTGACCGCGTCGTGAATCGGGATGATGCGCAGCGTAACGCCAAGCAGCTCGGCCAGGCGCTCGGCATTGCCGCACGTGTACGCTGGGTCGTGCCAAAGCCTGGCATGGTCACGGCGACGATGCCGGCCCGATCCAGCCCCAGGCGATCAAACGCCTTGACCGTGACCAGGAGCGCCAGCGTCGAGTCAAGACCGCCGGAGATACCAATGGTCACCCGTTCGATGCCGATGTGCTTGAGACGCTTGGCAAGACCCAGCGACTGGATGTGGAAGATTTCTTCGCAATGATGGGCGCGTTGGGTCGGATCGCCGGGCACAAAGGGCGTGCGCGGGATGAAGCGGTTGATCAGCTCCAGCGGTGGCGCTTCCTCAACCCCAGGCAGCGCAAAGCGGATGCTGCGGTAGCGGCTGTTCGGCGCCTGCACGCCGAAGGTCGTGTTGTTGAGCCGCTCGTGCTGTAGCTGCATGAGATCAAGATCGGCCACGGCCGCTTGCGTGGCAAAGTGAAAGCGCGCGGTCTCGGCCAGGATGCGACCATTTTCGGTGACGAGCGAATGGCCGGACCAGACGGTATCGGTGGTCGATTCGCCGACCCCGGCTCCGGCATAGAGATAGGCGGCCAGGCAGCGTGCCCCCTGCATGCGCACGAGGTCGCGCCGGTACTCGGCTTTGGCCAACAGCTCATTGCTCGCCGAAAGATTGAGCAGCACGGTGGCGCCGTTGAGCGCCATGTCGCCCGAGGGCGGGTTGACGGCCCAAAGGTCTTCGCATAGTTCAATGCCAATGACGCAGTCCCGCATGGTTTGTGGCGCGAAAGAGTAGGTCGACGCCAAAGGGTACGGCATCTTCGCCGGCCAGACGCAGCGTGTCATCGCGGATCGCCTCCCCGGAGCGAAACCAACGCGCTTCGTAAAACTCATTATAGTTGGGCAGGAAGATTTTTGGCACGACGCCGATAATCTGGCCCTGGGCAAGCAGCGCCGCACAATTGTAGAGGCGGCCGTCGACCGGCACGGGTAGGCCGACGACCACGGCGATTTCGTGTGTGGCAGTGGCCTCGGCAATGCGCTGCAGGCCGGCCGCGGCGGCTTCATGCAGCTGGGTCTGGAAAAAGAGATCCCCGCAGGAGTAGGCCGTGATGCAGAGCTCGGGAAAGAGCGCTAGCTGGACGCCCTGCGCCGCGGCCTGCGCCATCGCCGCCGTAATCTCCGCCACATTGAAGTCGACATCGGCTACCCGCAGCTCGGGCGAGATCGAGGCCGCGCGCAGCATGCCCATGGCCACACCTGTCCGGTGGGCTTGCATCGTCTCTCCGGATTTCATTGCTCCGTCCTTCCCGTTCTAGCTCGAACGACCCGTGCCCCGTAGAATCGCCTGATATTGATATTGTCAGAATCTGTCCCGGCTCATTCAGCCAGCGCAATCTGTGTCAGCCCGATGAGCGTCTGATCCGCTCACTTTGCATCGCGCAACTCATGCTCAGTATAGCATCGACCCTGGCACGTGGACCATCCAAATGAATGATAGCCGGCGATTCGAAACGGGAGAAGGATAGACCATAGATCTGCACGGATGTAGCGGATCAAGGCGAAATTGACAACCGACTATCGACCATTGACAATGATTTTAATCAGTTCGTTCACTTCTATCGAAAGGATTCACTCATGCCTGAAATCAACGCCATCATCCAGCAGATGACGCTGGCAGAAAAGGCCGCGCTCTGCACGGGCGCCACGGCCTGGACCACCACGCCGATCGAACGTCTGGGCGTGCCCGAAATGCTTCTTTCGGATGGGCCGCACGGCGTGCGCAAACTTACGGACGGCGCCAGTATGGGCGGCGAAAGCTTCCCGGCCACCTGCTTCCCAACGGCTTCCTGTCAGGCCGCAAGCTGGAACCTCGACCTGATTGAGGCCATGGGCCAGGCGATTGCCGAGGAGTGCAAGGCGCTGGGCGTGCATGTGGTCTTGGGACCGAGCAACAACATGAAGCGGACGCCCCTCTGCGGCCGCAACTTCGAGTATTATTCTGAAGATCCCTATCTCTCCGGCCGTTTTGTGACCCGCTATATTCAGGCCATGCAAGAGGCCGGCGTCGGCACGTCACTCAAGCACTTTGCGGCCAATAATCAGGAATTTCAGCGCTTTAGCATCGATACCGTCGTCGACGAGCGCACGCTGAGGGAGATCTATCTTCCCGCCTTCGAGATGGCGGTCAAGCAAGCCCAGCCGTGGACCGTGATGTGCGCGTACAACAAGGTCAACGGCGTCTACTGCTCAGAACACCACGAGCTCCTGGTGGATATTCTCAAGCAAGAGTGGGGGTTTGAGGGGCTTGTTGTCTCGGACTGGGGCGCGGTCCACGACCGGCCCGCCGCGCTGGCCGGCGGGCTCGATCTGGAGATGCCCGGGCCCAAGCCCCGCCGCGTCCAGGACGTGGTCGATGCCGTGGAAGCAGGCGAGCTGGATGAGGCTGTCCTTGACGAGTCCGTGCGCAGACTCCTGACTATTATTCTCCGCGCGGCGGAGACGACGCAGGGCGGCGAACTCAACGTGGACGCGCACCATGCGCTGGCGCGACGGATCGCCAACGAGGGCATTGTCTTGCTCAAGAACGATGATCTCCTGCCGTTGGCGCAGCCGGCGCGCATCGCCGTGATCGGGCGTACGGCCAAGGAGTCCCACTTCCAGGGCGGCGGCAGTTCGTACATCAACCCGACTCGGGTCGACGTGCCCTTTGACGAGATCCAGAAGCGAGCGCCCGAGAGTGAACTGAGCTATGCCCTGGGCTACGGCCCTGGCGTAAGCGAGGATCCGTCACTGATTGAGGAGGCAGTGGCCGCAGCCAGCGCCGCAGATGTCGCGCTCGTTTTCGTTGCGCTGCCGGGCGCCATCGAATCCGAAGGCTATGACCGTGGGAATCTCGATCTCACCGCGCAGCAGGTCGTCTTAATTCAGGCCGTGAGCGCAGTCCAGCCCAAGACGGTCGTGATCCTCAACAGCGGCTCGGCGGTGGCCATGGAGGCGTGGATCGACGGGACCGCGGCCGTGCTGGAGGCATGGTTCATGGGGCAAGCGGGCGCTGGGGCGATTGCCGACATTCTTTTTGGCCGGGTGAACCCTTCGGGCAAGCTGGCCGAGACCTTTCCGCACGGGCTTCCGGATACGCCGGCTTACCTCAACTATCCGGGCGGCAATGGTGCAGTACGCTATGGCGAGGGCCTCTTCATCGGCTATCGCTACTATGACGCCAAGGAGATGGCGGTGCGCTTCCCCTTCGGTCATGGGCTAAGCTACACCACCTTCGCCTACACCAATCCTACCGTCTCGGCCGCAAGCTTTGATGACATTGACGGCGTCACCGTCTCAGTCGACGTGACCAACACGGGACCGGTGGCGGGCAAGGAAATCGTGCAGGTCTATGTTCACGACCGCGTCGCTGAGTTGGTGCGTCCACACAAGGAACTCAAGGGCTTTGCCAAAGTCGACCTGCAGCCGGGCGAGACGAAGACCGTCAGCATCGCCCTGGACTTTCGCGCCTTTGCCTACTACCACCCCGGGCATGGCCAGTGGGTCACTGAGGACGGCGACTTTGATATTCTCTTTGCGTCTTCTGCAACCGATATCCGCGAGCGGATGACGGTCACCCTGCGCTCGACGCTGAGTCTGCCCAGCCTCCTTCACCGCGAATCAACCATCAACGAGTGGCTGGCGGACCCGCGGGCGGAAGGTGCTGGAACCCCTCATGGAACAGATGATGAGTCAGTTTGGCCCGGCCCTGGCCGGCAGTGAGGAAGACGCCAACGTTGCGGATCTGGAGCCAAGCGGTATGGATTTGATGCGCTTTGTGCTTGATCTGCCTTTGCTAAGCTCCCTGCATTTCCAGGAGGCCTCCCTGCCGGTTGCTCCCGAAGAGATAGTCGACGGCTTGTTGGGCCAAGTTAGGTAGCTCAAGTGACTGACCCGATAGTGGGGTAAATCCATCGTTGTATTGCCCGTGCTGGCTATTCTAGGAGCGTAAAACTCCCCAGCACCGTCTCGGTCATTGCATCGAGCGCAGCCACCAGGTCTTGCTCTGTACCGAATGCCGAAAAGACCAGTCGATAGAGTGCGTCAGCAGAGATCAGCAGCGCCTCGCTGCTGATCTCTGCTTCTGTTGCAGCGCTAACGACGCGGGCGGGCTCTCCCGCGATCGTCGTGGCCGTGACCTCGCCGCCAATGTGATCGGCGACCTGAACGGCAATCTCGTCCAGCGTCCGGCCGTCAGCCGGCTCGACAGAGATCTCGACGCGTGGGTCCACGATGTTGAGGAGCGAGCCGAGGGTGATCACGAGTTGACCGGGTAGCGGCTGATCGGCCAGATAGTCGGCCGGGTAGAGCAAGCAGAAGCCCAATGCAGGGGCAGCCAGAGCGGTTGTTGAGGCGGTGCCCGCTGGGCAGCCGGCAGGCAGTTCCGGCGCCACTGAGTTCTGTCCGGTCACGCTCGATCGCGCGCCGAACACGCCGGCTGCATACGTGAGCAAGGGCGCGGCATCAGCGTCGCTTAACGGCTGAAAGCCGTCGCCCTCCAGGCTTGCAGCCACCCGCAGCGCGCCGTTACCGTCCTCATCGCTCAGCGCAACCTCGCCGGATGCGAAGAGATCGACCCATGTGTAGAGCTGGACAAGTTCTTCAAGACTGAGCACATCGGCCATGACAAGCGGGGCATCGCCTTCGTTACAGGAAGCGATTTCGACTTCGCCCGTTGTGAAGAGCGTCAGCGTGTCGCAATAGTTCGCATAGCCCCCCTCACGCTGCCATTCGAGGGCCGCGCCGGTGGCTTGGAGCGGGTCTGAAGCACCAGTAGCCTCCGCCTGGAGAAGTCGGGCAAGTTCGGCCAGCTGACGCTGCTCGGCCGGCGTTGCGTCGCGTGCGCCCCGCCCGGCGAAACGAACAAAACCCGAGGGCGTTTCAGCTTCAAACGGCGCCAGCGTGGCAATCAGATTCAGCAACAATTCGTAGCGGTTTGGGTTGGTAACGGCTGCCGCCAACAGGACCGGACTTTCGCAGGCGCCAAAGGCGATGCCGTCGGTTCCCACCAGCGCAGTTTCGCACGGTACAGCGGGCGAGCGCCATTCGACCAGCGTGCGGCCGATTTCTACCGCTGGCGCTTCGGCCAGGCGAATTTGGGTGGTGGATGGATCAAAATGAAAGACATAGTCGCCAGCTGGCGCATTGATGATGACGCGGTAGCCCGGCGTCGCGACCTGGGCGCACATTTCGTCGGCCAGGGGGGCGCCAAGGCAGGCATCGGGCCAGGTCACCGCTTCGATCGCGTTGATGGTTACGGCGTCGTCCTTCGCGTCACGCTGTTGCGCAATTGCCACGCGCATGGCTTCGGCCATTTCCGCCGTGCGCGCTTCGGCGTCGACAACCGGCGTAAAGCGCAGGGACGTGATGATTTCGGTCAGCGGCTCCATGGTGGTCGGATCCACAAACGAGAATGTAACCAACGCATCGCCATTGTCGACGATCGTCCAGGGACGGGCGGGGGCGCCGTTCGCCTCGATCACGACATTCCAGGCCGGCCTGTTGTTGAGGACAAGTTCGGTTGCCGCAGGCAGTTCGTCGCACTCTTCGCAGAGCTGGGCCAGAACGGCATCCCGGTCCAGCGTCGCGCTGGGCGCATAGTAGAGAACGCCGGGCAAATCACTGTCGTTTGTCTCTTCGTCACCAAAGCGGATCTCTGTTCCCATTGGCGCTACGGAACGCTCATCCACGTCCCAACCGGCTGGCAAGACCAGCGAGAAGCCGCCGGCTTCGTTGCTGTACCGAACGGGCTCTGGCGTCGGCTCGGCAGTCGGCGGATTGACGTCTGTCGGCGTGCGGCTGCAGCCACTCAGGGTCAATGCGAAAAGTACGAGCGAAAAGAATGCAAGATGCTTTGTGCGGGACATGGCAATCATCCTTATCAACAGCGCGGTTTGGGCATGCTACATGGGCGCGGCAGGGGATCGAAGTCGCATAGGCTAAAAGAATACCATGCTCGAACGTAACTTCGCTACCTGGCTCTCTGCTGACCGAACGGCGCCGAATCGGCGCGACGAACGATGCGATTGCGGCATGTATGCTGCTCTACCGTGAGGCGGCTGGGGCGCATACCACATCTGGGAGCTGCTCCAAGGAAAGCGACCCGTTCTTTCGAACAGCACCCCCAAAATGAGATGCGCCAGGATCCCTTTCGCGCTTGGCTTCACATAAGCGGCGGTGTTACAATACAGGTTGAAGTGGACTCTGTTAGCCAACCCCCTACCAACCAGCACGAGGAGATGTTATTGTGAGTGACCTGAAGAGCGCATTTGATGCCGCTGCAGCCAGCGTCCAGAACCTGCCAAGCCAGCCAGGCCAGGAAGACATGCTTGAGCTCTATGCCTACTTCAAGCAGGCGACCAAAGGCGACGCCGGCAGCGATCGCCCCGGCATGTTCGACCTGGTGGGGCGTGCCAAGTATGATGCCTGGTCGAAGCTCAAGGGTACCTCGACCGATGACGCCATGCAGTCTTATGTTGAGCTAGTCAAGCGTCTGGAAAGCGAAAGCTGACTTTCTGCGCTTCGACCGCGATAGAATACGTCTATGACCGCAAGAATCCTGGTCCGTCAAGCGACGGCGGGTGATGTTCCCGCGCTGGTCGACCTGCTCCATGCTGCCTATGCCGAATACCGTGATCGGCTTGATCCGCCGTCGGGCGCGTTTCGCGAATCGGTTGCCAGCATTGGCGATCTGCGCAACCGCGAGGCTGCGCTCGTCGCTGATCAAGGTGGCCACCTTGTGGGCTGTGTCTTCTATCAGCTAACCGACAGGGATGGTGCGACCAATTGCTGGATGCATCGTCTGGCGGTCTTCCCGACCTCCAGGCGTCAGGGGATTGGAGCACAGTTGGTTGCCGGTGTCGAGGCTGCAGCCTGGCCTGCCGGTGCACAGTCCGTGACGCTAGGCGTGCGTATTCCCCTCAGCGATAACCACCGCTTCTATATTGACCTGGGCTATCGGATCGCCGAAGCGCGCAGGCACGATGGCTACGAATTTCCTACCTGGTATCTCATGCAGAAACAAGCGGGGGGCAAGCCGACTCCGCCTTTTGACGTGGTGGTCGTGCCCTACGACCCGCGCTGGCCGGATCGATTCAGTGCAGAGGCCGGCCGCATCGCTCCGGCACTCGGTGACAACTTGCTGGAGATCCGTCATGTGGGCAGTACCTCTGTGCCTGGCCTGGCTGCCAAACCTATCATCGACATGATGCCCATTGTGCGTGATATTCGCCTTGTCGACGTTGCCACTGCGCAGATGATCGAACTTGGCTACGAGCCAATGGGCCAGTTTGGCTTGCCGGGACGGCGCTTCTTCCGGCGCAGCGTTGATGGTGTACGCACGCACCACGCCCATATCTATGCCCAGGGCGATCCAGATGTGGCTCGTCATGTCGACTTCGTGGCCTATCTCTCCGCCCATCCCGATGAAGCGGCGCGCTATGGTGAGCTCAAGCAACGGTTGGCTGCGCAGCATCCCGACGATGCCACGGCGTACATGGACGGCAAGGATGGCCTCATCAAGGAATTAGAGGCACGCGCCGCGCAGTGGGCGGCTATGCGTGATGAGGGCGATTGAGTCTTCTCTCCCTGAGATCGATGGACTGTGATATGACATAGAAGCGTTGGACCTCCCTGG
Organism: uncultured Chloroflexia bacterium; assembly: GCA_963807905.1. Classification (GTDB taxonomy): domain Bacteria; phylum Chloroflexota; class Anaerolineae; order Caldilineales; family Caldilineaceae; genus JAGRCP01. The sequence goes on along the minus strand of CAWEEJ010000083.1, from coordinate 2,908 downwards.
CTTCACCCCGGCCCATCCGCCGTAATCCGCCGCGTCCCTGTAACCTGCGGTCCATTCTTCCCGATCACAAAACTCCGCAATGGTTGGCAGCGATGGTAGAATGAGTCAGCGTCCGGCGATTCAATTGCTCTATCCCCGATTTTGAATCGCTTCATCAACGATTATTGCTATGAAAAGGAAACATAATGGCCGACAAACAGTGGACCTCCGCTCCCGACATGCAGATTGATCCCGATGTCAAGTACAAAGTCAAGATGGAAACCTTGCGCGGCACGATCGTGCTGGAGCTCTATCCCGAATTTGCACCCGAGACGGTGAATAACTTTGTCTTCCTGGCCAACGAAGGCTTCTATGATGGCGTGACCTTTCATCGTGTCATCAACGACTTCATGGTCCAGGGCGGCGATCCCACCGGCAGTGGCCGGGGCGGCCCGGGCTACAAATTTGGCGACGAGTTCGACGGCAACCCGCTCAAGCACGAAACAGGCGTTATTTCCATGGCTAATGCCGGCCCGAATACGAACGGCAGCCAGTTCTTCATCACCCATGGAGCACAGCCTCATCTGGACGGCCGCCACACCGTCTTCGGTCGTCGTGATCGACGGTATGGACGTCGTCTATGCCATCCGCCAGGGTGACAAAATCTTGTCAGTGGATGCCCAGCCCGAACTTGATAGCGAATAGATAGCCCAGTCCTAGCGGGCGGATGGTCAATGCAGCGCATCACCATTCTGGGAGAATCGACGGCAAGCGGCGCCTACGTCTTGCGCATCCGCGTGGACGCGCCGCTTGCCGTTGTCTTTGGGCGCTTTCAAGATGGCGAACCGGTTGCCCTGCCCCCAGGCGAGTATGTCTACGTCGGCTCGGCCATGGGCCGGCAGGGCGCAAGCAGCCTGCCTCAACGCTTGCTCCGCCATGCCACGCGCAGCGCCGGGCGGCCGCCTCAGCGCCTGCGTCCCGAGTTGCTGGCGGCGTTGGCTGAGGCTAACCTGCTTGCTCCATGCGCTCGACTGCCCGCGAGCAAGACTCTACGCTGGCATGTCGATTACTTGCTCGATGAATCAGCGGCCACGCTAGCCGCCGTGATTGCGCTCCCCAGCACGGTGCGTCACGAAACGGCACTGGCGCAGCTCGTTGCCGACGATCCCCACACGCTTGTGCCGGCATCGGGGCTGGGCGCGTCCGACGCGCCGGGGGCAACCCATCTCCAAAGGATTGCCCTGCCGGAAGCATTGTCGCCAGAGCAGTGGTGGGAGAGCCTGCTGTTGCGCCTGGCCAAGCGATTTACAACTTCTGCCGCTGCTCTGCGTATTGACGATACGAGGAGGCTGTCATGATTGAGCCGACAAGATCGACTGAGCGTACGTATGATCGCGTCTACGCCGTCGTGCGGGAGATTCCGCCGGGACAGGTTGCTACCTATGGTCAGGTGGCCGCGATCGTCGGGCACTGCACTGCGCGCATGGTCGGCTATGCCTTGGCCTCGTTGCCCGCGGGTAGCGACGTGCCCTGGCAGCGCGTGATCAACGCCCAGGGCAAGATCAGTCCCCGTGGCGACAACATGGGTGCGTCGGTGCAGCAGGAACTGTTGGAGGAAGAGGGCGTGCGCTTCAGCCCAGATCATAAGGTGCGCCTCAAAGACGTGCGCTGGCCCGGTCCCAGCATGGACTGGTTGATCGAGAACGGCTTTGATCCTACGCCCAACTGGACGCCGGATGCGCGTGATTGACCACCGATGCGTAGAGCGAGCAAAATGTTGAGTGATCGCTCATTTTTGTCGTGACTCATTCCTCATTACCTATCCATCGCTAGAGATAAAGAGTTTTGTCGGAGAAACTATGGAAATCGGATTGAGCATCGCCGCAGGCATTGGTCTCAGTGCCGCCACTGGCTTTCGTCTCTTTGTGCCATTCCTCGTGCTTAGCATCGCCGGCCTGACCGGCCATATCGACCTGGCGCCCGGCTTTGTCTGGCTGGCCACGCCCGCCGCTGCCATCATGCTGGCCGTCGCCACCGTGTTGGAAATTGGCGCCTACTACGTCCCTTGGCTTGATAACGCGCTCGACAGCGTCGCCACGCCCGCTGCCGCAGTGGCCGGCACCCTGGCCGCTGCCTCCATGTTTGGTGACATGTCGCCCCTGTTTCAATGGGTGCTGGCCGCGATCGCCGGCGGCGGCGTGGCCACCGCGGTCCAGGGCAGCACCGTGCTGCTGCGCGGCGCCTCGTCCCTCAGCACGGGCGGGATGGGCAATTTTGCCGTGGCCACTACGGAACTGGTCGGCTCAACGGGCATGTCGATCATGGCCATCGTCGTGCCGGTTCTCGCTTTCATTTTGGTAGTTGGCTTTCTGGTCTGGATCGCAGGCAAGCTTGGCGGACGCCGCCGCTCAGGCGTAAAGGAACAACCGTGACAGCGATGGATGAACTCACACAGCGCGTAACGCAAGAAGTGACTGAACTTCACCAGTTCTTCGAAGACTGGTTTCAGGGCAGCGTCGAGCAGAGCACGGCACGCTTTGCACGCTTTACCGACGTCACCGCGCCCGAGTTTCATCTCGTCTCGCCCGCCGGCGCGATGGTCGATCGTGATCAGGCCGCGGCCTGGATCTGGGACATCCATGGCGCCAGGCCGACCGCGCGTATGTGGGTCGACAAGGTGACCGTGCAGGTTCAGCGATCTACGCTCTGTCTGGCGACGTACGAGGAATGGCAAGAGTCGCCCGCGGGGCAGACGGTGCGCTTCAGTTCTGTACTTTTCGAGGCGGATCCAGACACGCCCAATGGTCTGCGCTGGCTCCACGTCCACGAAACCTGGATTGAGCCATCGGCGTGATGCCATTTCATCGATGAAAAACGTAGCCATTCGACCCGCTTGGTTTCGACCCTTCGACAGGCTCAGGACGGAGCA
>CAWEEJ010000082.1:0-35512 GCA_963807905.1 uncultured Chloroflexia bacterium | reverse complement strand
TCATTCCCTGTCATCATGAATCTGGAGTTGCAAGATGCCATTGTCTGACTTTGCTGTCGTACGCGACCATTCTTCGAAACGTCATTTGACGCCGCTCATTGCGCTGCTGATCGGTTTACTGCTTCTCACCGTGTGCGGACGGCGTGCGCCCGTCGTCGAAGCCGAAATGACCCCCGTTGCCGGCGGCATGGTGACGCCCAACGAGGCCGCTGCCGACGACGCTGCTGACGACAATGCGGCTGAAGGCGTAACCGAAGCAGTGAGCGCACCTGAGGCGGCCAACGGTCTCCTGATCGGACAGCGCGTGATGGTGAAGCTGCCCGATGGCGTGACGCTCCATGCGGACGCCGCCGGCGATTCCCTGATTCTGCAGCGCTATGCGGTCGGTGAGGCGCTTGAGGTGCTTGAACCCAGCGGCGACTACGCCGACTATCCAATCAGCATCGACGGCCAGGAATGGGTTCGTGTTCGCGCCGGCGATGGGCTGGTCGGCTGGCTGCCGGTCGATGCAGTCAACAGCGAGGAATAGATGGCTCCATTAGCAGAAGGCAGTCGGGGCGAGACGGCGGCTGAACGCGTCGAGCGCCTGCGCGAGCTCGTCCGCTATCATCAATATCGCTACTACGTGCTGGACAATCCTGAGCTTACCGATCAGGAATTTGACGCACTCTTCCACGAACTGCGCGAATTAGAAGAGGCGCACCCAGCGCTGCGCACGTCCGATAGCCCCACGGTTCGTATTGGTGGTGACGTGGCCGAGCGCTTTGAAAAGGTTCCCCACCCGGCGCCCATGCTCAGCCTGGCCAATGCGTTTGACGAAGACGAACTACGTGCCTGGCGTGAGCGTATCAAGCGCTTGTTGAGTGAAGATGAGATTGTCGAACTGGCCTACGTGGTCGAGCCCAAGTTCGATGGTCTGACCGTCGTGCTCCACTATGATGAGCAGGGGCGTTTTGTCCTGGGCGCGACGCGGGGCGATGGCGATGTTGGCGAGAATATCACCGCCAATCTGCGTACCGTCGCCCAAGTGCCCTTACAGATTCCCGTGCCGACGAATAGTGGACTCATGCCGCCTACTCGCCTGGTCGTGCGCGGCGAGGCATACGTAGAAAAAGCCGCGTTTGATGCCTTCAACCAGGAGCGGGCGCAAGCTGATGAGCGGACCTACGCCAATCCGCGTAACTTTGCCGCCGGTAGCCTGCGCCAGCTCGATAGCGCGGTGACGGCGCAGCGCCCGCTCAAGATTTGGGCCTATCAGATTCTGCTTCTGGCGGGCGAGTCCGCTCCGCCGGACACCCACTCCGCCAGCCTCAACTACATGCGTGATTACGGCTTCCCCGTCAGCCCGCTCACCGAACGCTTCTCAGACGATGCGTTCGAGGAATTGATTGAATATGTGGTGCAGTTCGGCGCCGGTCGCCATGACCTGCCCTTTGAGGTCGATGGCATCGTCATCAAGGTCGATTCTCTGGCGCAGCAGGCCAAGCTGGGCTTCACCGGCAAAGACCCACGCTGGGCCCTCGCCTACAAGTTCCCGGGCGAGGAGGCGGTGACCGACCTGCTCGACATCGTGATCAACGTCGGTCGTACGGGGGCGGTGACGCCCAACGCGGTGTTGGCGCCTGTCCAGATCGGCGGCGTCACAGTACGCAGTGCGACCCTCCACAACGAAGACTACGTTCGTGATCTCGACATCCGCATCGGCGACCAGGTCTTGGTCAAGCGTGCGGGTGACGTCATCCCCAAGGTGATTCGCCCACTGGTCGAACTGCGCACTGGTGATGAGGTCGTCTGGGAAATGCCCACAACGTGCCCCGACTGCGGCGAGGGGCTGGTCCGACCGCCTGACGAGTCGGCGACCTACTGCGTCAATAACGCCTGCCCGGCCCGGCTGGTGCGCCTGGTCGAGTACTTTGTTTCGCGCACGGCCATGGACATTGAAGGATTTGGGGCCAAGCAAGCCGAGCTCTTTGTTGAGCAAGGCTATATTCACGATCTCGCCGACATCTACCGGTTGCCGTGGGAAGAAATTGCCCAGCTGGACGGCTATGGTGAGAAGCGGGTGGAAAATTTGCGCCAGGGCGTTGAGGCGAGTAAGGCGCGACCGGCCCACCGACTGTTGGTGGGGTTGGGCGTCCGCTTTGTGGGGGAGGGTGTGGCCGAAACGCTCATGCAGCACTTCGATAGCCTGTCTGATCTCATGCAGGCGACGGTGGATGATCTGAATGAGATCGATGGGGTCGGCCCCAAGATTGCTGAGAGCGTGGCCGAGTTCTTTTCGATTGCACCCAATCGCGAACTTATTGCTGAACTGGCTGAGGCCGGTGTACAGATGACGCAGCCCCGTACGCAAGCGCCTGCAGACGTTGCGCTGCCTTTTGAAGGGTTGACCTTTGTCGTTACAGGGGCGCTGCCCGGCTTGAGCCGCAGCGAGGCCAAGGAGTATATCGAGCACCGCGGCGGCAAGACCACCGGCAGCGTCAGCAGCAAGACCAACTATCTGGTCGCCGGCGAAAAGGCCGGCAGCAAACTGACGAAGGCTGAGCAGCTTGGCGTGCCCGTGCTCACTGAGGATGACCTGCGCGCCCTGGCCGGTGATGCCGACGGCTAGTCTTGCGCCACGCTTGAATTGACAACGCGTCTTCCTGTGGCGCAGCCCAAATTCATTGGCATCAACAAGTTCACAGACTCTCCAAATAGAGATTGCCAATGCACGAGACCTAAGACAGACTTCGTGCACGCTCCCCGTGCCGTTCATGTGAGGAAAGCCAAATGTATATACAATCCGCGCCCCTGGCTGCAATCGTTGACGCGCTGCGCGCCGGTGAGGTCGATCTACTGGCCTATGTGGATGAAATGAGCCGCCGCATCGATGCAATTGATGAACATATCCACGCTTTTTTGCCGGAGCCGTTGCGCCCTGTTCGCTTGCGCAGCGAGGCCACCGTTCTCGCGGAGACGCACCCCGAGCCATCGATGCGACCACCCCTCTATGGCGCGTTGGTCGGCGTCAAGGACATCATCCATCTGGACGGTTTTGTAACGCGGGCCGGGACGGAAGTGCCGCCCGAGCGCTTTGCCGAGGCGGAAGGTGAGGCCGTACGTCGCCTGCGTGCGGCGGGTGCGCTCATGGCCGGCAAGACGGTGACGACCGAGTTCGCCTATTTCGAACCGGGACCGACGCGCAATCCCCACAACCTCATGCACACGCCGGGAGGATCCAGCAGTGGCTCGGCCGCGGCCGTTGCCGCCGGCCTCTGCCATCTGGCTTTGGGAACGCAGACGATCGGCTCGGTGATCAGGCCCGCGGCGTATTGCGGCATCGTCGGCTACAAGCCTACGTATGCGCGCATTCCGTCACGCGGCATCGTCTACTTCTCGCGCACGGTGGACCATATTGGGCTTTTCACACAGGATATTGCGGGAATGGCGCTTGCGGCTCAGGTGTTGTGCGATGACTGGCGCCCTGACATCGTGCGCGATAAGCTGCCCGTGCTCGGTGTCCCCGTCGGCCCATACTTGGACCAGACGGAGCCTGAAGCGCTGGGCGCGTTTGAGATGCAATTGGCCGCACTGGAAGGGGCAGGCGTCGCGATCTGCCGCGTGCCCACGCTCGCAGATATCGAAGCGCTCAACGATCTCCATCGTCGCCTGGCATTTGGCGAATTTGCACGTGAGCAGGCGCAACTCTACGCAGAGTTTGCCCATCTTTATCGCCCGCGTACGGCCGAGATCATTGAGATTGGCCGGGACGTTCGTGAGGAAGAATTGACGCAACTACGCCGCAATTGTGCGCGGCTGCGTGCGGACCTTGGTGCCCGTATGTCCGAGACGGGGATCGATTTATGGGTGACCCCGGCCGCACCGGGTGGGGCGCCCGAGGGCATCCACGCCACGGGCGATCCGAACATGAACCTGCCGTGGACTCATGCGGGCATGCCGGCCATCACGCTGCCCGCAGGACTGGATGAAATGGGCTTGCCGCTGGGGCTGCAACTGGTAGGGCGCTTTGGTGAAGATGAAGCGCTACTTGGCTGGGCTACCCTGCTCAGTCAGGTGATTGGGGATCCGCTGGGGGCGTAGGGTCTTCGTTTCCGGCGTCACTGGGCGGCAGATGCACGAGCACTGTCTTGACAGCCCTGCCTTCAGTCTCCTCGACCTCGAATTCAATATCGCCACAGCGGAAGCGCTCGCCCGGCTCCGCAACATGACCCAGATGCTCCATGGCGAATCCGCCTACAGTGTCAGCTGCCGAATCGGTGTCCAGGACGACATCGTAGTGCTGCGCCAGCTCGTCCAGGATCACATCGCCGCGCACGCGAATCGTCTGCGCATCGACTGCCGCCATGGGCGCAATTTCCTCATCAAACTCATCCTGGAACTCCCCAATCAGCTCCTCAACCAGATCTTCGAGCGTGAGCAATCCGGCCGTGCCCCCATACTCATCAACCACGACTGCTACTTGAAAGTGTTCCTGTCGCATCTGTATGAGCATGTCGTCCAGGGGCAGGGTTTCGGGCACAAAGACTGCCTCACGGGCCAGGTCGGCCACTGTCGGCTCAACGCCGTCGGCATTTGTCAGCTCGAAGTCATGCTCGGCAAGGTAGCTGGCCAGATCTTTGGCATAGAGCACGCCGACAATGTTGTCACGATCGCCCTGGTAGACCGGGTACCGGGAGTGGGGTTGCGAGACAACGGTCTCCAATGCATCGCTCAAAGAAGTCTCCGCTGGAATACTGTCCATGCGCGTGCGTGAGATCATTACCTGACTGACCGTCCGTTCCTGAAAGTCGAGCACATTCTCCAGGTAAAGCTGCTCCTGAGCATCGAGTAGTCCGCCCTCTGAGCTCTCCTCGACGATGTACGCGAGCTCCTCCGTAGAAATGAGGCGCGCCTCCGCATCGACCGGCGGGATGCGCAGCACGCGCAGGACCAGATCGCCAATCTTGTTGAGCACGTAGGTAAGCGGACGGAAAATCAACTCGGCGATGGCCATCAGCGGGGCCAACTGAACGACGGTCTTGGCCGCGGATTGCAGTGCCAGGGATTTTGGGACCATCTCACCCAGTACGACATGAAGATAGGTCAATAGCGCGACCGAGATGATGGTGGCCAGCGTGTGAGCCAGGGCAATGCTAATCCAGTCGACATGCTCTAGTGGACTCAAGAACCATTCAGCCACAGCATGTTCCCCATACATGCCCAGACCAAGACTCGCCAGCGTGATCCCCACCTGCGCTGTGGAGAGATAGCGGTTGATGGCCTTTGGGTCGCGCAGGACTGAGAGGATGCGTTGCGCCTGCTTGGACCCGCCCTCTGCCATTTGAGCGACCCGAGTGTGGGGCGCTCCCGCCAGGGCGAATTCTGCTGCTACAAAAAAACCATTGATGATGATCAGCACGGTGATCACACCGATTGGGATAAGATATTCGGCCATGACTAGAACTCCCCGCCAATGGCTTTGAGCCGCGCAGCCTGGTCGGGCGTGATGCGGAAGCTGACTCTCGTGACGCCGTTGCCCTGCACGCCATCGACGCGGAGGAGCAGATCGCTCACTTCGACCGTGTCCCCGGGATTCGGCGCGTGTCCGAGTTCTCGTAGCACCAGGCCGCCGACTGTGTTGGCGCTCTCGGACGGGAGGAGCAGGTCCAGCGCCTCGTTCAAGTCGCTGAGATGAACGTCACCCCGCACACTGACTCGACCCTTGCCGCGCAGGGCGATGGGCGGATTGTCGGGATCAAATTCGTCCTGGAATTCACCGATGATCTCTTCGACCAAATCCTCAAATGTCAACAGGCCGGCCGTGCCGCCGTACTCGTCCATAACAATCGCCATGTTGCGCCGGTCCCGCTGCATGACGGCCAGGGCTTCGTCTACCGGCAAGGTGTCGGGCAGCATCGCAAGGGGGCGCAGAATCTGACGTACGTCCCACGCCGCGCCGTCGGTATTGTCCGTGCTGGCACAGGCGCTGTCGGGCGCAATTGCGGCGCCGAGCAGATCTTTCATGTGGACGACGCCGATGATGTTGTCGATGCGCCCATCGTAGATGGGAATCCTGGAATAGGGCGAACGGGCCAGCAGGTTGAAAAGTTCGTGACAGCTTAGATCGGCCGGAGCCGCCAGCATGCGGTTGCGCGGCAACATGACTTGGCCGGCCGTCAAGTCGCGCAATTGGAGCGTGTTGACGAGCAGACGCCGCTCTTCGGCGTCGAGCAGCCCGCCGGCTGAGCTTTCTTCGACCAACATGAGGATCTCTTCGGGCGAGTGGACGTGAACATGCTCGCCAGCTGACGAGGAACCAATCAGGCGGAGGATTAACTGACCGCTCCCATTGAAGATAAAGATCAACGGACGGAACAAAAAGATTGACCAGCGCATGGGTCGCGCCGTCAATATCGTCATCTTTTCCGGATATTGAACGCCAATATTTTTGGGCACCAGCTCGCCGAGCACAACCTGAAAGACCGTCAGTACCGCAAGCACGATCAGCGCCAATACCGACTGGACAGCCAGGCGCGTCGCGGGATCGAGCAGATCAAGCCACGGTTCGATCAGGCCGATGATTTGCGCCTGGCCATAGAAGCCGACCACGAGGCTGGAGACAGTGATGCCCAGCTGACACGCGGCCACGTAGCGGTCGAGTTTGGCCGGATCCTGCAACATGGCCAACATCTGGCCGGCCACCAAATTGCCCTCCTCGGCCATTTGCGCCAGGCGCGGTCTGCGTGCGGAGACGGCCGAGAACTCGGAGAGAACGTAGAAGCCATTGATAGCGATCAGAAGGGCGATGACGGCCGCAACAAATAGTATTGACATAGAATCGAAGCTTATAAGTTGTGGTGGGCGCAGTGACTGAGCATGTGTCCGGCGCTAAGGAACGTTTATGGTCACCGTGACCGGATCGGAACGCACTGCGTTATTAGTGTTGCCGCTCGCGCCCACAAATGAATAGTTTACGCTCTGCGTTTGGGCGTCACCGGGAACATTCAATCTGAAGTTGACATAACCTGTGTTGCCCGGGCCCACGTTGTTGACCACGACCATGTTGTTCGAGCAGACGCCATCCATGCGGCAGATCTGAGGCGACCACGTGTCACCGCTCTCGATGATGACGGCCAGGCTGTCGTTGGCCGAGCCCAGATTGGTTACGGCCAGCGTCGTACTGCAAACCTCGCCGCGAGCGCACGTCTGCTGGGTGGAGCCTTCTGCGCCGATGGTGACGCCAAAGGTGAGAACAGGGGTGGGCGTGCCGGGCGGTGGTGCAGGCGTCCATGTCGGCGTGAAGTAGGGTGTGGGCGTTACTGTGGACGTGTAGGTAGCGGTCGGAGTCGGCGGCACGTAGGTGACAGCGACCGTGTGGATCTCCGACTCGCCATTGGGCAAGACGACCATCAGCGTGAAGACCTCGTCCTCTTTATACATGCACTCCTCGCGCTCGCCGTCGCCGGGCACACCAATCCCTTCATAGTAGACTTCACGCACATTCTGCACTGCCCAGCGCACGATCGTGCACTCGTCGCGCTGTAGCTCTTGCGTGTCGGCCTTGAATACGACGACCGGCGGTCCATAGATCGGTTGAGGCGTGGCCGTTGGCGGCGGTTCGACGGGGGCCGGCGTGCTGGTTGGAATCTCAAAATCGGGGGTCGGGCGTCGCGTCGGGACCTCAGGCACCGGCTGGCCCAGGTCGAAGACGGGCGTGGCCGTAGCGGGGATTTGGACAATTGTGGGCGCTTCTTTGGGCACGTCGGGATCGACAATGATGACGTTGTTATTGGGGTTATTGGGATCAGGCGCACCTGCGTTGCCACCTGGCAGCGCGGTGGCAGTTACGGCTGGCGGGAAAGTGGGAGCAGAGGTCGCCGGCGGCGCGACCATCACGGCGCCGGGTGTAGGCGTGGCGGTCTCAGCAGGCGGCACGGTTGCGGTCATGACTAAGAAGAGGGGCTGTTCGGTTAGCTGTGTGGCGGCCAACGTTTCCAGCGATCCGCCATCAGCGGTCTGAATCCCGCGCACATAGGTCCAGCCGGCATAAAGCGCGAGCAGGCTGCCGGCAGCCACTACCATCAAGAAGAGGGCCGCCGCTGCCAGCCAACTCCACACCGCGCGCTGCTGCGACGCGCCCTCATCCATCGCATTGAGTTCTTGCTCAATCTCGTCGAGATCTGAGTTAAGCCAGTCTGAAGAGAAGTCGGCCTTGGGATCACGAACCGCAGACGCAGACGCGGCCGCTACGCCAGCCGCGCCTGTCGCCGTGGTCGCGCCGCGAGCCGCGATATAGCGAGGGCAGAGACGATGACTGCCGCCCAGGCAATAGGTCGCCTGGTCGGTGAGCATGAGCATGTCGCGCGCATCATCGCTGCCACTCATGGCCCAGCAGCGATTTTCGAAGCTCGGATAGTCGATGTGGGTGTCGCGATTGCGATCCGCATCCAGGGCGCCCAGAAAAGGGCAGACCGATTGGTCCGTCATGACTCTCTTGCCAACTTGCTCTTGGCCAGGGCCACTGCCTCAGCCTCTGTCGTAATGTCGCCCGCGGCCTGCGCCTCTGCTACGGCCTCCAGCAGCACGCCAATCTCTGGGCCCGGCATCAGTTCCAGCTCCGAAATCAGGACATGGCCGTCAATCAGCGGGGCGTAGCGGGTCTGCTGCAGCCCGTCATCGGCATAGGCGTAGGCCAGCATCTGCCCGACGTGCTCAAGGTATTCGTCCCACCGGGGCGGCACCGCGGCTTCGTGGATCGCCTGATAGTCGGCAAGGGCCACCAGCAACGTATCAACGCCTGCAGGATCCTCCACTTGGGTGCACCGCACATCACGGAAGAAGCGATAGATCGCACGCCGGCTGACTCCTTCATGCGTGAAGCTGGCGTCCAGATGATGGGGGCGCATGTGGGCATCCACAACCGTTTGCGCCAGCGCAATCTCGTTGCGCCCAAAACGCAACGCGTCCAGTCGCTTGGCCGTCATCTCTGCACCCGCCTCTTCGTGCCCGTAGAAATGATAGCGCGTGCTGCCGTCGGGATCGAGTTCGATGCTGCGCGTTTCCGGCTTGCCCACATCGTGAAAGAGCGCGTGCCAGATCAGCCAGTCGACGTGGCGGCGCCCGCTTGAGAGCGGTTTCAGGAATTGATGTCGTAGTTCATTGCGCCACGGCAGGAGCGTCGCCTGCCACATGCTGGTGGGCGGATCATCCACGCTCTCGGCGCAAATCCAATCGCGGATCAGCGCGGCGTTGCGCACAACCAGCAAGGTATGGTTGTAAACGTCAGTATAGTGGGGGAACGACTGGGCCACGTCCACTGTTCCGTCAACCTCCGGCAGCAGGTGGCCAAGCAAGCCCAGCGTCTGCATGGTGACGATCGCCTGCTCCGGGTCAGCGCCGCTCAGCGTCTTCCAGAGCTCATCGCGCTGCCGCTCGGGCGTGGCGAGCTTGATGGTTGCGGCCATGCGCTTGATCTGCTCAGCCGTCGCCGCTTCGATGGTGAGATCGAAGTCAACGACAAAGCGCACGGCGCGCAGGAGACGCAGGGGATCATCCGCGAGACTCGTCGGCCCGGCCCGGCGCAGTACGCGCGCGGCCAAATCGGCCTCGCCGCCCGTGACGTCGATCAGTTCGGCCTTGCCCGGTTTGACAATGGCCATGGCCATGGCATTGATTGTAAAGTCGCGCGCAAGCAGATCTTCCTCAATGGTGGCGCCGCGCATGCGCGCAATATCACAGACGTAGGGTTCGCCGTGGTTGGCGCTGAAGATGACGCGACCTACATCTCGCCCTTCGTCGAGCGCATAAAAAGACCAGCCCAGGCGATCGGCGACACGTCGCGCTACGGGCAGCGCCTCATCAGCTACGACGAGGTCCAGGTCGGTCAGTTTCAGTTTGCGACCCAGCAGCGTATCGCGTACGACGCCGCCGGCCACATAGACGGTATCTACCTCGTCCAACATGGCTGCGATCAGCGCACGCAGTGGACGAGCATCCGGTTGCCAATTCATGGGTAGCAGTGTCGCCTATCTTGCCGTTCTGTGCAAGCCTGCAGGCTATTTGCGCCTTGTCCGTTGCTGCGGGAAGGTCGCCAAAAGCACGCCTGCCAGGACCGTCATACCGCCGAGCAGTTGTTGAGGACTTGGAAAGGTGTCAAAGAGCAACAGGGACCAACCGATGGCAATCACGGGACTCAGGGTCAGGATAATGGCGAAGAGCGTAATCGGCAGGCGGCGCAGGGCCGTGTAGTAGAGCCCGCGACTGATCGTAACGTCCACGGTACCGGCGATGAGCAAGATGAGCCAGGCCGTAGGCGTGGGCCATGCCAGGGAGCGGCTGCCCACGGCAAAAAGGAACAGAAAGGCTGTGGTGAAGAGCAGGCGATAGAAAAAGAACGACATAAAATCCATGTCACCGCCGTAGCGTTTGACAATGGCGGCATGGAGCGCATACATGAAGGTGGAGCCGACAATCAGCAATGACCCCAGGCGCAGGTAATCGGCGGGCTGAAAGGTAATGACAAAGACGCCGGTCAGGGCCAGCGCCGCGCCGGCCAGCTGGCGCCGGGTGAGACTTTCGCGTAGCCAAATGATGCCAAAGAGCATCGTCCAGAGCGTTGTCATCTTGCCCAACATGGAAGCGGTCCCGGCATCGATAAACGCAACCGAAACATAGTTCATCACTGTGCTGGCGCCAACCAAGAAGCCGATGCTTAGAAAAAAGGGCAGGTGGTGACGGGCCGTGCGCCAGTCCACCGCTCGGCGCACCGCACCGTAAACGCCGACCTGGACGGTTGCGATGCCGATTACGTACATGGCCGAGACCAGAGGGGAAATGTGCGGCAGGAGGGCTCGAGCGAAGACGAAATGAAGGCTGTCTACCAGCAGTAGCACGCTGAAGAGTGAGACGTTGCCGGTCGAGAGCGGTTGCGGATTCGCCGGCGGGATAGAGTTTGCCATAAGTAGGGCAGTATAGGAGCGAAGGAGAGGATCTGTCAATGCGGCTCAAAAACGCGTTTTTGTATGTACGGTGCATGTGCAGTATGCTTGTCTATTGGTGCATCTTTGATGAGATGCGTCTCCGAAATCCTTTTTCTGGCGCTTGCCGACAAGGACGGCAATTCGGCTGATTCAGCAGCCTAAGTCCAGCATTGGCAGCCCGCCCAACAGCGTAGAAAGCAGACAATGATTTGCCATGAATGACATGATTTTGACCTTTCTCATCCTCGGGGTCACCATCTTCCTCTTTGTCATTGACCGGATCCGCCTGGATATCGTGGCGCTCCTCTCGCTCCTCGCGCTGCTACTAACTGGTATAGTCACGGTCGAAGAGGCGTTGTCCGGCTTTTCCGACCCGATTGTGATCATCATCGCCGGCCTCTTCGTAGTCGGCGCCGGCATCTACTATACGGGCGTTGCCAGCGCCATGGGTCGATTTCTGGCCAAGGCCGGCGGCACCAGCGAAACGCGGATTCTTATCCTCGTCATGCTCCTGGTGGCGATCCTCTCCGCGTTTATGAGCTCAACCGGCGCGGTTGCGGTGCTGCTGCCCGTGGTGCTCAGCCTGGCTCGCGATGCCAAGATTTCGCCCGCCAAGCTGCTCATGCCGCTGGCCTTTGGCTCGCTGATTGGCGGGATGCTTACGCTAATTGGTACGCCGCCCAATCTGGTTGTCGCCAATCAACTTGTTGATATGGGGCTGGAACCCTTTACCTTCTTCGACTTCACGCCAATTGGCAGCATCATTCTGGTCGTGGGCATCATCTACATGGTGGTTGTGGGCAGTCGCCTGTTGGGCCGCCGTGCACGCCGCAAGGTCGGCCCCAACCAGAGCATGAGCGACGGCCCCACGCTGGCAGAGATCGCCGCGACCTACGAATTGAGTGAAAATCTTTTTCGCCTGCGCGTGCGGCGGGCATCGCCCATGGTCGACAAAACGATTGCTGAAACCAACATCGGCGCAGATTTTGACGTCGAGGTGATCGAGCTGCAGTCCTGGCCCGACGATGCAGCGGAGCCCGGTCCCATGCAACCAGCGACGGCCAACACCGTATTGGAGGCTCACGACATTTTGCACGTCAAGGGGACGCCTGACTGCATCGCCCGTCTTTGCCGCGAAATGGATCTGGGCATTCGTCCCTCAAATGGCGAAGATTCACACCTCATTTCGCGTGAGCTGGGCATGGCTGAAGTCGTCATCCGCGCGTGGTCGAACATGGTCGGCAAAACGGTAGAGGAGTTGCGCTTTCGCAACCGCTACAATCTGAATGTGCTGGCCATCATGCGACGGGGTGAGCCGATCCATACCGATGTTGCGACCACGCCGTTGCGTTTTGGTGACGTACTGCTGGTGGAGGGCACATGGGCTGATATTGAAGCGCTCTCGCAAGATCGCTCCTTTGTCATCGTCCTCGACATGCCCCAGGAGATGACGCAGCAGCTCTATACGCGCCGCAACGCGATCGTTGCCATCTCGATCGTCGTCATTATGTTGCTCTTTATGGCCCTTAAGATTGTCCCGACGGTGACCGCGGTATTGCTGGCGGCCGTGGCCATGGTGCTCACCGGCTGTATTCGGGTGGAGGATGTCTATCGCAGCATCAACTGGGAAAGCGTGATTCTGATTGCCGCGATGTTGCCCATGGCCACAGCGTTGGAAAAGACGGGCGGCGTCCAGTATGTCGCCGATCTGCTGGTAAACAACGTGGGCATCTATGGACCCACCGCGATCATGGCCGGCCTCTTTCTCATTACGGCCTTCTTCAGCCAGTTCATTTCCAACACGGCCACAACCGTGATTCTGGCGCCGATTGCCGCGACCACGGCGATTGCACTGGGGCTGTCACCCTATCCCCTCTTGATGATGGTCGCCATTGCTGCGTCGACGGCATTCTCCACGCCGATTTCATCACCCGTCAACACGTTGGTCATGGTGCCAGGCGGCTATCGCTTCACGGATTACGCGATCGTTGGCCTTCCGCTGCAGATTCTTGTGTTGATCGTCGCCTTGCTGTCGATTCCGATCTTCTTTCCATATTAGTTCCCCATGGGCGGTTGCCCGCCACGGGGGATGAAAATAGCCTATTTGCAGGGCAGGCCCTTGTCGGCCGTTATGAATAGGGCGGGAAGAAGTTGCCCTGCGCGGCATCCCGCCACCGCCCTGGCAGGAAAGTGATCAATTTTGCTTAGTCTGAAACTTTTCCGGTAGACTTGCGTAGTAATAATCAATGGCGCCCAAATGGTGTGCCGAGATGGTTTGTCAGCGCAATATCAGTGGCCAACAAGTAAGGTCTGTGTACGATGAACGAGCAGGAACAAGTGTGGGTTGACGAGGCCCGGGCCGGCGACAAAGCCGCCTTTGGGCGTTTAGTTGAAGCCTATCAGCGGCCTGTCTACAATCTCACCTATCGAATGCTGGGTAACCCACAGGAAGCAGAGGATGCTGCCCAGGAGGCCTTCATGCGCGCCTATTCGCGCCTGAACCAGTACGATCCGAGCAAGAAATTCAGTACGTGGCTCTTTTCGATTGCGAATCACCACTGCATTGATCGCCTGCGCAAGCGCCGTGCGACCTTTGTGTCGATCGATGACAACCCGGTTTTGCAAAATCTAGAGGGCGATATGCCCCAGCCAGAGCCGGTTGCCATGACCATGGAGCGAAATCGCGAGGTACAGGCCCTGCTCGAACAACTCGAGCCGGACTACCGTACGCCGATCATACTGCGCTACTGGGAAGGTTACAGCTATGACGAGATCGCCCAAACCATGGATATCACCGTCTCGGCTGTGAAGAGCCGTCTGTTTCGAGGACGCAAGCAGGTTGCCGATCTCTATCAGCAACAAGAAGCGGCGACCATTCCGCCCTCCTCCGGAAGCCGACGTCAGGCGACGCCCCAGCAGGCGACCCTGCGCGGCAATGAGCCACCGCTATTGCGCACCGCGCTGGCAGGAATTTGATAAGGCAGAGCTTGATCATGATGATGAACGATTTCACGAATCAGCCAACAACCCAGTCTCAACTGCCGCCGGAAGTGGAGGGCGAGTTCTTCATGCTCATGTCGCTGGCGCTCGATGACATGCTGGATGAAGAGGATCGCGCGCGCTTCGATACGTATCTGCAGCGTTATCCGCCACTGGCTGAACAGTGGCGGGATTGGCAGGAGGTCGATGCGACTTTCCGGGCAACGCCATCTGCCATGCCGCCTGCAGGCTTTGCGGCCGACGTGGAGTTGCGCATTCTCCAACGTGAACGCCAGCGACGCCTGCTGTGGGGGCTGGGGCTTGGCGTCGTCGTGCTCGCGTTGTGGGTGGGCCTCATGGCCGGCGCGGTTTCGTTTGGCGCGTTTGTCATGTTCAATCAGGCGGGATGGCTAAGCCAACTCGTTCATTTCCTGGCCCGATCTACGGCCACGATCGACAACTGGTGGTCGGCGACGGTAACAACCGTGGATGCGCTGTTGGCGACTGACCAGGCCCGTATCTTGCTGGTCGGCTATGGACTGACCGCAGCCGCCATGCTGGCGGGGTGGGTCGTCTTCCTGCATCGCAGCACGCGTGTCTATGAGTCGGCCACGCCAATCTACACGCGCTCTGCGTGATGCATCACCAATCAGGGATGCATGAGGGTTCATATGCGTAACACACTTATTCGAAATAGACGCTGGATTCTGGCCTTTGCCGTGGTTGCCGCTATCTCCATCCTGGCCGTGTTCGCGCCCTCTTGGTCTGCAAGCGCGGCCGAAGATCCGCCCGCATCCCAGGCCTTTGCGCCCAACGCACAGATCCTCAACGACGACCTGAAAATTGAGGAAGGCGATATCTACGAAGGCGATGTGGTCGTCTACGACGGCGACGTTGAAGTCCGTGAAGGCGGGCAGATTCTTGGCAACCTGGTCGTCTACAGCGGCGATATCAAGATTCAGGAAGGCGGCGAAGTTGCCGGCGATGTTTCTGCATTCAGCGGCGATATCGAGCTGGAAGGCCGCGTCGATGGGAATATCTCGTCGTGGAGCGGCGATATTGAGTTGAAGGATACGGCCTATGTTGCCGGTGACATCAGTGTCCTGAGCGGGGATATTGAGCGTGATGACGGCGCTTATGTAGGTGGGAATGTCGTACAAGGACCGAGTTTGAAGTTGCCCGGTGCTGTTCCATCTCTGGCCATCCAGCCCGATCAGCTCGCTTCCGACACGGATCGCGATGCCGGCCGCAACGGTCTTGGCTTTTTTGGCAGCATCGGCCGCTTTGTTGGACGTCTCTTTTCTGCCTTGATCTTTATGGTGGTCGTTGGCCTCTTTACAACAGGGATCGCCGCGATTCGACCATCTTGGGTCGATGAGATCGAACGCAACGTACGAACGCAGGCGGCACTGAGCTTCGTCGTCGGTTTCATGGTCAATATTGGTCTAGCGTTGCTTACGTTGGTACTCGTCATCACCATTTGCCTCTGGCCGATTCCGCTGCTCACACTCATCGGTATCAATCTGATCGGTTGGACGGGCATCTCGCAGGTCGTCGGGCGGTATGTCTCCCGTCTTTTCGGCCTCAACCTGCAGCCGGCCATTGTGGTCGGTCTGGGGGCTGCCGTGCTAATCGGCGTGCTGGCGCCCTTCTGGGCGATGGGCGGCTGCTTGCGCTTCATTGTCTGGCTGATCATGTTTGTGTTGGGGGCGATGGGCACAGGCGCGTTCCTGCTGCCGTGGCTCAATCGCTGGCGGGCAGGTGAGCCGATTCTGCTGCCGCCAACGAGACCAGATGGCGGTACGCCTGAAGGGTCTACGCTCGAGCAGCCTGCTTCTGAACCGTCGGTCGACGTGGAGGATGCGGTGATCGTATCCGATCCTGCACCAGCTTCGCTTGCGGAGACAACTGAAGTTCCGCCAGCCACCGGTCGGGATGATCTGACTGCGATTGCTGGAATCGGCCCGGTATTTGAGAAGCGGCTGAACGCTGCCGGCGTGCGAACGTTTGCTCAACTAGCCGCCATGTCGCCTCAGCAGGTTGCCGATGTCATCGGCTGGTCGGTTGAGCGAGTGATCAAGAGTGAGTTGATCGAACAGGCCCGTCAGCTGGCGGGATAGCATGCAGTCCGATAAATATTTAGGGCGGAAGCGGTGTCAGAAACCGTTTCCGCCCTATTTTTGTTTGGCACAGCGTGCGGGCGTGGGAAGATTAGGCCGTGGCCCCCTCGGTCCCTCGGTCAGTCCGCACGCCCACGTGCGGTCGCCATCCCGAAAGCTGATTCTGTTTACGCTGCCGCACGACCGAGGATCAGGCGTTCCCACAACCCGTTCGCACGGGGCGTGCTCGCTAAGCGGGCGGGGTTGAGGGGGCGGCGAGCCAGGGCAATCCGCTATTGCCGATGCTTGGCCAACAGGCGGTTGATGAGGTTGAGCAGTGGACCCTGCTGCTCGAAGCCACTTTCGCTGTAGCTGCTCATGCCCACATAGATTCGTTCGCCCGTGCGGCGCACCAGACCAAGCAACAGGCGGCGCATTGCGTCCTGACGCGTCTGAAACTCGTGCAGGTCGCTCCATACTTCCTGGCTGGACCAGTGGGGCGTCAAGACGTACGGATGGGTAAGGGGCTGATAGAGACGCTCCCACCAGCCGGACGAGCCTACGTCGAGCCAGAATTGAATACGTGCTGCCCGGTTGCGCATGAGAAACGTGTAGGCAGGCGCCAAGAAGACCGCATCGTCCGGCGCTTGCCAACCGGGCAGGTAAAGGGCGCTCAACGCACCGCCCTCGAAGAGACGCACATACTCGCGCCCAAGTCCGCCACTGCTATTGGCACTGCCATCGTTACTGCCATCGTCACTGCCATCGTCACTGCCTGGCTGGCTGTCGCTCAGCGACCAGCGAAACTTGCGCGCCGATTCGACCAGTTGCTTGGCTACGCGTGCGCCCGTCACGCTGGCGTGCAGGCCATAGCCCGGCTGGCTCAGCACTTCGCCAAATAGGCGCGCAAAGAACTGGTCCAGTGGTGCAATCTCAGCGTCGGCTCGATAGGCGTAGATCCAATTGCGCAGCCCGTCGTATGCTTCGCCGGCGCGGAACGTGATGCGCTCCTGCATGGCCGTTTCCAACTCGCGAAATGAACCGAGCTCGATGGTGCGTCGCCGGGGCGGATAGAGGACCCGGCTGAGTAGATGGCCGCGCACGGGGTCAAGCGCTTCGATGCTGAGCGTCAGCGCGGCGGTAACGTCCGGCTCGGCAGGCCGGATGCCCCATTCGGGATGGGCCAGCGTGGCCAGGGTGATCAGCGCCCGCGCGGCTGGTTCATCCTCCAACGCGCGGCTCGGTCGATGGGTTGTGAGGGCCACGTCGTGACGCGCCAGCCCGGTCTCCAGACTAAAGCGGAGCGCGTCGCTGACAAAGGGGGCCAAGAGCGCAATTTCGCCTGGCGCAACGCCCTCATCGTGAATCAGTCGTGCCGTCTCCTGAACCACCCAGTCGATCATCTGCGGATAGAAGCGAAACTCCTGCCGTGGCAGAATGAGCGCCTCCAGCGGATCGACTGGCTGACCTTCTTCGTCTTGCGTGGTTGAAGCGGGCGGAGTCGGCGGGCGCTGCCCGCACGTCGTCTCCCAATCGAGCAGATCGTGAAGGCGGCGTACCGTCGGCGTCATGACGTAGCTCTTGTCAAGCGCAGCGACGCTGGCAGGATCTTCTGCGCTCCACGCGTGACGCATGGCTTCCGCTCCGGTAGGATCCGCGCCCAGGAAGATGCGATAGCCGCCATCTTCGTCGAGCAGAATCAATGCGCTTTCTAACTCCGGCAGCCACTGCTCGACCAAATCATGGGCGGTGCGGGTGTCTTCCTCAAAGTTGTCAAAGACCAAGTGGCTATGGCTGCGAAAGAGGTGGGTCCTGCTCCAGGGATTGCCCATGACCTGTTCGTTGAACAACTTGACCTGGAGACTGAAATCGAGCAGCGATTCTGCCAGGCAGAGTGCACGAAATTCGTG
Source organism: uncultured Chloroflexia bacterium (assembly GCA_963807905.1). Lineage (GTDB taxonomy): Bacteria > Chloroflexota > Anaerolineae > Caldilineales > Caldilineaceae > JAGRCP01. The sequence continues at coordinate 17,563 of CAWEEJ010000082.1, read as the reverse complement.
ACTGATGCGTTGCGCCGCGCGCAGGGCGTTGAGCCGACCCGTGCGCTGTTCTCCTGTCGGGACGGCTAACTCGAGGCGCGCGTAGGCCTGGTCGATGCTGAAACGATTGAGCGCCGCCTTGTTGAGGTTATCAAGCACCTGGCTGATCACGCGGTTGCGCTCAACGCGGATGCCGTCAAAGTCACCTTGACCGATCGCCATGTCGACAAAACGAGCCATGTGATACTGGCTTGTCTCCAACGTGAGAAAGGTCGGCTCCTGGCCGGCACGGGCAAACCCCGCTTCGGCGCTGATGATGGGCCAGTAGAGTTCTACCGAGTTGCGGACCAGGCTGGCGACGGTGGTCACGATAGGTGCCGGACCCGGCGGCATGGCAGGCGTCCGCAGTGCCGCGTAGTAGGGCTGTGCCAGGCTGCGCTGGGGAACAATCACGATGATATCGTCGCCGCGCACACGCTCCTGGCCGATCAGCCAGCGAATACGTTCAATGGCCAGGGTCGTCTTGCCGGTACCGAAAATTCCGGTGAGAAAGAGTTTGGTTGGGCTCTGGATGGCGGGTAGAATGAAGGGTGTCATAGTGGTTTCCCGGCGGATTGGATATGCCGGATCAGTCTTACGTCATCCCCCCGCAATTGTCAAGGAGGCAGGATGGAGCGCTATTCGATTCCGCTCGTCCCAGGCCCGGTCTCAATCCCGCCGGCGGTGCTGGCAGCCTATGGTGTCGACTACGCCAGCGCCGACCTGGAAGAAGAGTTTTTTCGACTTTATGCCGCGTGCGAGGGAGACCTACAGCGACTGCTCGCCACGGAGAACGCCGTGACGATCCAGAGCGGCGAGGGGATGCTGGCGCTCTGGGGTGCGCTCAAGAGCGTGCTGGAACCCGGTGACCGCGTGCTGGCCGTTTCCACTGGACTGTTCGGAGCGGGCATCGGTGAGATGGCGCGTACGTGCGGGGCTGAGGTCGAGACGCTCGATTTTGGCAATGACGACGTGGCCGACCCTGCTGTCGTCCGGGCGGCTGCGCTCCGTTTTCAGCCCAAGCTCATCACCGCCGTGCATTGCGAAACGCCCTCTGGCACCCTCAACCCGTTGGCCGAGTTGGGCGCAATTTCTGCGGAAGTGGGGGCATTGTTCTATGTCGATTTTGTCGCCTCCGGTGGTGGCACGCCGGTGCTGGTCGACGAATGGAAGATCGACCTAGGACTGCTGGGCAGCCAGAAGGTCTTGAGCCTCATGCCTGATCTCTCCATGATTTCGGTGAGCGAGCGGGCGTGGGCCGCTGTAGAAGCAACGGGCTACGCCGGCTATGACGCGCTGAAGCCGTGGCGCAGTGCGTTGGGAGGTCGTTACTTTCCCTATACACATAACTGGCATGCCCTTGCCGGTCTGCACACAGCCCTTGATATGCTCTTTGCCGAAGGACTGGAGGCAGTCTATCAGCGTCATGTCAACGCAGCCGCCCTCTGCCGGCAGCGTCTGCAGGCCATGGGGGTGGCACTCTTCCCGCGCCGCGAAGAAATCTGCGCGCCGACCGTTACAGCAGCATATGTGCCTGATGATTGGACCTGGTCCGACCTTGATGCCGCCCTGCGTGCACGAGGCATGGCGGTGGGCGGCAACTATGGCCCTCTGGCCGGGCGAGTGTTTCGCATCGGCCACATGGGCAGCCAGGCCGATCTTGCTCTGGTCGAGCGGGGCATGACGGTGTTGGCCGACGTGCTGGCAGTGTAGTGAGGGGCTATCCAGAGAAAGGGTAAACCATGACGCGGGTCTTGCTTGCTTATGGCTCGGAAGAGGGGCAAACGGCCAAAATCGCTGAACGAATCGCCGACGGGTTGCGTCGCCAAAATATAGATGTCGATTTGATGAATTGCCGGATCGTATCCCGAGACTTTGTTTTGCAAGGGTACGACGCCGCAATGATCGGCGCATCGATTCACATGGGCCGGCATCAGCGCTACGTAGCCGATTTTGTTCAACTCTTCCGCGAGGAACTGGGCAGCCTGCCATCGGCGTTCTTCACGGTCTGCCTGACGGCAAAAAGCGATGCGGCTGAAGATCGGGAACAGGTTGCTAACTATATGCGCGAGTTTGAGGGTGAAACAGGGTGGCAGGCAGATCGGGTGGCGGTTTTTGCCGGCGCACTACCCTACACGCAGTACGGCATGCTCAAGCGCTTCTTCATGCAGCGCATCAATCGCGACGCAGCTGGTGATGCCGATGCGTCGCGGGACTATGAATATACAGACTGGGCTTCGGTGGATGAGTTTGCTCAGGAATTCTTGGAATTGGTGGCAGCGACAGGACAAAGCCGCACCATGCGAAGCGTGCGTGCCGACGCATAATATGTGACTGCTGGGCGGAACCATCCGTTATGCCGCAACTGGCGCCGATTCTCTTACCGTGATCAATGGCGGGCAATTGCGCCTGCCATGTCTATTTGCCTCGATTCTCATGGAATCGGTGGTCATCAAACAGAAGGAATTTTCCCATGGCTCAATCTCTGTCGCTTGAACGCCAGCCTCTCCTCCGCGTTCCCGCCGCCCTGGTAACCGTCGCCGCTATGATCGTGCTGCCGATGCTGATCCACCTGCTGCCCAGTGCGGGCGGTGCAGCGCTCGGCGCTCGTTTGCTGCCAATCTTTTATGCACCCTTGCTGGCCGTACTCCTCCTCGACGGGTGGGTGGCGGTGGCCGCAAGCCTGGCAGCACCGATCATCAATCACTGGCTCACCGGCATGCCGGCTCCAGAGATGGTCGCTTTGCTCACCGCGGAGTTGGTCGCCTTCAGCGTGATCGCTGTCCTCCTCAGTCGGGGACGAACGCAGCTTTGGTGGATTGGTCCTGTCGCCTATCTGCTGGGCAAAGCACTGGTTTGGCTTGTCTTCAGTCTTCTGCCGATCGGTCCGGCGATGCTGTCGCTGACCGGCTATGCCAATGGCGTGATTCTGGCGCTGCCCGGCCTGCTGGCGTTGGCGCTGATCGGTCTGGGCGCCCAATGGATGAAGGCACGCGCCGGCTAGATAAGAGGCTGAGGTGTAGAAATCCCGGCTATGTATTCAAGTTTTTGCTAGAGAGTGACAACCAACAATACGATGAATGACAAAGTAACCCTTAGCCTGCCCACGATTGCTCAGCGGCTCAAGCAGGCTGATCTGCCCGACGTCGATTACGTTGTCGGCATCGCCACTGGCGGTGTTGTCCCGGCCGCTTTGGTGGCCTTCCAACTTGAACGACCGCTGGCACTCTTGCCGATCAATTTCCGTGCCGAGGACAATGCGCCTCGGCATGATCATCCCGTCATCCTTGGCGAGATCACTCTGCCGAAGCGTCCCCAGCGAATTCTGTTGGTCGATGATGTGAGTGTTTCGGGCCAAACGCTGGCCGTGGCCAAGCAATATCTCGTCGATCATGACGTGATCACGCTGGCCATGAAGGGCAGGGCTGATATCGTGCTCTTTCCCGAAGTTGCACAGTGCGTTAACTGGCCCTGGAAGCCGCAGGATATAGCTTCGGCTGACAAGGAAGTGATGCATGGCATTGGGCAGTAGACTAGTACAGATCGGCGTGAATACCACGACAGAAATCCGGCAAATCTACCTCTGGTTCGAACTATCTAAGGATTTCTGGCGGGATTCACTTGTAAAGCGAAGGCGTGCAACCACATGTGCGGCTGCGCTTCTGCTGGCTGCATTGCTTTCCGTTGCGGGTGGCGTCGGACGCGCAGCAGCGCAAGAGGTGGAATTGCCGCCCTCTTTGCCCAACGGCATTGCCGCGGGCGACGTAACGCCGACCTCTGTCGTCCTGTGGGCGCGCAGCACAGCGCTGGGCCCGGTGGACTTCACGATCGAATCATCAAGAACGGATCCCGTCACGTCCAGCGTCTCTGCGATCAAAGCCAGCCGGCCGGTGACCGTTGTGGTCGATGGATTACGGCCCGGTACGACTTATAGCTACACCGCGATAACCAGCGCCGGCGACCGGATGAACGGTGAGTTCAAAACGCCGGCCCTGGACGGTCACCGGACCCTCCGCTTTGGCATCAGTGGTGATGGCCGGGGCGATTGGCTGCCATTCCAGGCGCTTGCCAACGCACCTGATCGCAACCTGGACTTCTTTGTCTATCTGGGTGATACAGTCTACGCCGACATCCCCTCGCCGGCGGTAGCAGGACGCGGCCTATTCACTCGAAGAGTTTCGCCTGAAGCACGCGGAAGTCCATTCGACGCGTCTGGGCCGCAATACGTTAGTCGAGCTTCGTTGGTCCACAGCGATTTTCGCCACGATTGATGATCACGATATCTTTAATGATTTCGCCGGCGGCGCGCAGGCTGCAGCAACCATTACCGCGTTCCTGAATCGATTGGTTTCGTGAATGACACGCAGCGTTATGAAAATGGCGTGCAGGCTTTTCAGGAATATTACCCACTCGCAACCGAATACTATGGCCGCGTAGGCGGCGACGGCCGAATGGATGATGAACTCTGCCTCTACCGGATGCGGACCTTTGGAAACGACGCGGCGCTCTTCATCCTTGATGGTCGCTCCTTTCGCGATGCGCCGATTGCGCGGCCAGACCTGACCAGTCCGGCTGACGTGACTCGCTTTCTCGAGGAGAGCTACACGCGTGATCGCACGCTGTTGGGAGATGCGCAATTGGCGCGACTGAAGCAGGACTTGCTCGCCGCCAAGCTGATGGGCATCACCTGGAAGATTGTCGCCATTCCCCAGCCCATCCAGCAGCTTCTGATCGGCAGCGTCCAGGATCGCTATGAGGGGTTTGCTGCGGAACGGGCGGATCTACTGGCTTTTATCCACGAAAATGAGATTCAGAATGTCGTCTTTGTGGCCGCTGATATTCACGGGACCCTGGTCAACAACCTTAGCTACCGGCTTGACCCCGATGACGCCCCGACGCTCACCACGGCCTGGGAAGTGTCTGTCGGCTCCGTGGCTGCATCGGGGCCAGTGGGCCCCGGCATCGTCGTGCAGGGCACTCAGGATGGTTGGGTCACCCAGGAGGAATGGGACTTCTACCAATCCCTGCCCGTCCGCAACGATGCCGATGATGAAGTGGATGACAAAGATGACTTTGTGAAGGCATTGCTCAACGACCTGCTGGCAGAACGGAACTATCCTCCGATCGGCTTGACGGAGGGAGTGGTCGACGCCCAACTGCTGCGCGGGGATTATCTTGCTACCCAAACCTATGGCTGGACCGAGTTTCGGATTGACCGGGTGACGCAGACGCTCAGCGTCACGACCTGGGGAATTGCGCCTTATTCGGACCGCGAACTTGCCGAACAACCGGATGAAGTGCTCAGCCGCGTTCCCAAAGTGGCCAGCCGCTTTGAGGTGCTCCCGATGGCTGAAGAGGGTCCTTCAAACCAAGTATTTGTACCGGTAGTGAGGCGCTAGAATTGTGACTCGACAAACGCTGAATGCAGTTGGCGTAGCAGTTGTGGCTGTCATGTTGCTCGTGCTTGGCCATCACTCTGATGTCCAAGCCCAAGGACCGGACTTGCCGCCCGCGTTGCCCAACGGCGTGGCGGTCGGCGACGTGACGGCCACATCTGCCGTGCTCTGGGCGCGAACGATCGACGGGGAGACACTGACATTTGAGATTTCGGCAGACGAGCGTGGCGCAACATGGACGCGCCTGGCGTCGATTCAAGCTGAGTCTGCCCTGCGGCCCATCTCGGTCCCGGTCGACAACCTCACGCCGGGCACGTCCTACACGTACACGGTGACAACTGACTCCGGCCAGCAACTAAGCGGCCAGTTCCACACGCCGGCAGTAACGGGGCGCCATGGCCTGCGTTTTGGCGTCAGCGGCGACGGACGCGGAGACTGGTTGCCCTTTCAGGCATTGGCGAATGCCAGTGCACGCAATCTGGATTTCTTCGTCTATCTCGGGGATACCGTCTATGCTGATATCGGGTCGCCGGCTGTACCCGCCGTTGCCCAGTCCCTGAACGACTACCGCCGCAAGCATGCGGAGGTCTACTCAACCCGGCTGGATCGCAACTACCTGGCCGATCTGCGCCGCTCCACGGCCTTCTATGCGTCGATCGATGATCACGAAGTTGTGGATGACTTTGCCGGCGGCGCGCTTGCGGCAGATGACGAGCGCTTTCCGGAGAGCAGCGGGTTCATCAACGATACGGCTCGCTACGAGGCGGGCCTGCTCGCCTTTCAGGAGTACTATCCGCTCCAGCAAGAAACCTATGGCGCAATGGGCGGCGACCGGCGCATGGATGGTGAGCGACGTCTCTATCGTTACCGAACCTTTGGTCAAGACGCTGCGCTCTTTATCCTCGATGCACGCTCATTTCGTGACAACCAGCTCTCTTCACCCAATCTGGCTGATCAAGTTGACGTATTTCGTTTCTTGAGCGAAAGCTATGCCCCTGGCCGCACACTGCTGGGAGAGGCCCAGCTAGCGGCGCTCCAGCGCGACCTGCTGAGGGCAAAGCAGCAGGGAATTACCTGGAAGTTCATCGCCTTGCCGCAACCGATCCAGAACCTCGGTATCGGTGGCGCAGATGATCGTTACGAAGGCTATGCGGCCGAGCGGGCCACGTTGCTGGCCTTTATCCGCGAGCATGACATTCGCAATGTGGTCTTTATTGCCGCAGACATTCACGGCACGCTCGTGAACGATTTAGCCTATCAGACGGAATTTAGCCTGTCCGGTCCGCAAATCATGACCGGCGCATGGGAGATTACAGTCGGGTCCGTGGCCGCAGCGGGGATGATCGGTCCGACCATTGTGGCCAAGGCCGAGCAGTTGGGACTACTGTCGGCGGAGGAGGTAGCGCTCTATGAGCGCCTGCCCGTCGCCAATGATACTGATAGCTTGCTTGACGACAAAGACGATTTCGTGAAGGCAAAGCTGAATCAGCTTCTGGCGCTATTTGGTTATCCTGAGATCGGCCTGGCGGACGGAGCAGTCAACGCGCGTCTGCGCAGTGGTGATTATCTCTCGACTCATACCTTCGGCTGGACCGAGTTTGACATCCTTCCGGACTCGCAGCGACTGCGGGTGACGACCTACGGGATCGCCTCCTACAACACGGCTGATCTCGCCACAAATCCCGCCGAAGTTCTGAGCCGTACGCCAGAGATTGTCAGCCAGTTTATCGTTCGTCCCAACGCAGAAATCAGCGGCGTCTTTTTGCCGATTGTGGCACGCTAGGCCGCTGGCCAATCAAAACGTACGATTGTGCTCAGTTGCGACAATCTCCGCCATAATCGCCAGGGCAATTTCCTCTGGTCGTCGCCCGCCCAGGTCGAGGCCGATAGGGGCATGGATGCGGGCGAGTTGCTCGTCGCTAGCGCCCAATCCACGCAATTCCTCACAGCGGGACGCATGCGTGCGTCGTGAACCCAGCGCGCCGACATAGCGTGCCGGGCTATCTAGCGCCAGCATCAGTGCCGGATTGTCGACCTTGGGATCGTGGGTGAGCACAACCACGCTGCTCGCTTCATCCAACCCTTGGTCGGCGAGCGCGTCGGCCGGCCACTGTACGATTAGTCCGTCGGCGTGGGCAAAGCGCTCCGGCGTGGCAAAGGCGCTGCGGGCGTCCAGGACTGTCGTGCGATAGCCGAGCGTCTTGGCGAAGGTCACCAGCGCGACGGCGGTATGGACGGCGCCGACAATGAAGAGCCGCTTCGGTGGCAGGAAGACGTCAAAGAAGAGGTCCTCGTTATTGACCTCAATGCGTGCGCTCTGTTGGACAGTGAGGGCGTGCAGAGCCTGCTCTTGCGCCGCTTTGTCGAGCATGGCGTCACCCAAGCTGCCTACCGTCGGCTGATCAGATTGCACCAGCAACTTGCCGCCAAGATGCGGCCCGGCAAGCACAGTTACAAGCACAGCCGGTTTTCCGCCGCTGACTGCAGCATACAAGCCCCGATATATGATTGACATAAAAATTACCAATCGACTGGTTCAATAAAGACATCGATGGTCCCGCCGCAGGCAAGGCCGACGCCGGTCGCCCATTCATCGCTGATGCCATATTCCATGAGGCGGGGCGAGCCGCCAGCGAGTACGTCTAGCGCCTCCTGTACGACCGCGCCTTCAACGCAGCCGCCGCTCACCGAGCCGCTCATGGCACCGCTGCTGCTGATGGCCATCTTTGCGCCCAAGGGTTGGGGAGCAGAGCCGTAAATCTTCACAACTGTAGCCAGCGCAACTGTTTCGCCGGCCCTCTGCCATGCGTCAATTTGTTCGAGCAATTCGATTGAGATTGTCATAAATGTATCCTCACAGCCTTTTGCGCATAACCAGCTCGCTGTGGTCGATTTCGCCCGTGTCCACAAAGCCTTGTTTCCGATAGAAGGTCAGGGGGCTGCCTCGGCCTGGGACGTAGCTTAGGCGGAGCTCACGGGCGCCAGGCAGCGTACGCACGTGGTCGATGAGCCGCTCGATTGCCTGCTTGCCATAGCCAAGGCCCTGATAGCGTGCGTCAATCATGTAGCGCCAGAGGTAATAATTATCCGCGTCTTCGTCGACGTAGAGCATCACAAAACCGACGGGGGTCTCATCGGCGTAGATGGCGCGAAACCAGGACTTTGGCTCGAAATGGGCTTCAGCGATGGAGACGGAGTTGGGCGCAACGAAATGCTGTTGCAACTCGCCCACGTTCAGGCGCAGGATGGACCCCAGCGTTTCAGCCGTAATCTCTCGCAGCGTAACAGAGGCGTCTCGATTTGGCAGCAGATCTTTATTTGACATAATATTTTCGTTTTGTGATTGCGGAATAATTGGGAGATCGGGCCATCCAGTTCCATACCCCGGCATTGTAGAAACTGCGTAGATCGCTGTCAAATCCACCCGCTACATTGGATGCATACCACATTTGGGGGGCTGCTACAGAGAATGCGGCTATTCCGTTCGTACACCGCCCCAAATGGGATGCACCCCGTCTTATTTGGTTTCCGCTTCTATCCCAAGTATGATGGATAGTATTGGATTTTTCCGCATTTGATTACGCTTGAAAGTATGGAACTCATGGCAGACAAATCGAACGAGAACGAGCAGAAAGCCTTGGGCGCCGGCGAGCCTGGCGGTCGCGACTTCATCCGCACAATCATAGCCGAGGACGTAGCGCGCGGCGCCTACGACGGCAATGTCATTACCCGCTTCCCGCCTGAGCCAAATGGCTATCTCCATATCGGTCATGCCAAGTCGATCTGCCTCAACTTTGGCGCGGCCTCAGACTCTGGCGGGCGCACGCACTTGCGCTTTGATGACACCAACCCCGAGACGGAAGACATGCACTACGTCGAGTCGATCCAGGATGCAATGCGCTGGCTCGGTTTTGACTGGGGCGATCATCTCTACTTTGCCTCGGATTATTTCGAGCAGCTCTACGCCATGGCGGTTGAGCTGGTCAAGGCGGGCAAGGCCTATGTGGATGACCTCTCCTACGACGAGATTCGCACCTACAGAGGGTCTGTTACCGAGCCTGGCCGGCCCAGCCCCTACCGCAACCGCAGCATCGAGGAGAATCTCGACCTGTTGGCGCGCATGCGCGCGGGTGAATTCCCGGATGGCTCCAAGGTCTTGCGGGCCAAAATCGACATGGCCCATCCCAACATGAAGATGCGCGACCCACTGATGTACCGCATCCGCCACGCCCACCACTACCGGCGGGGTGACGAGTGGTGCATCTATCCCTTCTACGACTGGGCCCACGGTCAGTCGGATGCCCTTGAGGGCGTGACCCATTCGATCTGCACGCTTGAATTTGAGAATAACCGTGAGCTCTACAACTGGTACCTGGAGCAGTTGGGCTTCGATCCTCGACCCCATCAGTATGAGTTTGCCCGGCTCAGTCTCGAATACACTATCATGAGCAAGCGCAAATTGCTGCAACTGGTCGACCAAGAGTACGTGGATGGCTGGGACGATCCGCGCATGCCAACCATTGCCGGCATGCGGCGCCGCGGGTATACGCCGGAGGCGATCCGCAACTTTGCGGAGGCTGTGGGCGTGGCCAAGACCAACAGCCGCGTGCAGTTTGAACTGCTCGAATATCATGTGCGTGACGATCTCAACCACCGCGCCCCACGCGTACTCTGTGTGCTCGATCCGCTCAAGGTCGTGCTGACCAACTATCCCGCCGATCAAGTCGAGTGGCTGGACGCTTCCTACTGGCCTCACGACGTGCCCAAAGAGGGGTCGCGGCCGCTGCCCTTCACGCAGACGCTCTACATTGAGCGCAGTGACTTCATGGAAGAGCCCGTCGCTGGCTTCCGGCGTCTGGCGCCCGGGCGTGAAGTCCGGCTGCGTCACGGCTACATCATCCGCTGTGATGAAGTCGTGAAGGATGCCGCGGGCGAGATCGTTGAGCTGCGCTGCACCTATGATCCTGCGACCCAGAGCGGCGGGAGCGGCTCTTCCCGCCGCGTCTCCGGCACGATTCACTGGGTCTCGGCAACTGAGTCGCTACCGGCCGAGGTTCGCCTATATGACCGCCTGTTTGACCGGCCGGATCCGGAAGCCGTCGGCGAGGACGAAACCTTCCTGGATAGCCTCAACCCCGATTCAATCCAGATCATGCGTGACGCACACATCGAGCCCAGCGTGGCTGATGCCGAGCCGGGCGAACGCTTTCAGTTCGAGCGCTTGGGCTACTTCGTCACCGATCTGGTCGACTCTGCGCCGGGGAAGCTGGTCTTCAACCGTATCGTCGCCCTGCGTGATACCTGGAGCGATGGACCCAAAGCGCAAGAGGACCGACCCTCTGCGACGACCAAGACCACGCCTGAGGCGGTTGTCGAAGGGGCCGAGTCCGACGGGCGCATTCGCAGCGCGTGCCGAGAACCCGGTCTTGGCTGAGGCTTTCCAGCGCTATCAGGAAGCCTATTCCCTCTCGGAACTGGACGCCGACATCCTAACCGGTGATGAGGAAATCAACGCCTTCTTCGAGGGCGCCCTTGCCGCGCACGACGGTCCGGCCGACGTCAGCAAGTTCATGATCAACTCGCTCATGGGGCGCTTGCCCGACGGAGGCTTTGCTGCACTGCCTTTCGAAGCCGCTGCGCTGGGCGAACTCGTCAAGCTGGTCGATGACGGCGCCATATCGGCAAAGATTGCCAAAGACGTCCTCGATGAGATGTTGGTCAGTGGTGCGAATCCGGGCACGATCATCGCCGAAAAGGGGCTGAGCCAGATCTCCGACCGCGATGCCCTCGTCGCAGTTGTGCAGGAAGTCATCGACGCCAATCCGGACAAGGCCGCGGCGTACCGTAGCGGCAAGACAGGGCTCAAGGGCTTCTTCATGGGCCAAGTCATGGGCGCGACGCATGGCCAGGCCAATCCGCAGCTGGTGCAGGAATTACTCGACGAGGCGCTGTAGGCTGATCTAAGCGCTGCAGTCTATCCAGACAGAATTAGAACGGCCGGATGCTCGCAGAGCGTCCGGCCGTTTTGTACTTGATCGTTTGTTCTTGTCGACTAGCGGGTTACGAGGGGGAGGAACATTGCCGGCTCCACGCCATCCATATCCGGCGCTTCATCTTCGGCGGCCTGGGCGTTGACGTATTCAATCGTGTCGCTGCTGGTCACGATCTCGTCGCCCCGTTTGAGCTGCGCATCGACCCGGTGCACGCCATTGGCGTCAGGCAGCGCCCAGGTGTTGTCATTGGCAAATGCCTGCCATGGCGACCAGCTACCGTTATCGTTTCTGAAGCGGATCTGCTCCCAGTCGCCATAGGCATAGACGGCTACCTGCCTGTCGCCCGTGCTGGCCTTCTCGCCGTTGATAATAATCGGATAGACGTCACCCCGCATGCCAAAATTCTGTACCCAATAGAGGTGATAGTAGCCGATGCCAATCTCGCGATAGTCGTCCAGCATGTTCTCATGATGGCCTTCGCTACGAATCCACCCCGCCATGACACCCTCCGGAGTCGTATACCCCCGGGCGATGTTTTCGCCCAACGCACCCCAGTTGGTGTAATAATTGCGAATGCGGTCGCTCCAAATGCAGGCTTGCATCAGCTCACCTTCGACCCAATCATGCGTGTGATGATTGAAGTACTGATCTTCCGCCATGTCTCGTGCGTGGTAGCGGGCAGCATTCGTGAGATCATTGATCAGCTTTAGCGGCGGCAATCCTTCCTCGGCACGCAGGTCGTTTACCATCTCGACAATTGCCTGTTCAAATCCGGCGTCGTAAGCACCGTAGGTTTCGCCACCGCAGCCAACACCTGCCGCACCAACCATCTGATCGACGTCGGAAGGTTGGTCTAGATGAACGGAACTGGTTTCTGGAGCTGGCGGAGGAGGTGTCTGCTGACCATCATCGGCGGAGACTGAGAGGGTGGTGGCGGAAGAAAAAGCAGCAAAACAGAGAATAAACACAAAACAACTAATGAATTTTGTAGGCATCAGTAAGAACGTTTCCAGTAACTGTATTCATGCGTTGGGAGTGTCCCACATGGATCAAAATGGGTCCGGAGACACTTGGGTGAAGCCAGTCTTATCGGGCAAATGAGATGAGACTGGATACCTTTAACAATCCCGCACGAGCGGTAAGGATAGTCTTGAAAGAAACTGTCTGAAGCAGAGTAACACAGATCACAATGGTCGGCTGAACGTCTGATGTGTACTTGCTTGACTTCTAGTAGACTGAATGCCGACGCAAAACCTACGATAAGCATACTTTTTCTGCGTGACTGCTATGCGGGCAGCGCGCAAATGTCTGCCGTGTTCGGCATAGGATCAAAGGAGAGACGTGTGGACCGGCTGGGAAAGAGGCACTGCAGCGTGCAGCCGGCGGCAGAAGAGAGTGTTTGGCGACTCAGCGCTCGCGATTCGGGCATGCTTGATGCGCAATTCGCTGGATCGACGACGATAGGGCTCCGTTGCGGGATCGTCAACCACCATTTTGCCAGAGCTTGGGCATCCTGACAAATGCGCAAAGCCTGTGCTGAATAGCCCTGGTCTATGGCTCGACAGCACGAGACTCAATCGCATGCAGCATGGCCCCAGTCGCCGTGGCATATCCTGCATTCTCGGGCATATTCAGCGGCATGCCGAAGAAGTGACTGACGCGGCCGATCGCGGCGCGGATGCTTGCCATGTCGGTAAGATGGCCGGTAAAGACAGCCTGCTCGATCTTCTGACCACGGGCGGCCGTGACGGCCAGCGTGCCGGTGACCTGACCGACGAGCGTCACGATGCCTGCTGCCATATCCTCTGGCGTCGCTGTCTCCACATCGCGTGCCAATCGACCGAAGTTGACGGCGGTCGTGTCGGGTGGCAGATTGCCGATTGGTCCCGATACCACATCGCTCAGCGCCAGATCCACGCCGTTGGGGTTCCCGGCCAATGCAAGCTTGTCGATTTCATGGGGGTCAATCGTGTCCAGCAGCTGCCGGCTCAGCCCAAGCATCGTGCCGCCGCCTACGCCTGAACCGATGACGTGGGCATAGTCGCAGCCACGCGCGGCCATAAAAGCGGTGCCCGAGCCCGCACTGACGATGAGCAGCGGCTCTCCCAATTCCTCCGGCCGGATCAGGCCGGCCAGCGCCTGGCCGCCGCGCGAAATGGCTGCCAGTTCGCCCACGGGCACGATAGGGACCTCGTCGATCGATTCCGGCAGCAGGCGGTGACGTCCGCCGGTGGTGGCCAGGAGGCTGATCGCGTCCAGTTCGGCGTCGCAGAGGCCCAGCAGTTCTTTGATCTGAGCCGGTGACGGATCGCCGCTGGTGGGGCGTTTGGCCACACGCAGGGACCCATCGATCCAGGCCACGACATCCGTGTTGCTAATGCCGAAGTCGACGGCAGCATAATTGTTGTGCAGGTGGGACAGATTCATCGCTAGCCTTTTCTTTTTTCTTCTTGTGCCTACATCGAGAGCGAGCCCTTGCGGAAGTCGCTCTTGCCCAGGATTGCATTGACCAGCACAGGGCTACCTCCCCGGCTCATCGCCTGGGCCTGGGCCAGCGTGTCGCCCGCCAGTTCTGGATCATCCAGGCGCAGACCGGCGCCGCCAAACGCTGCCGCCACCTGGTCGTAGTCCGTGTAGGCCAGCACCGTGCCCACGTCATCGCCGAGGATCGCCACCTGATCGCGGGCAATCTGCTGCCAGGATGCATCATTGCCGACCAGGGCGGTGACGGGAATGCCGTGGCGCGCAAAGGTATCAAATTCGGCCAGGCTGTAGCCTGCCGAGCCGTCGCCGTAAAGAATCCAGACATCGGCCTGAGGATGCACGAGCTTGGCCCCCAATGCAAAACCCGCGCCCACGCCCAGCGTGCCAAACGCGCCTGGATCCAGCCAGGTCAGCGGTCCGCGCGGACGCACCGTGTATGATGCCGTGCCCACAAAATCGCCGCCATCAGCCACCAGAATGGCGCGCTCATCGAGGGTACGGTCCAGCTCCTTGAGCAGGTGGAGCGGGTTGATGCCGCTTGCCGGCTCCATGGCCTGGGCGTCGATTTCCGCGTTGCGGTCGTCATCACGGGCGCGCAATTGGGCCAGCCAGCTGGTCCAAGCCGGCACTGCCGTCGCCCGACTGGCCAACTGGCGCAGGAAGATTCCGGGATCGCCCAAGATGCCGATGTCCGGCTTGCGATTCTTGCGCAGATCTTCCTGGCTGCGATTCACTGAAATGACGGTCTCGGTGCGACGGAGGTGATTGCCGTAGTCCAGGCGAAAGTCAACCGGGACGCCTGCCAGCAGTACGAGATCCGCTTCTTTGAGCGCAACGCGGCGCTTGTGACGCAACTGAAGGGGATGGTCCTTGCCCAGTAGGCCGCGTGCCATGCCCGACAGATAGACCGGCAAGCCGATCTGCTCGACGGCGGCGGCGACCTCGGCAATGGCCGGCGTGTCGAGCGTCGCCTGGCTGCCCACGAGCATGAGCGGTCGCTCTGCAGCCTGGAGTGCGCTGGCAACCTGGTCAATTTTGCCTGCGTCGGGCTGCGGGGGGACGATGTCGATGCGCGGTCCGGCTGTGGCTTGCTCGGCGCCCTGGAAGAGTCGATAGAGGTGCCATTTGAGGTAGGACTGGACCGCACGATTGGATAACGAGCCGCCCAGGTCCGACTTGATGCCATACCACTCCCGCACCAGCCCAGCGTCGTAGAGCAGATCAACCGGCAGCTCCACAAAGACGGGTCCGGGCACGTCGGATTGCGATCGGCGGAAGGCTTCTTCCAGGGCCGGCACAATCTCCTTGACCCGCCGCACCGAGGTTGACCATTTGACCACGGAATTGAATAGCGAGAGCTGATCGATATCCTGCAGCGCGCCCCGCCCCTGCAGGGCCGTGGCTGCGGCCCCGCCCAGCAGGATCACGGGCGATTGGGCCATCTGTGCGTTCTTGACCGCGGTCAGCGTGTTGGTGACGCCCGGCCCTGCGGTCACCGCGGCGACGCCGGGCCGTCCGGTGAGTCGGGCCACGGCATCCGCGGCAAAGACTGCGTTCACCTCGTGACGGACATCGACAACGCGGATGCCCCGGGCCTTAGCCGCCACCAAGATCGGCGAAATGTGCCCGCCGATCAGCGTGAACAAGAAAGGCACGCCTTGCGCCTGCAATACGTCGGCTACCAGATCGCCACCCTGCATAGAAACCTCGATAATGGTTAATCTCTAGTTTTGGCTAAAGGTTGCCTGTGACAGGCAACATGAAGTGACCAGCTCGGATATAAGCGAGTCAGATGGCGGGCGGCACAGATTGAGAAAGGCGCAATTGTGGGTGCGGGGCCGGTCAAATTGGTGGTTTGGCCATGCGGCGAGCCTCAAAGCCCTTGGGCAGATGGTCGGTAGAGGACTGCTTTTTGCGAAGTTGACCATCAAACGGGTAATCATGTGGAAAATCAGTGTGCGCCAAGAGGCGACGAAGGCGACCTGGCGTTTTTTTGGCTGTCGATCCCAGAAACCGGTGGGCAGGGGAGGCAACGTCGCGGCCAGATAAGTGAGAATATTGGCAACCAGCAGGGCCAAGGCCGGCAGACGGATGCAAGAGAGCAGCGCCCAGACGAAGTGACGATGGAGACCTAGGGTTTGTTTGGCCACCAAAGGCACCTGTTCCACCGGCCAGCGATCGAGATAGAGACGAAAGATGGTGTAAGGCAGGGCCGAGAGATTGGTGCCGAGCACCAGCGGATTCTGGTAGAGTGGGTCAAAGAAGACCCAGATGGAGTAGGTCTCAAGGCCCTGGTCCACCTTCTGATCTCGACGCACCAGACCGTGCCACCCGTGGACAGCAATGGTCCGTTCTTCGTAGGTGAACTCGGTCTCCACATCGGGTGGCGTGTCCGGCAAGATGTTGCCGTTATGTTCACGCGCCAGCGGACGCACAATCTGGCCATACTCGGCCGGACGTCCTCGCTGGTTGCCCGGCAATTCATTGCGCCGTGCGGTGCAGTTCTTGGCCAGACGCAGGACAAACCGGGGCATGGCGCTCTCCTGCATATCGGCCACCGATGCGCCGGCGTCATGCACGGCTACCTCGTCTTCAGCCAGGATCTGTTGGGCATGCCACAGGACCACATGCTTGAACTCATCTTGGCTCTCCGTATCGAAACCGGCGGGAATGATTGCTTTGAGCAGGGGCAGCCGATGACCATCCACCTGGCCTACTTGGACCAGCAAGCCAAACCCGACTCCTTTGCCGCGCACGTTCCGCGATGCCATGGAAGAACTTCCCTTGCCACCCCTGCAGCCGCGGGCGCCAAAATGCGGTGACATCGATGGCCAGAGCACGATATCCTTCATAGCTATTGGCCTGCCATTGCCCTTGAGCCATCACGTAGCTGCGCCAGTTCTTGACCAACTGCCCGATTCCCCAGGTGCCTTCGGCCATGGCCTGCCAACTGCGGTAGCTTTCGGCCGCACTGAATCCACAGCGCTGAAGGGCAGGAAAGATTGCCCCTCGGCTACTCAGAAACGAGCCCGTGATGAGCGCCCATAACATGTGCAACAACGCCAGATTCGTCCCCACTGGCAATCCTTTTACAACCTGTTCAAGAACGTGTATAGTCTTCTCGGAAGCGGTTGACATGTGTCCTCCTAATTGTAGCTCTTTTGCCTGCCACAATTATGGACCCGTCGCCGCTTCTTGTCTTATTTCGTTTACGCCCGTTAGCCAAAACTAGAGTTAATGGGCAATAGGCAATAGGCAATGATCAATGGTTAATGGTTGACGGAGCCCTCATCGACCATCGATAATTGACCATTACCCATTGATCATTGATCAGGGGCGCACGGGTGTGCCGTCGGGCAGTCGGGTCTGCGTCCACTCTTCGATGATGTCCTGGCATGGATACTCAGCCGCCAGTTGTTCATTGATGTCGATGCCAAGACCTGGTCGGTCGTTGGCGTAGAGATAGCCGTTGCGCACTTCAGGCAGGCCAGGGGAGATTTCATAGTCAAGGGGCGTGGGCTGAACACCACTTCTGGACGCCAAAATTGGGTGAGTAGAGATCCATGTGCAGATTGGCGGCGTGGCCCACCGGCGAGGTGTCGCTGGGGCCGTGCCACGCCGTGCGGATGCCGTAGATTTGAGCGAAATCAGCGGCTTTGCGTGCCGGCGTAG
>CAWEEJ010000081.1:0-8609 GCA_963807905.1 uncultured Chloroflexia bacterium | reverse complement strand
CGTTTTCCAATGGAATCTGCACGGGCAGGTCCGATGGCAAAGGTAGTTCGTCTGCCAGGATCGCGGGCAGCATGGCATTCAAGTCATCTGCCGTACCTGGCACGCTGTCTGTTTCGCGTCGTGCCCGTTTTCCAGGTCAGCAAAATTCTGGGCCAGCCGCAGCGCCTGCAGAAAGGACATCTTGCCCTGACTGCGCCGATCGGCGAGGAAGCCGCGCGGGCATCCATCTGTTCAGGATCCAGCTCGACCCACTGATCGTGTAGCTGGACCAGCGGGCTGTCGATGGCCGCGAGCTGGTCGAACTCTTCTTCACGCAGGGGCTTGCCACCCAGCGTCAACTCCATTCCTAGCGCACGGGCGGCCGGGCTGGCGGCGCTGCGAAAAGGATGGCTCTCCAAAAAGCGAGCGTCCGGCTCTTGGTCGTCGGCCCACTCTTCATCGCCATCTGGCCAATCTTCTTCAGCCAGCAGGCGCAATTTGAAGCCAAGACTCTGTCGTCGATCAGGACGCCACCAGTCGGGCAGGCGCACGCCAAAACCGGTGCTTTCCAGCAACGGTCCGATCTCGCGCAAGAATTCGTGGGCCTCTTGGGGCGAAAGCAACGCATATTCGGGATTGGGCACGGTAGGCTGCGCTCGATTGGTGCAAAGAGCCGGCTGGCTACGCCGAGCCCGGCCAGCAGCCGTTCCTGCGGTTGATCGAGACGCCGGTTTTCCAGCCGCAACGTATGCTCCCGTGTCTGCCAGACAAGCGCAGCAGGGATCAGCAAGCTGGGGTTGTCACGCGCCTGCAGATAGTAGCGCAACGTCCATTGATGCGACGCCGACTCTTCGACGCCCATTTGCTGCTGATTGCCGGTGACGCCGTCGTTCAACAGATTAGTCGTTCCGTCGACAGGGGCGCTGTGACCGTTTGTTCCAACATAGGGCTCTGTTAGCGCAAAGCAAATGCGGAAGTTGGCGTCTGTCGTGGCCTGAAGTTGCTCGATCCAGGCGCGCCAGGCCTGATAGAGCTCGTGGACCAGCATGGGTGGGAGGGCCAACTGGCGTTGCGTTACGGTCAAGCGCTCCAGCCAGTGGCCGGCCGGTGTCATCGTGACGGCCTCTGCGCTGAACCAATCGCGGACGGCATGGTCAATCATCGCCGCCAGAAAATGCTCCATCAACGTGGCGGGCGGCGAAGCATCGGCAAGCGCTTCCAGGTCATAGGCGCGACAGACGGGCGGCATGATGGCCGTCAGGTGATCGAGCCGCCACGTCAAGGCGGAGTCGAGCAACGCCGGCTGCCAGACGGCATAAAAGCGGCCGTCTGCACTGGTGCGCAGCGTCGGTAGGTAGTGCTGGCCCGCCAGGAACTCCAGCGCCAGCTTGGCCGCGTTGCTCCAGAAAAGCAGATCGTTGCCCAAACGAAAGCGTCGCCACGAGCGTGTACTGCCGCCATTGTTGATATGGCTATCCAAATGTCCCAGCGTCGCCAACACATCGAGCGCGGGCAGCGTAACGCCAGTTACCTGCCACGGCTCCAAAGTGACCGCGGGGGGCAGAGCCGGCCCGTCGACCCCCGCGTTTTGCAGCGTGGTCGATTGATAGAGAACGCCGCGCCGCGTCACCGGCGCGCCCGCCGCAGTGGGCAGCCACACCGTGGTGTTGGCCGGCTGAAATGTCGCCGTCTTCAGATCGGGAAGTAAGTCAGCCAGCAGGGCCCGAACTCGTCCGGCCGAGGCTTGAAATGGGTGCGATGGGATCTTGGTGGCCCGTTGACGTCCGTTGCCGTTAGAGGCGGGCAAATCAGTCGGGAGGCCGTTTGGTCGATCTTCAGAGAGATTATCAGTTGTCTCAGCCCAGAAGAAGAGCTGTCCATCAGGAAATGGCGCGTCAAAACGCAACCATGCAGCGTGCAATGTTAAAGGCATAAAGGATATTCTACCGTGCCTATCCCTGTCGCACAAATTTTCGCATTTGATTTATGCATTCAACTTCTTGGGCCTGCATCTGCTCAATCGTGGGGCGTGGCCGCGGGCAGGGTGAAGGTGAAAATTGAGCCGTGGTTGACTTCGCTTGCGCAGCGGATTTCACCGCCATGTTGCTCGACGAGCGATCGCGCAATGCTCAGCCCCAGCCCGGCGCCGCTGGCCGCAGTCAGCTGGGCGTTGCCGGCGCGGAAAAAGGAGGTGAAGAGATCCTCGCGGTCCGTTTCCGGAATCCCCACCCCGGTATCCTGCACGCTGATTTCGAGGTAGCCCGGGGCAGCAGCCCGCCCGCTGTGCACGCTGATTTCGCCCGCTTCCGGCGTGTATTTGATCGCATTTCCGATCAAATTGGTCAGCACCTGGCCGACCCGCTCGCGGTCACAGAGCGCAATGAGCGCTTCCTGCGCAGCATCAACACGATAGTCAATGGTCAGACCTTTTTGATCCAACTGGGGGCGCAGCTCTTCGATCGACGCGCAAATAACGGGAGCGAGCGCGACGGGCTCCAGCACCAGTTCCAGATTGCCCGCCTCAATTCGCGTGACGTCAAGCAGGTTGTTGAGCAGGCTGAGCAGGCGCAGGCCGCCGTGTTCGATCTGATCGACAAAGCGTTGCCGGGTCGGGTCGAGCACGCCGAAGGCCTTGTCTTGCAGCAATTCTGCATAGCCCAATATGGATGTGAGGGGCGAGCGCAACTCATGGGCCGCCACGCCGACGAAACGCGATTTGAGCGCATTGGCGCGTCGCAGTTCGGTGTTGGCACTGACGAGGCGATCGTTTTGCTGCGCCAGCTCGTTGCGCAGCAGCGTGAGTTCATTGCGCTGCTGCATGATTTTCTGACGCGCACGGCCGCTCTGGGTGACATCTTCCCAGAGGACAAGCAGCGCCTTTTGTTCTTGGCTCTTCAACGGCGGCGCGCACACAAGTGTTAAATTGACATAATATGTTTGTCCGGCAAGACCGTCGCGGTTGATCATGGGCAAGTCAAATCGCTCGCCATTCTGATCAAGCAGCGCATGGAGTGCTGCTTCGCTCCCGATTAGTTCGGGGAAGATCTCCAGAAGGGATGCGCCGACTGACGGTGCGCTGATGAAGGCGGGCGGCTTGCCCCGGATGGCGTGGACAACGAATTCTGCGTCGGTCAAGAGGTAGCCGGCGGCGTGGGTGCGTAGCAGCAAATCGACCGTGGCGACGGCGATTCCGTCATGGACCTCTCTGTCGTCTGATAGGCTGCCGTTCACGGCGCGTGCTCCACCATGCGCTGACCCAGCTCGCGGAAAAATAGTTCAACACCCTCGCCTTGCTTTGCGCTGGTGAGATAGTAGGGGGCGGTCAGACGCCCGGCGACTTCTGCAACCTGCGCCTCGGTCAATGCAACCTGGTCGCTAAGGTCAAGCTTGTTGGCGGCGATTACCAGCGGCACGTGCAGGTTGAGCGCGTGGAGGCTCTCAACGTAGCTCTGTAATTGGGAGAGCGTCTCCGGCCGCGTCAGGTCGCAGACGAGCACCGCGCCCATCGTGCCGCGCAGGTAGCTGGCGCGGAGCTGGGAAAACTCCTCGGATCCGGCCAGGTCCCAGAGCATCATGGTCAGGTCGACGATGTCGCCATCTTTGGGCAGGACAATGCTCTTGCGGCTGACCTTCACGCCAACGGTGCTGAGATAGGTGTCATCGAATCGTTCATGCACGAAGCGGCGGATCAGGCTGGTCTTGCCCACCGCGAATTCGCCCAGCATGCAAACTTTTTTGTTGATGACAGTCAAGTTGAGCCTTCTCTCCACGATTGTAGCGGGCTTGCGCTCGCACAGATCCTTCTACCCGCCGGCCGCCAGCCATGGCATGACGAGAAGACCGCGCATAATCCACCACGCAGCCAATACGAGACCAAGTGCAGTCACCATGAGCAAAATGACTGCTGCGGCCGAAACGCCTTGCGCGGCTTCGCGAGGCGTAACGAATGCGCCATGCGTGATCATGGCGTCTACCTGCTGCTCGGTCGGAACCAGGGTCCACAGCGCACGCTGGCTGGCCGCAAACGGAGCAGTCTCCCCATTGAACGTGCGCAGAGCCTGTCTTTGCTGTTGTTCAATGTCGTAGAGCACATCGCGCATCTGCGTCTGGAAATCAGATGGGGCCACGCCGTCTACCACGGCCGCCATATACGTGCGCGCTGCCGTATCAATCAAAATGGAGGTGTCGCCATAGCGGATGGCGTCCAGTTGGCCTTCTTGCCCGCGGCCGAAAGCGTCCTGCGTGAAATCGCGAATCGCCGTCAGCATGCCGCTGATTACGTCAGAATCCGTCTCCTCCTCGCCCGACGGGCTGAAGGCGTAGAGCAGGAGACCGGTCTCACGATGAATCAGAAAGATCCGCCTGATCGAGAAGGGCAGGAGGGTACGGATGGCCATGTCTGCATCCGATAGGCCCAACAAGCGAGACTTGACGCGTCGCGTGAGTGAATCTGGACTGAGGGCATCGCGCATCTGCACGTCAATTCGATGGGCTAACTCGCGCATGGCTTCGCTGACCGACCGCGAGACGAGCTTGCCCATGATCGGGTAGAGCGCCGTGACCATTTCGTCCTTGGAGTCTTCGATGCTGTGTTGAATCGACCGGGCCATGACGGGCGTCAACGCTTCAACCATCTCATCCTTGGAGTCATGAATGCTCTGGCGAATCGAGCTTGCCATGATCGGTGTGACCGTGTCGATCAGCGCTTGCTTGTCGTTGATGCGGGTATCTAACGCATCGATTTGGCCTTGCAAGGTGGCGAGTTCTCCCTGCATCTCCTGGGCGCGTTGACGGTAATGGCCGATCAATATTTCGCGAAGCGCTTCAAGTTCCTCGTCCTGAGCCGGGCGCGTATCGAGCGTGTCGCGCGGCTCGTCAAAGTCGCCGCCCGCTGGTGTGCCAGCTGCATTGGGGAGAGGATTTCTGTCCGCCACGATGTTCCGTTACGTTTCAGGTTTGATTAGTGGCATCGATCGCGTGCAACGATCTGTGCTGCCGGCCGGTCGTGTCGCCCACGTTGGCTCCGCCTATTCGTCGCTGTCGCCCTCAATGTCACCGTCGATGTCGCCGGCAAGCTCGTCCAGCAATTGGTCGAACATGCCACTGGGTGACTCATTCTGCAGGCTGCCGCCGAGCTCGATCAAGAGCTGCCCCAGCGTTGTGCGGTCTACCTTGGCATGGGTAAGCTGCTCTGCGTTGTCGCGCAGTTCCATGCGGATCTCTTCGCCCGTGTTGCGCAGATTCTGCTGGAGCTTGTCAATCTGATCCGTCGAAAGCTTGCTCAGATCCTGGACGCGCTGCGTCAGGCGCGTCTCTTGCTCTTGCAACTCATTGCTCAGCCGCTTGTCGAGATCGCGCAGCTTGTTGCCATGCTGTCGATCCAGTTCGTCCAGGCGTCCATTGAGATCGCCCGTTGTCTCTTTAAGCTT
This sequence comes from uncultured Chloroflexia bacterium, assembly GCA_963807905.1. Classification (GTDB taxonomy): domain Bacteria; phylum Chloroflexota; class Anaerolineae; order Caldilineales; family Caldilineaceae; genus JAGRCP01. Next base: position 3,201 of record CAWEEJ010000081.1, on the reverse strand, counting down.
GTCGCCAACGCGCTTGTCCAATTCCTGAATCTGTTCGCTGATCTGGCGCAGCTGGGTCGCCATCTGCTCGTTGAGCTGTCCCAACTCTTGCTGGAGGCGCGAGATGTCACGGCCAATGGTGTCAAAGCGCTGGCTGTAATCGCGCATCTGCGCACCGAACACGATATCGCGAATGCGGTCGACCTTGTTCGCGCCGTCCAGGCTATCGGGCAGCGGCAGCGAATCGGATGCTTGCTTTTTACTCATGGTTGCTCCTCCGTTTTTCGACGATCGGATTGTTGCTGGAGACTCGGCCGTTGGATTGGCGGCGCGTCAATACAGCGCAATTTACGGGACAAATCGATAGCCCACGCCCCGTTCGGTGACGATAGTTTGATGGTCTGACTGTCCGATTTTGAGCTTCTGACGGAGTCGATGGATGTGAACGCGCAAGGCATCCTCATACACTTCTTCGTGGGGCCAGACGCGCTTGAGCAAGTATTCGGAGCGCACGGCATTGCCCCTGTGCCGCACCAAAATATGGAGTAACTTGCTCTCGATCGGCGTCAATCTTCGTTCGTCGCCATCGATAATGACCGTCTGGGCGCCGATGTTGATGGCCAGCCGGTCATTGATCGTCTGCACGGGCGCCATGGCATAATCGCTGTCGCTCACCCGGCGCAGGACTCGACGAATTCGGACCAGCAGCTCATTGAGATTGAAAGGCTTGACGATGTAATCCTCAGCGTAGTACTCGATGGCGTCAATGATTGTGGTCAAATCGCTGTCGGCAGTCAGCATGATGATTGGCAGATCAGAATAGCTCAGAATCTCAGCACAGAAATCCAGACCGCTGCGCCCGGGCATGTGAATATCGACCAGGGCCAGGTGGGGCAAGCCAAGCTTGTCAATCAGGGCCAGCGCACGGTCAACGGCGCTGGCTGATATCACATGATAGCCGGCATGTTCCAGCTTAATCGTTACCAGCTCAAGAATCTGATGGTCGTCATCAAGCACAAGAATTGCCTCGCCAAATGCGGTGACGAGTTCAGGCATAAACGTATCTTCGGGGCAATTGTCTACCATGCGTTGATTTTCTAGCGATCACTGGCTTCAATCCGCGGGTTGCCGGATCGAGTATTGAGTTTATCGATACTTACGTGTCCGGTGCGCCCTCTATGATCTCCTCCATGACAACTTCCATGCGCTTGGTTGCCAGCCTTCCCAATGTCTCAAATTCCTGGAGATAGAAATCCAAGATGAGCTCGGGCTCTTCCACGAGCTTTTCATCGACCACAATTCCTACCGAAACGGTGCCATCATAGCTAAGGATGCTGAGCCCAAGACCAATGTCGCCCGATTGAGGCACCCAGAACATGAGCTGGCGCAGCGGCGCGCCGGCTAGATAGAGCGTCTCTTGCGGGCCTGGAACATTGGTCAATACGGCAGAGGCCTTGCTGGCGAAGTAGCTGGTCGCTGTGGTGGCTAGCTCCCCGGGCATTCTGCCCAACGCGTTCAAGACCTGAAACGTCAGGATCGATTCCGGCGAGCTCTTCAGAATGTCCATGCGGCGCTTGACCTCGTAGAGCCGCTGGAGCGGGTCGGCGACCGTGATCGGTAACGACAGGTAGACCAGCCCAAACTGGTTGCCCAGTTCCAATGGTGCGTCTTGCGCCCGCAGGTTTACCGGCACCATGGCACGCAGGTCACCGGCATCGGGATCATCTCCCACTGAGATCATATAGTCGCGCAGCGCGCCGGTCAAGACGGAAATCAATACGTCGTTCACGGTGCCGCCCAGAGTCTTGCCGATCCGCTTGACTTCGAGCAGGCTAAAGGGGTCAGACCAGACGACCTGCTTGGTGGTGCCCAAGTCGCCCCGATAGACGGATTGCCTGTCTGCGGGAATGACGACCAGACGGGTCAACACGGCGGCGCTGGCTGCGGTAATGATGCTACCGGCTTTGGCGGCGTCGAGAACTCGGCCAGGATCTTCGATACTCTGTCGCGTTTCGCGGTACGCCACCCCGGCAGCTTTGGTGACGCCGCCGGCAGCCGTACGTGTGATGTTGACCAACGGCTTCAGCGGTCCCAAGAGGCTGCGCCCGCCCTTGTCTTCCACGTTTGCTTCCGGCTTTGTGACGGGGGCCGGGTTGCGTTCTTTGTCGGTGATCGAGAGCATGACCCGGATGAGGGCAATGCCATCGGCGATGCAGTGATGGAAGCGCGCGAACATCGCGCAGCCGTCGCCGTATCCTTCGATCAAATAGACGCGCCACAAGGGTTTGTTGTGGTCGAGATCGTTGCTCATCAAGTCGCTGACGAGGGACTGGAGCGCCTCGGTGTCGCCGGGTGCAGGCAACGCGATGCGGCGCACATCCGCGCGAATGTCAAAATATGGATCATCTTCCCAATAGTAATTGCCAGACCCGCGCGGGCGCTCGCTTAGGCGCTGCCGGAAACGGGGAAATGCTTTGGCAAAGCGGATGTCGAAGGTGTCGCGAAAGCGCGTATAGTCGACCATCTCGTCAAAGATCATCACGCCGTTGATGATCATCAAATTCGTCTCACGGTCCATGCCGAGCCAGGCCCGATCAACACTGCTCATGGGTTCGCTGTTGAGTTGGTCTGCCATGGATTCGCTCTTCCTTCTGGGTTGAAACTTTGCCGAATGCTGCCGCGTACAGCAGGGTTGCCGCCCCTGTCACAGAGGGGCTTATCGGGGAAGGACATTGTTCAGTTTGACTGCGCGCTGACTACGATTTGGGTTGCGTGGGCCGTAAGATAATGCGCTGTAATAACTATACTTCATTTGCTACCGAATGCCAACAGACTTGCACCATTATGTCATTCCCGCTCAAGTGCTGGCGCCGGTCCGATTGAGGGAGGCAAAACGGCAGAGATTTGTTCAGCCCATGAATAGAACGAAGAGGTTGCGCCCCAGGATTAGCTGCACGCCGGCCAGGATAAGGAAGGAATAGATGACGATATTAAACCATTTATCCGTGAAGTGGAGATTGAGGTAGATTCCCACCCGTACGCCGAGGTAGACGAGGGGCACCAGGATCAAAATTGTCAAGATGTTGCCGACATGTAGCAGCCCCAGCATGCGATAGGGGACGAGCTTGACGAGATTGATGACCATGAAAATGATGACCGTTGTGCCCACAAAGATGTTGCGCGGCAATTTCTGGGGCAACAGATAGATCATGACGAGTGGTC
>CAWEEJ010000080.1:0-15624 GCA_963807905.1 uncultured Chloroflexia bacterium | reverse complement strand
GTCGATATCCGGCATGCCGTCTACAAGCAGACCTACACCGGGGCGCTCATCACCCAGTACGGCCAGCGCTTTGCCCGCCCTATCGCGCTGCTCCGGCAACAATGCCACATCAAGCAACCCTCGTTCAGAAACATCGCGTAAGAGCTTCATCATCCAGGTCTGCGGATCATAAGCAGAGACAATGGTCTTCAACAAACCTTCGTCACCCGCAATTTCGAGCGCAAGTAGCGCAGAAGCCGCATCATCGCCCGTCTCTGCATAGGGCGTCAGCCAGCTGGCTAGCAACTCATACAAATCTTGCGTCCGTCCCTGCCGCTGTAATTCATCAGCCGCCAGACGGGCAACATTTTGCCAGAGATCAGCGTCATTTCGCACACGATCGCTCAAGCCCGCGGGGAAAATCCGGTCGCCAGAGATATACGGAATGCGCACGTCCGGACGCCGATGAAGAAGTTCGCAGGCGGCAAGGTGCTCCTGAAAGCTCCAATGAACGAAACGCAGTTTTCCGCTTTCCGGCGAGATCAGGATCCCTGCTTGACGCTCCAAATAGTCAATTACGTGGCCGGGAACCTCGTAGGGATACAGTTCGTAGAGCCGTTTCAGCAGTTCACTCACGTCAAAAACAACCGTTACGCCTTGCTGATCACCGCGGCCATATGTATCGCAGGCCAAAATTTCCAGCAGGGTACGCAATTGCGATGGGTCACAACCGATTTGTTCGGCCAGTGATTGAGCCGGCGATCTGCGATGGGTCCACTTCGTCAGCAGCAAATCAACCGACTCTTTGTAAAGCGCGCCGCGCGTAGTCGGCAGATCACGGGCGGCGGCAGCATCGCCCTGGCCGACAGACTTGAACCAAAGCGCGGCCAGCAACGTAAAGAATAGCGGCGTTCCGCGCATATCTTCCGGTACCCGACGCCGATCCATAGCCGACACAAACGCCTTGGCTTCAGCCTCCGCTTGCTCTACATCAACCAGCCCAAAGAGCGCCGTCGCTAGTTCCGATCGCCGGCCAGAACTAAGCAGGCGTAAATCGGCGCGGCCAAAGCCATCCAACGCCCATTCCCCACGTCGGTATGCGTAAGGGCGACTCGTTACGATAAAGCGAGCTTTTGGATAAGTCTCTACAAGCGATGCGACAAATGACTTAACCTGCTGGCGCCGGTCGGGGTGGGCTGCTTCGGCAACCTCGTCCAAACCATCCAGTAAAACAATCGCCTGTCCCGTACGCAGCAATTGATCCAGTTCAGACTGAAACGCCGAATTGCCGTCGGACAGAATAGAGCTACCGACGTAATGCCAGAAGTGCTCAACCGATGGCAGAGTGAGTGGCTGATCACGCCCAGCGTCCGCTAAGGCCGGGAAAGTATCTCGCACCAGATCATACAGTTCGATAAAAATTGGCGTATAGGCGTCTAGTAACCAGTCTCTCAAGGGTTTGAGTCCAGCATTGTGCGGCACATCGACATCACCGGCACGACGTCGCAGTTCACCAGCCAGACAGAGGGTCAAGTGACGCAAGAAGCTACTCTTCCCGCTGCCGGGATCGCCCACGAGCACAAAGCGTGACTGAACGCTGGCTGCGTCGTGCGCCTCCATGTACCAATTATGTTCGCCATCTTTTGCTTTCTGATCGATGGCGCGTTCCCAGATCTTCGCCTGGATTCCATCAATGATCGGCTGCAATTCAGCAGATCCCACATTGAGCGACGGCCACATAGCCAAATAGGCTGGGGATATATCATCCGGGTCAAGATCACCCAGGCGCTGAATCATCGCTTCTGTTTGTGGGCTTCTTACGTTGTTGGTCGAGTTGGGATCTGCGTGCCAGTGAACGATTTTGTCATTCTTGGTTTCCACTATGATGCTAAAGTCAACAGGCAAAGGCACATAGATATCGAGAAGATTTACGCGTTCATTTCGGTCGCTCAGGTCGGCAAGGTTCACCTTCGCCCAACTCTTGTTGAACCAACTTCTCAGATAGGCCAAATGGCTCGCGGTCAACTGTTTAGCAAAGACGACGGTCTGCGGATCGACGCCGGATCGATAGACGGGTGGGACAAGTACCGCATCCAGTGGAGGAAGCTTTTTCAGCTTGACCTGGTTGAGTCCGCTGTCAAAAGCGGCATTGACCGTTTCACCGTCACCCAAAGCTTGATAAAATTCGGTTGCGTAGGCAATTGCGCTGCGATCCGGCAGGGGCTTGGCAGCGCCGATCACGCAGTCGACGGCACGAGCCAATTTTTCCGCCTGGCGGGCCGAGTAGCAGGCGTTGAGCACGACCAGGCGCAGGCGGTTGCCATGGCTGCGGTTGTAGAGGGCCAGGGCTTCGGCCAGTGCGTCCATGGGGATGGCGTCGGGCCGTCCGTCGGCACGTTCCGCAACCAGGCGACCATCGGGCGTGCCGTGGCCGGCAAAGTGGAGGATGTCGGGCTCGTGCTCCCGCAAGAGCGTCTGCACCTCGCCGGCCTCGACGGCATGCCCAAACTGCACTTCGAAGCCACACGGCTTCAACGCGCGCTGTAGTTCCTTCAGCTCCTTGGTCAGACGGAGGTGGGGCAAGCGCAGCGGATTGGCTTCCAAAATGAGGATGCGGGCGCGGGGTGCGTCCACGGGGGTCACTCCTCGGCGATCTGCCAGGTGAGTTTGATGGTCATGCTGGCCTCGGCATTGGCCTTGGCAATGTAGGCCTGCAGCTCGCCATTAAACTTGACGCCAAACTCGACCTCGACCGAGTTCAGGCCGTCGTCGGGCGATTCCGCCTCCAGTTCGGCAATCATCCGGCGCGTCTGGCGGGCGAGCAGCCTGGCCGTCGCAAAGGCGTGGTCCAGCTGCGCAGTCGTAAACTCCTTAACGCGGTCGGTAAAGACGTCGCGCATGACCTCTTCGCCGTAGAGATCGTCCACCGTGGGCGAAATCTCGATCAGCACCACGGGCTGAGCGGGGTCAGCCGCCTTGGGCTTTGGGTCGGACTGGGTCGTTTCGTCGGGTTGGGTGGGCTCGTCGGGTTGTTGGGACTGATCCATTTCTTGCGTCCGATCTTGATCTTCACGTGCTTTGTTGACCATCGGCGTTGTTGACCATCGGCTTTGTTAATCATTGGCTTCCATAACCAAGCCTCGGCCTTCCATGCACTAACGATACGCCACGAGAGGCATGGTGTCAACGTCGGTGAATCGAGCCCTTGCCCTATCTGGTCCTCTTTCCATCCGCTGTAATCACCGAAGACAACAGCGGGGCCCAAGGGGCTCCCCGAAAGGAGCGGATACTACCCCCTGCAGACGGAGGACCTGCCGTATCCGTTCCTATCTCCATCCGCTGTTGTGTCTTCTAGGTTATTGCAGTGAGTCCCCGCGCTACCGCTTCAGCTTGCGATACGTAATCCGATGGGGGCGATCGGCGTCGGCGCCCAAGCGCTCGCAGCGGTTCTCTTCATATTCGCTGTAATTGCCCGGATACCACACAACCTGACTGTCGCCTTCGAAGGCCAGAATGTGGGTCGCCGCACTTCGCCTCATCCTGCTTCGCAGCCTGGACGGCTGCTACGCGTCCTTCTCCACGGCGTGGAGAAGGACAGCTTTGGCGCCTGAAGCGCCAGAGCAGGATGAGGCCCTACCGCTTCAGCTTGCGATACGTAATCCGATGGGGGCGATCGGCGTCGGCGCCCAGGCGCTCGCGGCGGTTCTCTTCATATTCGCTGTAATTGCCCGGATACCACACAACCTGACTGTCGCCTTCGAAGGCCAGAATGTGGGTCGCCGCACTTCGCCTCATCCTGCTTCGCAGCCTGGACGGCTGCTACGCGTCCTTCTCCACGGCGTGGAGAAGGACAGCTTTGGCGCCTGAAGCGCCAGAGCAGGATGAGGCCCTACCGCTTCAGCTTGCGATACGTAATCCGATGGGGGCGATCGGCGTCGGCGCCCAGGCGCTCGCGACGGTTCTCTTCATATTCGCTGTAATTGCCCGGATACCACACAACCTGACTGTCGCCTTCGAAGGCCAGAATGTGGGTCGCCGCACTTCGCCTCATCCTGCTTCGCAGCCTGGACGGCTGCTACGCTGTCCTTCTCCACGGCGTGGAGAAGGACAGCTTTGGCGCCTGAAGCGCCAGAGCAGGATGAGGCCCTACCGCTTCAGCTTGCGATACGTAATCCGATGGGGGCGATCGGCGTCGGCGCCCAGGCGCTCGCGGCGGTTCTCTTCATATTCGCTGTAATTGCCCGGATACCACACAACCTGACTGTCGCCTTCGAAGGCCAGAATGTGGGTCGCGACGCGGTCCAGAAACCAGCGATCATGGGAGATGATGAGCGCGGTGCCGGCAAAGGCTTCCAGGGCATCTTCCAGCGCACGTAGGGTGTTGACGTCCAGGTCGTTGCTCGGCTCATCCAGCAGGACGACGTTGGCGCCCGCCTTGAGCAACTTGGCGAGATGGACGCGGTTGCGTTCACCGCCGGAAAGGCCGCCCACCTTCTTCTGCTGATCGGTGCCGCCAAAGTTGAAGCGTGAAACGTAGGCGCGGGAATTGACCAGCCGGTCGCCCAGCTTGAGCTGCTCGTTGCCCTCGGAGATCTCCTCCCAGACGGTCTTGTCGGGATCGAGGTCGTCGCGGCTCTGGTCGACGTAGGCCAGTTGGACCGTGTCGCCGACGGTAAAGGTTCCCTCATCGGGCGTATCCTGGCCGACGATCATGCGGAAGAGGGTCGTCTTGCCCGCGCCGTTGGGCCCGATGATGCCGACGATGGCGCCGGGCGGCACGTCGATGGTCAGATCCTCATAGAGCAGATTATCGCCAAAGGCCTTGGCGACATTCTCGGTGTGGATCACGACATCGCCCAGGCGCGGGCCGGGCGCAATGTAGATCTCCCGCTCCTCGCGCGCTTTCTCCATGTTCTGGGAGAAGAGGTCATTGTAGGCGTTGATGCGCGCCTTGCTCTTGGTCTGACGCGCCTTAGGCGCCATGTTGAGCCAATCCAGCTCGCGTTGCAGCGTCTTCTGGCGCTGGGATTCGGCCTTCTCTTCCTGGGCCAGGCGTTGCTGCTTCTGCCCCAGCCATGAAGAGTAGTTGCCCTTCCACGGAATGCCGTGACCGCGATCCAGTTCCAGGATCCAGCCGGCCACGTTGTCAAGGAAGTAGCGATCATGGGTCACGGCGATGACCGTGCCGGCATATTCCTGCAGATGGCGCTCCAGCCAGGCGACCGACTCAGCGTCGAGATGGTTGGTCGGCTCGTCCAGTAGGAGAATATCCGGCTCTTGCAGCAAGAGGCGGCAGAGCGCAACCCGACGCTTCTCACCGCCCGAAAGCACTGAAACCGGCGTGTCGGCCGGCGGGCAGCGCAGCGCGTCCATGGCCAGCTCGAGCTGGGAATCAAGATCCCAGGCATTGAGCGCATCGATCTGGTCCTGCACTTCGCCCTGGCGGGCAATCAGCGCGTCCATCTCGTCATCGCTCATCTCTTCGCCAAAGCGCATATTGATCTCGTCAAACTCGCGCAGGATGTCGATGGTGCCCTGAACGCCCTCCTCGACGACCTCGCGCACGGTCTTGGCGTCATCCAGGCGGGGTTCCTGGGCCAGATAGCCGATTGAGAAGCCGTCAGAGATGATGCGCTCACCGTTGAACTCGGTCTCCTCACCGGCAATGATCTGCAGCAGCGTCGACTTACCCGACCCATTCAGGCCGAGCACGCCAATTTTGGCCCCATAGAAGAAGGAGAGGCTGATATCTTTGATAACCTGATTGTTGGGCGGATAAATCTTGTTGACGCCCACAAGGGAAAAAATGATCTTTTCGGACATGATTTTCTCAACTAGAATGAAGATTGAAACGGGATGCGTGCATCGTGAGACGCGAACCGTGCGTCACACACGTCGCGTAAACGCCTCGCCAGTGTAATGATTGGTTGACCCGGTTGTCAAAAGGCGAAGAGCGCGGGGTGGATTCAGGATAAGGGAATGGGCCGCGGAAAGTGCCTGATGGGGCGGATGCGCGCAGATATTTTCTGGAGGATCCGCCTGCCGGCGTGCAGACGACGGCCAATACACCTCATGGGAATCGGGGAGAAAGTAGGATGGACGAAGATACGATTCTGGTTGAACCGGACAGCCCGCTGCAGGCCAGACTGGCGGCGCTGCTGGCTCAGGCCGAGGCGGCCTACCTGCGCGAGGCGGGCGGGGAAACGGTCTGTACCCTCCACAAAGACGGGCGCGTTAGCGGCGGGCTCAAATATGAGGAAGGCCGGGTGGTTGCGCTGCGTGACTTACAGCGCGCGCTGAAGCGCGTCACGCCCGACGGCGCGTCAACCACGCTCGGCGACGAACTCACGCGCTGGGAGGCGGATCTCGCCCATCAGCGTGCAGCGGCGCGCCCCTTGCCCTGGGTCGCCTACGCCCAGGGCGGCGTCGATGCACTGCAGGCGTTGGGCTAACGGTCCATCACATAGTTTGAAGGACACGACGTTACAAAAAAGAGAAGCCGGACTTCTTCGAGAAGTCCGGCTCGTCATTGTGGAATTCCATAGTTGCCTAACGCCGGGCCGGCGTCAGATCGAAGGTCGGCGTTAAGGTAAACGTTATCGTGCCTGAAACCGTGATCGTCGGCGTCCCAAGGGGGCTGATGAGCTGAGGCTGCAGCGTTGCCCGACCCGGACGCGGCGTGGGCGTCTGGTTGGTTTGCGTAACTTCCAGCGTCACGATGAGACGGGGCGTTGCCGTGGGCGCGCGCGGGGCCGTGGGCGTGGCCTCAGGCTCCTCTGCGGCAGGCGATGTCGGCGTTTCCGCCACCGCGGTAATGGGTTCACCGATTTCAGGCGTCAGCGTCACGGTTGGGCTCTCGTCGGGCGTGACGGGCAGTGGCGCCGGCACAACCGCGCCAGTGATGATCGTGCCCGCCGTGATCGTGGCCGTGCCCGTGACGGGCGGCGTCTGGGTAACTGTCGCAGTCCCCGTTGCTTCTTCGGTTGGCGCTTCGGTCGGTTCTTCCGTAGCCTCTTCCGTCGGCTCCGCCGTTACTTCTTCAGTCGGTTCCTCCGTCGGCTCCTCCGTTGCTTCTGCCGTCGGTTCCGCCGTTGCTTCCTCGGTCGGTTCTTCCGTAGCCTCTTCCGTTGGTTCCGCCGTTGCTTCCTCCGTCGGCTCCTCAGTCGGTTCTTCTGTTGGCTCTTCCGTTGCTTCCTGCGTCACCGTTGCCGTAACTGTCGGTCCCGGCGTCGTGATGACGACCGGCGGCGTTCCCGTCACGGTCAGGGTGGGCGTGGCTTCGGACGTCGCGGTAGCCGTTGGCGTCTCCAAGTTCGTCGGCGTGGGGCTAACCGTTGCCGTCGGCGATTCAGTCGGAGTCTTTGTCGGAGTCTCTGTTGGCGCCTCTGTTGGCGCCTCTGTAGATGTGGCCGTCGGCGTCTCCGTTCGCTGAAGCAGTCGGGGTCACCGTCACGGTGGCCGTTGGCGTCATCGTGCTCGTCGGTGTGCTAGTCGGTGTCGCCGTCGTCGTCTCAGGTGGCGTCGTCGTAACGGTGGCCGTCACAGTCGGCGTGACGGTCGGTGTCCCCCCTGCTGTAAGCGTTGCCGTACCTGTTGGCAACGGCGTCCACGTGGCTGTCGCAGTCTGGGTTGGCAGCGGCGTCCAGGTGGCGGTGGCCGTGCGTGTCGGCAGCGGCGTCCACGTTGCGGTCTGGGTGGGCAACGGCGTCCAGGTGGCAGTCTGAGTCGGTAGCGGCGTCCACGTCGGCGTGTGGAATGGCGTGGCGGTCGGGCCGGCCGTGACGGTTGGCGAAGGCAGCGGGGTCCAGGTGGCGGTCCACGTGGGCAGCGGCGTCCAGGTCGGTTCAGGCGTCCAGGTCGCGGTCCAGGTTGGCAGCGGCGTCCACGTTGGCGCCACGGTCGGCGTCAGCGCCAAGACAGCCCGGGCCAGCTGATCACCCACGTCGCGAAAATTGGGATCAACGGCATAGATGGCGCGAAACTCGTCCAACGCCTGTGCGTAATTGCCCGCGGCCGCTGCGGTGATGCCTGCCTGATAGGCGGATGCCAACATCTCTGCAGTGGCCGTCGGCGCAAATTGCAGGGTCGCCTCGGCCGACTGTAGCTGAAGCGTGGCCACCGCATCGCGCGTGGCGAGGATGTTCTCCTGTTCGACGGCCTGGGCGGTGCCGGTGGCCTCGAATGAGTCCGCCAGCTGTGTCGCGATGGCGTCCTGTTCGCGCTGATCGCGCTGGAGGTTGACGAGCAGCATCCCCGTTCCTACCAAAAAAATGCCAAGCAACAAAGGCAGGCCGATGTTGATCAGATTGCGGGAAAAAGAGGATTGATTCGATCCGTTGCTCATAATATTGGCCTAATGAATAGAGGGCGTGGAGCGCGCACGCGCCGCCCTGAGCGCTGATTATTCGTAAGACGGCTGGGGTTGGACAAATGTTCCCTGTGCAGTGTACCCGATTCCGGCTCGAATGAAAACGGTCACCGACTTCCCGCCATAGCATCGGCGGCGTCACCGCTGCATTGGATCGGTGACGCCGCCGAGTTGGGTTCTGACTATGGCCAGACGCTCTCCGTCTGGTAGATGCCGTTATTCAACCGTAAGCTGTGCAAGCATGCCCAGCTCGTGATGGCGCATGCCTACGCTGGCCGTGTCAGGGATAAAGCAAAAGAGCCCATAGTCGCCGCTCTCGAATTCCTGTTCATACCAGGCGGTCAAGCCATTGCTCAGGGGGGCCATGGCGCCAGCAATCATATAGGGCGGCGAACCCTCTGCACTCTCACCGGCCATCATGAACTCCATGGCATCCTGGACAGAAACGTCCTCGTCAAGCTGATAGACGATGGCCTCGTGGGGTTCCATGCCACTGTTGGTCAATTCGACGATCGCCGAACCGGCTTCCGGTGCGCCATCCACAACAAACGCGTAATCGATCATCTCGATGCGGACATCGGCGCTGGGGGGTGGGGTCTCGGCATCCTCAGCCTCGGTGACGGTCAGATCGGCGCTCATGCCTGTGAACATCTCCGGTACATCATCTGCATTCGCGCTGAAGGAGTAGACCGAATAGTCGCCCGGCGCAAGATCGATGGTGTAGGCGCGGGTCTCTCCCGGCCCTGCAGCGACACCGCCATGCCAGACGGCCCATTCAGGAAAGTCGGGATCACTACTGCCAAGGGTCATGAAAACGCCCAAGACGTCGTCAAACGTTTTGCCCTCTTCGCGTTTGACAAGCCAAAGCGTGTGCTCCTTTTCGTCGGTGTTTACGAACTCAATGCGGGTCAGGCCGCCAGGAATCGAATCCGGCCCTTCGTAGGCGTTATTGACTGCGGTGAAGGTGACAGTGGGCGCGACATTCGCGTCTGCCGACTGCTCGCTTGCTGCATCCGCTGCCGCCGTGTCGGAAGCAATCAGCACATTGGTCACCTCAATCGGCGCGGACCGTATGAATGTTGTGAAGATCGGACAGCGCTGGCTAAATTCCTCTGCCATCATCGCCGCTTCTTCCATGGTCGGCCCATCGACGTTCATCGTCACGCGGAAGGCGCGGATGCGTGGGTTGACGTCAGCGCCGGCCACGCCGCGAGGATCGAGATCGGCTTCCACCGTGGCATTGACAGCGTCCAGCGCAATCCCATTCTCCCGTGCAACTGCCTCATAGACCATGATGCCACAAGCCGGCAGCGCGCCGATCAGCGCATCGAGCGGATTGACTTCCTCGTTGGGACCCTGGATCGGCGGCACCGAATCATAGATCCAATGGTTGCCGCGTGCGGAAACAAGGGCGCGCCCGTATTCCACCATACGGGCCTGGGCTGACGGTCGGGCCAGTTCAAGCTCCGCCTCGTCTGTTGCATCTTCAACCAAAGGATCTCCCGCGATCGTCACCGGCTCCTGTGCTTGCCCGTAGACGACGTTTGTCACGGTAATTGGTGCAGAAAGACTGAGCGTTGTAAAAATGGGGCACCGTTCAGAAGCTGCAGCAGCCATCATAGCAGCTTCTTCCGCGCTGGGGCCTTCAACGTTCATGGTCAGGTGGAAGGCGCGCACGCGCGGGTTCACGTCGGCGCCGGCCACGCCACGCGGATCCAGCTCACCGGTGACCGTGCCCGATGCATGGTTGAGTGGAATATGGTTCTCAATTGCGACTGCTTCGTAGATATAGAGGCCACAGGAGAGAAGCGCGCCCAACATGCCATCGAGTGGGTTGACTTCTTCGTTTGGCCCGTCCAGCGGCGGCACTGAATCATAGACCCAGTGATTACCCCTGGCAGACATCAGAACACGCCCTGGGCGCACAAGATCGGCGTACGCGGTAGCGGTGACAAGTTCCAGCGCTTCCTCCATCGCTTCCCCGCTTTCTTCGGACTCGCGCTCTTCCTCCGGCACAGGCGTTGGCGTGGCATCTTGGGGCAGCGGCGCAGCCAGAATGGGCGCAGCCGGTGGGACGGCAGCCACCATCAGCGCCAGCACAAGTGCCACAACAACGATCATTTGGTGTTTCATTCGGTCCTCCTTGTGATAGGTTTCTAAGAATCCAGCTCTCGTAATAACATCTCAGGCATGAGCGTTGCGATCTCTTCCCAACGGCGGAAGTAGCGGACCTCGCCGGTGAACAGATGCTTGACTTCGCCACGCCACTCGCGGCGATCGTCGCCCAATGGTTCTAGCCAGAGGCGCAGCGTGAACAGGTTGGTGGGTGGCGAACGAGACGCGTCTTTCACAGCGCTCCAACTCCTCAAAGTTCGGAATCAATCCGGCGTCCAGCGTGAGACATCAGGAGCGTAGCGTGGGGTGCGCTTCTTTAGCGTTCCTTGGGGCGCGTGTAGAAGCGTTCCGTACTGAACTTGGCGGTCGACTTGGCGTGGGAGCAAGGCGCGGTGAGGCTGTTTTCAATCGAAACTGATAGGGGGATGAATCTCTCTTTAGATCAGCGTGCGAAGGCGAAGTCGATGAAGGTCGTTTTGCACGATTGTCTCCGCCCTCGTCTCCAGATCAGCCGGATCGTCCGTCACGGATAGGTAGCATCCGGATAGCCGATCGAGACGACCGGATGCCAACTGCAGCACCAGGCCGGCGGCAAGTTCAGGGGACACATCCAATCCCTCAGCGAAATATTGGCCAAATTGCTCGCCAAGGGTTTCAGATGCCAGCGCCGACTCGCTCATCGCCGTACGGACAATGCCTGGATCAATGGAGAAGACCGGAATGCCGAACGGCGCCGCCTCCACGGCCAGATTTTCACACAGGCGGATGAGTGCACATTTGCTCACGGAATAAGCGGACGCGCCTGCCATGGTGCCGATCCCGGCGTTGCTGGCGACAGCAACGATGCGCCCGCTTTGTCGGGCGATCATGCCTGGCAGCACAGCGCTGCTGCAGAGCATCGGCCCACGGACATTGATATCCATGCAGCGCCACCAGCCGGCATCCGTCATCTCCCAGGTCATGCCAAGGGGCCCGGGAACAGCCGCATTGTTGACGAGCAGATCGATTGGCCCCAATGCATCCGTGACCTCTGTGATCATTTCTTCGATAGCAGCGGCGTCGGTCACATCGACCGTGAGGGGAAGCGAACGTCCGCCTGCTTCTTCAATCAGGATTGCGGTCTCGGCGACTTCTTCGGCCGTCCGCGCGATGACAGCCACTTGCGCGCCGGCCCCGACCAGAGCAAGTGCAATGCTCCGCCCAATGCCTCGCCCTCCGCCGGTGACGACAGCAACCTGACCAGTCAGATCAATCTTCTCTGGATAATCCTGATTGCTCATTGAACACCCTCCGTCATGAATCTGATATCTCTGAAAAAGCGATGGTCGTCAAGCTGCCAGAACCGTTCGACGCGATCCGGATCATCGATGGTTGAAACGCGATGCTGTAGCTGCTGCCAGGCCATGGCCAAGACAGCAGCGGCCCGGGGATCACCGTGGGCGTCGAAGATCGCATAGCACGTGCCCAAGGTACGCGCCGTTTCGATGGTGGCATCCGCCTCCTGGCCGCCGATGGTATTCCAGATGGCCGCGGCATGGTCGAGCGCAACGTCATGCTGTCCACGTTGGCGCTCAATGCGCGCCAGACCAGCCAGCGCGTTCGTGGCGAGATAGTGCTGTCCCATCCGGACTTGGAGTCCGCGGCTCTGTTCGTAGAGGGCGTATGCCTCATCGAATCGACCGGCGGCTTCCAGAATATACCCGATGCGCGTATTCACCAATGCTTCAAAGCGCAGCTCACCGAGCCTCTCCATCATCGCCAGGGCATCGCCCAATAGTGATAGCGCTTCTCTATCATCACCGCCAAGATGATGGACAAAGCCAAGATCGCAGCGCGCGCGGACTTCGTAGACCAGGTGGCCGACCCGGCCGAGCTGCTCGCTGGCTTCGGCAAGTATGGGAAGCGCGCTATCGAGATCGCCTATCTCCATCTTCATCGCACCGACGTAGTGCGCGGTCACCCAGTTACGCCACCAATAGTGCTGTTGCTCGCGTTCAATTTTCTCGCTGGCAGCAAGCATCTGCTCGGCTGATCGATAGGCACCGGTCTTGATATAAAATCGGCCCAGCGTGTCCAATACGAGCGTCTCCTGTCGCAGATCACCGCATTCGCGAGCGTACTGAAGCGCTTGTCGTAATTCTTGCTCGGTCTCTGTCCACTGTCCGACGGCTGTTTCGATCCGTGCGTAGGCGAATTTTTCATAGATGTTTGCCAGTTCGAACTTATCACCAAATGCATCTGCAATGGCGAGTCCACGCTGAAGCTGGCCCATGATTTCGTCCACAGGCGCACCGGAGAACATGCCGACCGCCGCCTGACTCACCAGACTTCTTCCTTCAGCCGCACGATCACCAGCGAGACGCGCATAGTGCATCATACGTTCATAGGCTTGGCGAGCTTTGACCATGCGCGACTGAATCCACAAATGCGTGCCGAACACCTGATAACAAGTGATCAGCGCATTTCCATCATCGAGCTCTTCGGCCAAGTGAATCGCACGATGAATCGCTGTGGCTGCAAGGTCGAGCTGATTGATGCTCATATAGTGCTGGCTACGACTCAATTCATACGCCATCAGCAAGTGTGGCTCAGGTGGTCGGATTGTCTCCAGAATCATCCGCTCCGCGTCGAGATTTTCGCCCCAACGCTCGATCCGGAGTGCCTTTTCAAAAACTCGATCCTGTTCCTGCAGCAGTTCGAGCCGCTGCACAGGATCGTCCGGCACATAGCGGTTCGCGGCATCGAGCATCAGCTCGGCATCGCGCAGCGCATACTGCTCCAGGGCAATGGTCGCGGCACGACGATAGTAGCGGTAGGCAGCCGATGTATCGCCGGCCTGGGCATAATGGGCCGCCAACTCACCGACGATATCATCTAGGTCCGCCTCAGGGGCCATCTCCAGCGCTTCAGCCACCCGCCGGTGATAGAGTCGTCGACGCGCCCGGCTGATCTCCTGATAGGCTACCTCGCGAATGCGGTCATGGCTGAAGTCGTAGCCGTCACCGGCCCGCTCGCGGATGATCCGGCGACGCCACAGTTCATCCAGCGCGTCGACGAGCGCCGTCTCGTCCAGCGATACAGCGGCTTGAAGAATCGCATAATCAAACGCGCGGCCGATGACCGCGGCCATGCTTGCCACCTGTTGAGCCGTCTCCGAAAGCTGAGCCAGTCGTGTCGTGAGCAATTTGTAGATTCGGGCCGGCATGGCGGCGACGCCGGCAATATCAGAGGAGATGGCCAGCGCCACATTGGTCTCTTCCAAGGAGACGGCCAATCCGCTGCGCACCGCTTCGACGAGGTAGAGTGGATGGCCTTCGCTGGCGCTAAAGAGCGTTTCGGCCACGTCCGTGCCCAGTTGTTCGCCCGCCGTCTGCGCGGCGAGCTCGGCGGTCTCCTGTGCGGAGAGCGGACCGAGGCGCAATTCGTCAAGCTGGCCGGCATGGCGCGTTGCGTTCACGAAAGAGGCCAACGCCTGGTTGTCGCCCGCATCCTCGGTGCGAATACCGCCGATCAACAGCAGGGGATGGTTGCGTACGCCATGGAGCAGGAATTGGAGCAGCGTCAACGTTTCGGCATCACTCCACTGCATGTCGTCGAGGTGCAGCAGAAGCGGCCCCGAAGTGACTTGCAGCGCATGGACGATGCCCTGGAAAAAACGCTGCTGTTGCCAATCCTCTGTCATCGGACCCGGCAGGGGCAAATTGGGCCGGTCGGCCAATAGGCCGGGCAGCAAACGCGCCAGTTCGACCCGCCAGAGATCATCGACGCTCTCCAGTGCAGGCAGGATGTCCGGCGAACGCAACCACTCGGCGATAGGCGCGTACGTGAGTGCGCCTTCGACTGCGTAGGAGCGGCTGGAGGCCGATACATGGCCCTGACGCTGCACCCAATCCAGCAACTCCTCGACCAGGCGCGTTTTGCCGATGCCGGCTTCCCCCCAGATCAAGACACAGCGGGCCTCTCCCTGCTGGGCGCGCTGCCACGCTGCTTGAAGCTGTCGCCATTCTTCGTGGCGCCCGACCAGGCGCTGGCGCTCTTTGGCCTGGGGCGCATCCGGCGCTCTCGGCTGCTCCTGTAACTGGAGCAGCCGAGAGCGCAACTGTTCTGTGGCTGGCGAAGGCTCGACGCCTAACTCATGCTGCAAAGTCGAAGCACAGGTATGGTAGACGCGGAATGCAGCGGCGCGATCGCCCAGGGCTGCGTAGGCTTGCATCAGCAGGCGATAAGCATTCTCGCGCAGGGGATCGAAGTGCAGAAGGGTTTTGGCCTGGGCTAGCGCCTCCTCGTAGCCGCGTTGCGCCAATAGCGCAGTCACCAACTGTTCGAGCAACGTTGCATACTTGCCACGTAACCGTTCCCGTTCCGCAAGCACCCATTCGGCATAGCAGTCGGGGAGAAGATCACCGCCATAAGCTTGCACCGCTGTGGTCAACATCTGGATACGTTCGACGGCGTTGCGACTTGCGACAGCCTGATCGTGCAGGACATCAAATCGCTGCACATCCACTGTGATGGGCCCGTCCGTGCGCCAGGTGACCGCCGTCCGCTCAATGGCAATCGCCGTGGTCGCATCAGGCCACGCTTTCTTGAGTTTATGGAGCAGGCTGCGGACATTGGTACGCGCCTGTTTGTCGCTGGAATCGGGCCAGAAGGCAAAGCCAATGCGGGCGTGTGTGATGGGTGTCCCAGGCTTGATCGCGAGCAGGGCGATCAACTCTTCCAGCCGGGGTTGGCCCAGTGCAACCGGTTCGCGGTGCTGAACAAGTCGAAACGCGCCCAGCAACTGAAGGCTATTGTGTGGCAATGATCTCGTCTTGTGGTCGAAGCACAGGCTAGTCATCCAGAGAGAAAGCGCTCTTTGTCGGTGGGGCTGCGAGTAAACGTGTGCGAAGAAAAGTGCGATTGAGGCTATTCTAGCGCGCCAAGACGCGAGATGTCAATCGAAGTATCCATATTTCCGTCGAGAGTCAAGAATCCTCAAGCCACCGACCATGGGCGCGAAAAAAACCGGACCCGTTCTGAGCTGATCGGAGGATAGAGCAGATTGTCGCAGATTTCTTGGGATTGTCCGCGTGTGGAAATGGAGCTACGCGGCGTCTGAACGACCTATTTACCAATGAGCTCAGGCGGCGTGAACACCGTTGCGGTGACAGCTGTAAAGT
>CAWEEJ010000079.1:0-30391 GCA_963807905.1 uncultured Chloroflexia bacterium | reverse complement strand
TCATCGAACGCCACCGGGATGTCGAGTATCTGCCCATGACGTGGGGACGCGAAAACACAGATGGGCGCATCTTGAGGCTGGAACCCGCCGGGGAATAGCTACTCCAACCGGCTCCCCAAACGTACCGAGAGTACCTCACGCGCAAAGACAGCGTTTGGCGACGGTGCGTCCAGCGCCGCTGGTCCGTCACCGGTCGGTCGTGATGAGTCAGCCAGTTGGGATCGCAGCGCCGGATCAGTCACGATCAAAAAGATGATCTCTTCCTCAAAGCCAGCAATGCGCTCGTCTACCTCATCCGGGAGACGCCCAGCTTTTGCGCCAGCCAAATCCGCAGCTGCGCCTCAGAAATGTCAGGGTAGAGAGAAGCGATCACAGCAACCGGTGTTGCCGGCGCCGGAGCAGCAGGCGCGAGCAACGAAGCCGCCCGCAATTCATCAATCGAGGGGAGTGGCATTGTCAGCGCCCGGCGTGCGTTGACAATGCCGGCGCCATACTGGCCGCCGGTTGGCGAGGTAAACGCATCGCTGGAAGCCCGCAAAACATAGCGAAAGACGTCCGTTAGCGTAAAGAGACCCGCATAGCGTTCCAGCAGCGCATCCCGACCATGGTAGGCGAGCCAGAGCGCGGCCACGCCGGCCACAGTCGCCACGCCAAATGACGTGCCCTTGCTCAGGCGCGGCGCCTCGGCCCCATCGGATGTAAATGAGGCCACCCAGACATCTTCGGCCGGTCCGCTGACGTCAATCAGCGAACCACGGGCGGAGCCGTCCCACGGTTCACGCCGGGCGTTGCAGCCCGCCACGGCGATGACTTCGGGGTAGGCCGCAGGCCAGATCACAAAGGGCGTGTAGTTGCCGGCTGCCGCACAAACAATCACGTTGTTGGCTTCAGCATCGCGCAGCGCGGCATGGAGCGAGCGATTCCAGAACCAGCCCAGGCTGATTGAGATGACGTGGCAGTCGGCGGTGAATGTGGCATAGCGCACGCCATCGCGCAGCGAGCGAGCGCCGCTGTCAAAGAGAATCGGCGCCGGGATCACACCTAAACGGGGCTTTGTCACACGCAATGGCACAATTTCGGCCGCCGGCGCAATACCGACGATCTTGCCCGTTTGGTCGGAGCTCATGATGAAGCTGCCGGTGCTAAGGCCGTGCTGGCCGTCTCTGTTCTCAACCGCACGGTTGCGGTCGACGAAGTCATACTCGAGCTTCGTCTGCACCCGTGTCGGTTGATCATCCGGTTCGGCAAAGAGGTCGGTGTGGTACAGATAGCCGCTGTCGGGATGACCGATGCGCACGCCTGCACCACGCGTCTTGCCACCCGCTGGCGGCGTCAACTGCCACGCGCACAGCGCATCCACCAGCCGTGCGCACCAGTCCACGAGCTTGGGGCTGACGTGGGCCGGCGGGTCATCATCGGCACACGGATCATCCCCAACAGGGGCAGGCGCTGCAGTTGGAATCAAGGGCTGTTGCAGCGGATCAGCGGGTGGCAGGTATGCATCCTGGAGCATGGCAAAGGAGGGCTCGGCATCGAGCACATTGGGCAAGTCGCGCAGCGCATAGGTCAGATCCCACGCTTCCTGCGATGTCAGGCGTAGTTCGTCCGGCGGCAGCAGATCGTAAACGACCCCCTCAGCATAGGGCACGCGTCGCACACGCCAGCCTGTAGCCGTCTGGTCCAGGGCAACCCGCAGCGCAGTGGTTAAGCGCCGTCTTGCCAACCGCCAGGGTTGATGATCAAGGGCCGGATCGAGCACGATGGTGATTGCTTCAGGAATGGGATCGGTCAGGGGAAGCGGGTCTGATACGCCGGACATCACTCTTACCTCCGCTAAGAACAACCAGCAATTGAGGTCAACTCGCCATGGCGAGTTGACCTCCTACGAATCTACCAAAATCTTACATCGCTATCTTATTGCTTCAAAGCCGCATCAAAATAGGCAACTGAGCGGGCCATGGCCGTGTTGAACTGCTGGGAGAGGTTGTGGTCATCCCCTGGATAGGTGAAAAATTCGGCATCTCCGCCAACGGCCTGAATCTCTTCATAGAGTAGCTCAGAAAAAAGAATCGGTACGGTGGCGTCATTCGTGCCGTGATGGAGCTGAATCGGGCCGGGCAGTTCATCGACATAGCTATTGGCAGAGACAGAGGCCCAGTAGGCCGGGTTTTCCGCTGGCGTGCCGACCTGTTCGGCAATTTGATCGCGCCAGCGCCGCGCCCGCTCGGGAATGTTGAGCCGGGGGCCGGTACGCGTCCAGCGCTCGATGATGTCGGGGTAGGAGGCCACGACGCCGGCCCAGATCACGCCGGCCTTGATATCCGGGTCAGCCAGCATGGCGCGGACCGTGATGTAGCCGCCCATGGAATGGCCCCACATGCCGATGCGATCAACGTCGACGTAGGGCAACTGTTTGACAGACGCCGTGGCATTGAGCACATCGATGGTGTAGTCGGGCAGACCATAGGCGCTACGGGCATCGCCTTCAGAAAAACCGTGGCCCCGGTAATCTGACTTAAAGGTCACATAGCCATTGCGGGCAAACCCATCCTGATAGCCGACGTAGCGCTCGGTCGTGCGGTAGACGTCAGGCGGGATATAGCCATGGTTGAAGATAATTGCCGGCCAGCCGGTCGCGGGCGCCTCACCATTGGGCACGGTGAGCAGGCCGAGGATCTTCAGCCCCTCCGACCGATAGGAGGCCACATAGCGCTGGTAGTTGCTGCCGGGCGCCAATTCCTGCTCGATGACAAGCTCACTGCCCGGAAAGTCGAGGCTGCGCAGGTAGTCGATGGTGAGTCGTTCGGGATCAAAGACAAAGTCGTCGTCAGCTTCAGGCGTGGCCACCGGCGGGCTGGTCGTTGAGGACGCTACTGGCGGTGCATTCGCGGCGGCCTCGCCAGCGTCTGGAATGCAGAGTCGCCAGCCCACGGAGATGCGCCCGGGGTCAGCGATCGTCGCGTAGCTTGCGTCCGCCGCAGCCGCGGCATTGGTTGCGGCCACGATCTGCGGATACGCGCCCAGACTGCCCAACTCGCGGGCGGCAATGGCGGAGAGCGTTTCACCGGCCTGGACGTGGACATCGCGGCTGCAGGCCACGCCGCCTTGGGCGTGGGCCGGCAGGGCAGGGACAAAGATAACGGTCAGCGTAAACAATAAAGCAGCTACGCGGAGTGAAAGGCCATGACGGGAAAGAGATAAGCGTGTTTTCATCATCCCAGCTTATCCCAATCCCTTTGATATTAACGTAGGCCGAT
Source organism: uncultured Chloroflexia bacterium (assembly GCA_963807905.1). GTDB lineage: Bacteria > Chloroflexota > Anaerolineae > Caldilineales > Caldilineaceae > JAGRCP01. The sequence goes on along the minus strand of CAWEEJ010000079.1, from coordinate 27,134 downwards.
TTCCGAATGAGAGGAGTTGGGCCGTCTACTGCAGCGTCACCCCGGCAGGTTGGGACGCGGCAACGGCGTGGTGATCGCAGCGTTGTCGAGCGTGGCGTCCGTGCGCAGCAGCGCCGGCCCCTTGCGGATGACGCCATCGCTCAGCACGCGCGCCCGCAGGCCGCCCCGCCCCTTGAGGAATTTAAGCGCACCGGGCGCGAGGGCAACGTCCATCCAGGCACAGGGGCTGCAGGGGCGCGTGCCGGCAAAACGTACCGCACCATCGCCAAAATCCAGCTCGAATTCGTGGCCAAGCAGATGGTTGAGGTTGACGCCTTCGGTGACGATATTGCGCCGCATCAGCACGGGCGAGAGGTCCGACAAATCAAATTCATCCAGCACGGCCTGGAAGACTTCGCACGCGACAAACGTGACCTGGGCCTCGAAATGAGCCGCCACCGCATAGTAGCGATCGCCAACCAAGCCGAGTCCGGCCCGGGCCTCCACCGCGTCGACATCGGGCGTCGGATGGGCGCCCGGGCCGTCTTTGGGACGTCCGAAGTAGTTGTGACCAGGAGAAATGTAGAGATGGCGCAGTATGATCGGATAAGAATTCATGATTGGATCGATTCCGAACAGTCGACGCAGACCCGGCTGCGGCTTCGACTCTTCGGCAAGCTCAGGGCAGCGCACGCTCAGCCGCGCCTACCTCGGTAGCCAGCCAAGCAGCCGTCGCCTGAGCCTGTCGAAGGCATAGGCGGTCGAATGACTCTTTTCCTATAGCCAAGTTCCAGCGCAGGGCGGTCGATCCTGAACAGTCGGGGTAGACCCGGCTACGGCTTCGACCCTTCGACAAGCTCAGGGCAGCGTACGCTCAGCCTGCGCCTGCCTGGACGGCCAGCCCAATAGCCGTCGCCTGAGCCTGTCGAAGGCATAGGCGAAGGGTTGTCGCCTACAGCTCTACCTCGCTGCCGCTCTCTGCCGAGCGCAGAATGCCGTCGATGATGCGGGCGCTGGTCAACATCTCGTCGGGCGTGATGATCTCGGCGCTCTCATCGCCGTCGAGACGGCGCACGAAATTCTCAATCAGCTGATGGTAGCTGTGCACGGCCGGCACGCGCGACATATCCGGCTTCACGCTGACAGCCTGTCCATTGAAGTCGTGGTAGAGTTCATAATCGCTCATGCCATCCATCAGCGCGCCGCCCTCACTGCCATAGAACTGGGTGCGGAACTCCTCAGGATAATGCGTGGCCCACGCGACCTGCAACTGAAGCACGGCGCCATCTTCAAAACGAATCTGGGCCCAAGCCAGGTCATCAACATCGAACTGCGCGCCGTCCGTGTTACCGGCCATGCCGTCGACGCCCCACGTCGAGAGCCCCTGCCCCCGATTGCCAAACTCGGCAAAGGTCGCACCGGTTACTCGGGTTGGCGTGGGGTAACCCATGACGTAGAGTGCCCGGTCCAGGGCGTGGATGCCGATATCAAGCAACGCGCCGCCGCCGGCCAGTTCCTTGCGCGTGAACCAACTGCCAAAGCCGGGGATGCCGCGCCGGCGCTGCCAGAGCGAGCGCGCGGCATAGATATTGCCGAAGAAGCCGGCGTCGGCATGGGCCTTGACGGCCTGGGTCGTGGCCGAGTAACGGAAATGCGCGCCAACCGTAAGCGTCAAATCCTTAGCTGCAGCCGTCGCGACCATCTCCTCTGCATCCGCATAGTCCACGGCCAGCGGCTTCTCGCACAGCACGTTGGCGCCGGCTTCCAGCGCGTCCATGGACATTTGATGGTGAAAGACATTGGGCGTGGCGACGACGACAATGTTGGGTTTGCTCTCATCAAGCATCTTTCGATAATCGCCATACGCCGCAGGGATGCCGTGCTCGGCCGCAACCTCCTCTCGCGCGCGCCTCGTTGACGTCACAGAGCGCAACGACCTCCGCGTTGTCGATTCCCTGAAATCCAGGAATATGAGCGTATCCCACAATTGTTCCCGCGCCGATAATGCCAACTCGCCACTGCTTTGATTGAGACATAGTGCTTTGCTTTCTAAGAATGGAGTCCTGCAATTTTTAGGATGGCACGCAGTCGCCACGAGGTCGCATAACGCGGGCCTAGCCACGACCTGGCGCCATCATGATTGATCGTCAAACAGAATGGCATGGACATATTTGGGGCCATGCACGCCCAACGTCAAATTCATTTCAATATCAGCCGACTTGCTGGGCCCGGTGATCATCGAGAGGTTGGCGCTGTCACGCAGCAGGTCGTCCAATGTACTGGTCTGACGCTGTTCGGCCAGCCAGCTTTCAATCGTCGGATAGAGACGACTGAAGGGGATCAGCGCGATGTGGCGGAAAGGCAGCAGGCTGGCGGCGCGATTGGTCGTCGGGCCAGCGGCCATCATCATCGAGCCAGTCGATGCAAAGGCGGCGGTTACGCCGGTGAGGCCGGTGCGGATAAAGCGGACGGCGTTGCGTTCCTCCGCCGTGTGGAGCGACTCCGGCGCGACCAGAGTCACGCCAAGATCGCCGAGTGCGTCCGCCACGCCGCCAACCGGCAGCGCAGTAGGATCCCAGCTTAACACCTGGCGCTCCTGCCCCGTCTCCGGGCGCGGTCCGCGGCGAGCGGCTTCATCTTCGTCGATCCAGGCCAGGATACGATTGATCAACGCCAGGCGCGCTTCCACGGCCGTGGCCGTGATTTCAAAGGTGCCGTGAAGCGTTTCCAGCTCCTGGCCAAACCGCGCCGCCAGTTCCTCAGGCGTACCGGCAGCCGCAGTCACGGTCATGCGCTGGTCGGCCGTCAGCGGCGGCGTCTGGGCGGGCGGGAAGCGCAAGTCCGGGCGGCGTAGCTCGGTGCGCAGTCGATTCAGTATTTCGTCACGTGCAGACATGGTGAGTGCAGATTTCGGATGATGGATTGCGGATTGGTTACTCTTTGACTGTCTTGCGCCGGGCCTGGCGGGCCTTCCATTGCTCGTGGAAGCTCTTCTTAGCCAGCGGTGGGAAGTCGCGGCTCTTGGTCCAGCCGGCCAGGGGCGGCGGGAGGAATTTGATATTGCCACCGCCAAGACCGGCCAGCAGCCCGCTGCCGCCTCGGGCGAAGGTCGTCACCGCTCGATAGCGTCCGGTACTCATCATCGTCTGCGTGAAAGCCTGCATGGCCTGACGATCCACCCAGCCCGCATCCCCCGCGGCAACCTGATCGGCGCGGTGATCGACGAGCAGTCGCGGCAGGTCAATCTTGACCGGGCAAGCGTCCCGGCACGCGCCGCACAGGGTGCTGGCATGGGGCAACTTCTGGACTTCCGTCACGTCGGGACTGAGCACGGGGCTAATCACCGCGCCAATGGGGCCGCTGTAGGTGCTGCCATAGGCGTGGCCGCCAATCTCCCGATAGACCGGGCAGACGTTGAGGCAGGCGCCACAGCGCACGCACATGAGCGCCTCGCCATAGCCCGTGGCCAGCATCTCGCTGCGGCCATTGTCCATCAGCACGACGTGAAATTCGGCCGGGCCGTCGATTTGATCGGCGTGGCGCGGCCCGCTGGTCATGGAGAGATAGACGCTGCACTGCTGTCCCGTTGCGCTGCGACAGAGCGCCTGATACTGGAGAAACGCGTCCTCCACAGTCGGGACCAATTTCTCGATCCCCATGACGACGACATAGACCCGGGGCATGCTGGAGACCATGCGGCCGTTGCCTTCGTTGGTCACGATACAGATCGTGCCCGTTTCGGCGATGGCAAAGTTGCAGCCGCTCACGCCCATGTCCGCAGCGAGAAATTCCCGGCGCAAGGCTTGGCGAGCGGCGCTGGTCATGGCCGAAGGATCAAGCGTGGGCGGCATGTCCAGCTCGCGCTGAAAGACCTGGCTGATGTCTTCAATGCGCTTATGGATCACGGGCGCCACAATGTGGCTGGGCGGCTCGTTATCGAGCTGGATGATGTACTCGCCCAGGTCGGTCTCCACTACGCGCATGCCGGCCTGTTCCAGCGTATCGTTAAGGTGAATCTCCTCTGTCGCCATGGACTTGGCCTTGACGACCTTCTGCACATTAGCCTGTCGTGCGATCTCCAACACAATCTGCCCGGCCTGTTCGCCGTCCGTCGCCCAGTGAACGTGACCGCCATTGGCCGTCACGTTGGCTTCCAGCGACTCGAGCAGGTCGGGCAGGTTGCGCAGCACGTACTCCTTCATCTGCCGCACCTGCGTGCGCAACTCCTCACCGTTGACCGCGTCCATGGCAGCCACGCGTTGGCCGCTCATGCGCCGGGTGGAACGATCCAGCGCGGTCTTCAGATGGGCGTTGTTGAGCGCGGTCTCAACTCGGTTCTTATAGGGAGCGTTTAGATCAATAGTCATAGGATTGGGGATTGTCGATTTCAGATTACAGATTGACAATTGGCCATTGTCAATTATCAATGGGCAATTACTTACTCTTCGCGGGCGTCTTGCCAGCGGCGGGAGGGCTCCGGCGCTTCGCCGCCGCTTGGAGCGGGCGGTGCGTCAGCTAGGACGTCGACCTGACTGTTGAGCACCTGGGCGATATGGATGGCCTGGCAATGCTGGCCCTGGCGCTGAAGCAGCCCGTTGATGTGGGTCATGCAGCTCACATCGCAGAGGGTAACCACGTCGGCATCGCTCTTGACCAAGTTGGCCACTTTGCGCTCGCCCATGGCCGTGCTGATGGGCGCGTTCTTGATGGCAAAGAGGCCGCCAAAGCCGCAGCACTCATCCGCGCCTTCCAGCGCCACCAACTCAGCGCCGTCGACGTTGTCGATCAGCGCACGCGGCTGCGCGACGACGCCCAGTTCACGCGTCAGATGGCAACAGGCGTGGTAGGTGAGCTTGCCGTCAAAGCGCGCGCCGGTGTCGGTCACGCCCAACACGTCGACCAGGAATTCGGTCAGCTCAAAGCTGGCAGCCGCCAGGTTGGCGGCGCGGTAGCGGTATTCCACGCTGTCGACGCTTTCGAAGAGCACGTCGTAGAAATGGGTGATCATGGTTGTGCAGCTGCCCGACGGCGCCACAACCGCGTCGACGCGGCCGCTGATGACGAGCGGTTCAAAGATGTCGATAAAGCGCTTGGCGAGATCGCGGGCCTCATCGCGGAAGCCGGCGTTGAAGGCCGGCTGGCCGCAGCAGGTCTGCGCCTCGGGAAAGATCACTTCGACCCCATATTTTTCCAGCAACTCTACCGTCGCCATGCCCACTTCCGGGTACAGCATGTCCACCATGCAGGTGACAAAGAGTGCAACGCGGCGGGGCGGTTCTGCAAACTGTTTTTTTTCAGACATGATGCTCTCTATCGATCGTGACCGGCCCCGACAGGCGGGGAGTCAACCGGTTATAACAAACAGACAATTTCGGTCTGAAACGGCAGCGTCGTCACTTCCAGCCGGCCCTCGTGGACGACGCAGTTGATTTCGCTGCGGATGCCCAATCCTTTGGCCACAGGCGCATCATCGAAATTGAAGTCAGGCTGGTAGATGCCCGGCTCGATGGTAAACATGACGCCAGGGATGAGTGCGCGGCGATCCTGTGTTTCCAGATTATCGATGTTGACGCCCGTGAAGTGGATTTCGCTGCCCAGGCTGTGGCCGGTGCGATGAAAGAAATAGTCGCCCAGGCCGGCCGCTTCGATGACGGCGCGGCAGGCGTCGTCCGCCTCGTAGCCGTGGACAGTCTCACCCGCTGCAAAGCGCTCCTCAATAAAGGCTACGGCGCGATCACGCGCCTGGCGCACGACCTGAAAGACCCGTTCCGCTGCCTCGGGGGCCGTTGTGCCACAGTAGGCCGTCCACGTGATGTCGGCGAAACAGGCGCCAGGGTCGTCGGTCTCGCGTGCCCAGAGATCAATCAAGACCATATCACCCGGCTGGATCGACGCGGTGCGCGCTGCGCTGGGCGAGTAATGGGGATCGGCCGCATTGGCATTGACTGCGACGATGGGGGGATGGTCCGGGTCCAGGTTACGGGCAGCGAACTCGCTCACGATGAACTGCTGCACCTGATATTCGGTCAGGGCTGCGCCGGCGGCAAGTCGTTCGGCAATAAAGGCGAAAGCCGCATCCTTGACATCCATACAGGCTTGCGCCGCACGCCGGTGGCCTGCGAGCTGCGCCGGCGTCAGCGTAGCCTGGGTGAACTGGACCAGATCAGCGCTGCTTACGATCTCGGCGGCGGTGGCCGCCTCAATCAGCTCCTTCATGCCGGCGTCGAGCTTGCTCACGTAGGGCACGGCCCCGCCGGGACTGTACTCCATGGCAATGCGCGGTCGGTCTCCGGTGACATTGAGCAGCGCCGGCAGCTTCTCCATGAGATCCTGCCAGCCCACATACCGTCGCTTGTCATCGCCCAACGCCGGATCAGTGGCGACGAAGGTACTGGCTTCGATGGCGTGAATCAGAAAGGCAGGCGCGCCGGCGGCCGGAATCCACAAAAACCAGCGTCGTGATCCGCTCCCCGTCAGCCCGGCAACATGGAGCGCGATCGGGTTCTGGCCGCGAAAATCGTAGAGCAGCCAGCCATCGAGTTCGTGCTCCTGCAAATAGGTTTGAATGCGGTTTAGATCCACGATTTTTTGCGTTTCAAAATGGGTTTTTTGGCGGTTCGCCGCTAGAGAAATGCTGCTTTCGCAATGGCTTTGGCCGCTATTATCACACGATTTCCGGTTTGCGTCCAATGGGTACCTGTGGTACAATTCGAACATTCGTTCGCACGCTATAGTACGGGGTTAGGAAAGCGAAATTTCGCCCATTGACAGCCGCCGGTGCAGCCGGTACAATCAGGGCGTTGCTCTATTTCCTATCAATCCCCCGAAAGGAGAAACAGACTCATGTATCAGCAAATTACGATCGTCGGCAATCTCGGACAGGATCCGGAGATGCGCTACACGGCCAGCGGCGTGCCGGTCACCAGCTTCAGCGTGGCCGTTAGCAAGCGCTGGACGGGTCAGGATGGTCAGAAGCAGGAAAAGACCACGTGGTTCCGGGTGACGGCATGGCGGCAGCTGGCTGAGATTTGCAGCCAATATCTGTCAAAAGGCCGCCAGGTAATGGTCGTCGGCGAAGTCGAGGACCCCAGCACCTGGACCGATCGCGACGGCAACCATCGGGCGTCATTGGAAGTAACCGCACGGGACGTCAAGTTCCTCGGCGGCCCTGGTGACAACATGAACATGGGCGGCGGCCAGGCGGCCCCAGCCGCAGCAGGTGGCGGCGAAGCCCCTGTCAGCGACGAAGAGATCCCCTTCTAGCGTACAGCGGCGTGGTTCAGCCGATCATGAAAGGCCTCTAAACAGGTGGTTGCCGAAATCGGCAACCACCTGTTTTTCTTTCATTTCCTTACGACATATAGCCCCAGTCGCCGCCAGCTTCGAAAATCAACGCATGCCGGCCCCCTACTCCGCGTTCCGAATTCCGCGCACCGCGTTTCCAATCACTTCGCTCCTCTCCCACTCTACAGTATAATCGGGTGCAATCACCCGCTCGCGTACGAGCCCAGTTCAGGAAGGCAACCGCAATCATGGCAACTGAATCTCTCTCCGCCATCGTCGACGACATTCGCCAGGAGATGACGGCAATCAACGATTTGCGCGACGAGACGCTCAAACGCAGCCGCATGCTCATCCGCTCATGCGCGCACACGATTCGCGCGGTCCATCGCCACGATTGGGCGGAGGCAGAGGCGTTGCTGGCCCAGGCCCGCAGCGAAGCGGAAGCCATGGTCGAGCCTCTGGCTGCGTACCCCATGCTCTACTATACGGGGTACACCCAGGACGCGCTTAAGGAACTGGTCGAGGCCCACCTGGTCTATGCAGTCGTGCGCGGGGAAGAACCGCCCACGCCCGCCGAACTAATGGTGACGGGCGCGACCTACCTCAAGGGCATGAGCGAAGCCGCCACCGAAATGCGGCGCTTTGCACTCGACCTCATGCGGCGGGACCAGGTCGAAGCGGCTGAGCCCTACCTCAACTTTATGGACGATGTCTACACGCAGCTTGTGACGGTCGATTTCCCCGACGCCATCACCAATGGGCTGCGCCGCCAGACTGACGTGCTGCGCAACGTGCTGGAGCGTACGCGTGGTGACTTGACCATGGGTCTGCGCCAGGATCGCATGCGCGACTTGCTCCAACGTTTTGAAAGCCAGCTTGAAGAGAGTCAGGCAGGCTGAGATGGCCAAAGACCGTTCGCTGGTGCGGGCCAGTGACCTGGCTTCCTGGCACTTCTGCCAGCGCGCCTGGTGGCTGGCCAACGTGGAAGAGATTGCGCACGAGCGGCCTGAAGTCTTTGCCATCGGCAACCAGGCCCATGCTGAACACGGCCGGCAAGTGCAGCAAGCAAGCCGTCTGCGCAAGAGCGCCATCGTGCTGATGGGGGTGGCGTTGCTGCTGTTGGTTGTGGCCGGTCTGTTTTGGTGGCTGAGCTGAGATAACCCGATGAGTACCGCTCCGACTGTACAGACAGAACGCATCGCACCGCCCGAAGTACCGCCTGCGCCAGGCATCCCGCTGACGGAGGCGGCACTGACAGCCATTCGCCTGGCCGCCGCCGGCGACGGCAACGAGCTGCAGCCGGCCCGCGCGCGTAGCATCTGGCAGCCGGACACCTGGCTGATCCGGCGCTGCTGGGAGACGCTGGCCGATGGCGGCGATGCCGAGGCCGCGCTGGCCGTCGCCCGCCGGGCCGGCTTGCGCCATCCCCTGGCTCCCGTACAGGCCCTCCTACGCATGAGCGGCCAGATCAGCACACGTCCTGCGTTGACCACGCGGCTGGCGCGAGAACTGAGGGCGATCCAACCCACCCTCTTCGATCCAGACAGCACACTCCCCGTTGCACAGCAGAGCGAACGGCTCTTGCTCGCAGCGGCCGCTGCAGCCAATATCGGTGAGGCAGCCCTGTCGCTTGGTTACCTGGAACGGCTCGATCAATTGCGCAAGGGCTGGGATCATATTTTTGCCGCGCCGGAACTGCGCATTTTGCTCGCGCAGACAACCGCTATCGTCGGCCTGCACCCATTGACATTGGTACTGATTCGCACGTCGGTTCGCCGCTACGGCGAAGCCGGGGCCCACTATCTGGCGCATATTACGGATGAGATTGCCCCTGAACTCAACAGTGAGGCGCCGTCACCCCAGGCACAGCGCCTGCTCGCCCGTTGTTTGGAAACCGTGCGCTACGCCACCCTCACCACGCTGCACAGTCATCGCGTGGCCACGACCATCCTGGCCCGGGCGGGATTAGCCGATGAGGTGCTGGCCCATCTGGTCACCATCGGGCGCATCCAGGAGGCAAGGCGCGAGAGTGGGCTGGCCCTACGCAAGAACGATCAGTCGCTCCTGCGCCAGGTCAAGCGACCCCAGGCTGACGCCGATGTCGATTTCCTGGTCTACACGCTGCAGGACGCCATTCGCGCCATGCCCGTTCGTCAGATCACGCGCGAGCAACGCATCGAACTCTCCGAACAACTCGCGGCCCTGGGCATGCGTTCGGACGGGTGGACCGCTGCCGGCGCGGCCACAACGCTCATCGACCTGGGCGCGCTCAAATTTGCCACCGACGTCGTTGACCACATCGCCCCTCGCGATCCAACGCGCAGCGAAGGCGCGGTCGCGCTCGTGGATGGGCTGCTCAGCTTGGGACAGATCAACGAGGCGGATCAAGCGGCTGCAAGTGCGCTGAAGTGGGCGCGGGCGTTTGAAGGAGACAACGCGCTGCGCGCGACACTTTGGGGACTGGTTGAGACATACCTTGCCCGTGGCGAGCCGCAACGAGCGTTGGATCTGTTGGACGGTCGCACCCAGCAGGCAGGATTCATGACGCGCCTGCGCGGCCTGTTCCAGCCCCGGTGGAGCGATGACGACTTGCGCGACAATCGTCTGCGCCTGGAAGCCTACTTGGCGCAGAACGCTTACGGGACGAACGTCGATGCACTCGTCCGCGAGTTACAGCAGTGGGCGCCCCAATTGTTAGAGAGCGAGGCGTTGATCAGCTTCATGCTGGAGGGGATGATCGAGCCGCTCTTTGCGGCCGGGCGGGGCGATCTGGCCATTGCCCTGTTGCCGGAGTTTACAGCAATGCTGGGCGTGGGCGGCAGCAAACACGCAGCCCACGTGACGCGCCTGTCCACGCTCCTGGCCGACCATATCGAAACGGGTGAGCTAGACGGACGTGATCTGCAAACGGCCCGTACCTTTTTGGAAGAACTCTGGCGCCGTGATGCCGAGCATGGCTTGTGGCAGACGGTGTATGGAGTCGACGGCAGTCTGCCGCTCTTGCTGCAGTTGGAAGGGTCACGCGCCCTTACAGCGCTGGCCGAAGCCTCTACACAAGAAGGAGAGAGCTGGTCCGTTGCGGCCGGGTCAAGCAGTTAGTCATCCTCTGCGGCTTGCGCTTCATTCGCCTGGTCCGGCAAGTCAGCGGGCGGAGGCGATTGGTCGACCAGCTCTCGGGCCGCCGCTAGTGCCAGGTTCATGGCTTGACCGAGTTGAGGCTGAGCTCGAAAGACGTTCTCCTCGCCGATTAGTCGCAGCGCCCCCGTGCGCTGAAGCTGTAAATAGACATTGTCGTCGACGCCCACCAACATCAGACGACCGCCGCGCGCTTGCAGTTCAGTGGCATAGCGCATGAGCACACCGATCAACGTGCTGCCTACCTCATCACGCCCGCGCAGGGCAAGGAGCACGATCGCCCGTTCGGCATCGCCAACTGCAGGCAAACGTTTCTCAGCATTGGCAGCGGCGGCAAAGAAGAGGCTGCCATACGCTGAGAGCAGGATAATGCCATTGCTGCGCAACGTCGCCGGCGCGTCCTGCTCAATCGGGAAGCCACTCTCGACCGGTACCCATTCAACCAGACGCACATGGTTCGATGAGCGAAAGACGTGAAGCAGAACCGAAACCGCCACACCGACAAAGACGGCAAATTGTAGCGGCAAGATGAGCGTTGCGCCAAAGGTCAATGCCATGGCCGTTGCCGGGACCTTGCCCGTATTCCAGACCGTGCGCACATCGTCCGGCTTGAAGCTCTGAAAGCCGACGACGACCAACAGTCCAGCCAGGGCCGACATGGGAACCAGCGTAATCAGATCGCCAAAGATCCACACCAGCGGAATGACAATCAGGCCGGCGAAGATATTGGCCCACCGAGTCTGCGCGCCCGAGCCGACCGTCAACGCTGTACCGGACATTGACCCGCCGGCAGGAATGCCGCGAAAAAAGCCGGTGACGATGTTGGCGACCCCTTGGCCAACAAAATCGCGTGATACGTTGGGGAACTTACCGTCAGGATTTGGATAATTCTGGCTGACGCCGGCTCCCTGTACCAGCCCGACAATGGCAATGGCGATGGCTGACGGGATCAGATTCGGGGCCAACAAAAAATCGGGCATCCCGAAGCTGAGCAACTGATCGGGGATGACCGCGATATCACCGACGTAGCGAACCCCTGCCGGCTGGGCAAGATAGGCCAACAGCGTAGCGACGAGCAAGCCGATCAACATGGCGACCTTTTTGAGTGGCGTATAGCCCACGCCCACGATCACCAATACGGTGACGATGCTCAGAAACAGGGTGGCCCAGTGGGTCTGCCCCAGGTTCAGCACATAGTCTGCCAGCCTGAGCAACTTGTTCTGAAACCCACTGGCATAACCGGTGAAGTCTTCAATTTGCCCCAGTACGATGAGGGCGGCCACGCCGCTGATAAAGCCAACCATGACCGAGCGGGAGACGAAGCGCAAGAGGGAGCCGAGGCGAAAGACGCCGGCCAGCAGTTGCACGATACCGACGAGCAAGACCAGGATCGCCATGTTGGCCGTCTTGGCCGGTCCCGGTATGCCGATCAGCGCGTCACCCGCGGCGACGGAAAGCGCGCTGGTGGTCGAAACATTCATGTAGACCGAACTGGTAAACAACGCACCGATCGGTGTCGCCACCATGAGCGTGTAGAGGCCGAGCACCGGGTTGACGCCGGCAAGCAGCGCATTGGCCATCGCCTGGGGGATGTTGACCACGGCAAAGGTCAACCCGGAGACGGCGTCAGCCACAACCGACTTGCGCTGGGGGATGACCTGGGCGACTGAAACTGTTGGCACGGACTTCGGAAATTTCATGGGCCTCCGGCTGCTGTTCGCAGCACGTCGCGTTTGCCGCCTGCTGGTCAAGACGAAATCAATGGCCCACATGGCCACATATTATGCTTGAGCAGCAAAATGCGTATGAATGTGCAAGAAACTGGTGAGCCGTTGGTTCGGTGATGGTCATCGATGATGACAGATTATACCCGCAGCGGGGAACAATGGCCTATCCAGCAATGGCGAACGATTGGAATGACCCTGAAATCCCGGTATATTCAATTCTCAAAGGTGTAGCGGATCCTCGCAGATTCTGCGAAGTTGATCCGCCAATATCCGCCGGATCGGCGTTGGTCCGCGGCCCATTATGCTTATACCGCAAATTTCTGGCTGCGATCCCACACACTGTGGCATGATCGACGCAAGCGAGTATAATAAGACAAACGTGATGCAAATGGTGTCGGCCGTCATGGCTGCGCCGGCGGCCTCACGCTTCAAATTCATCAACTGGCATAGTGACTGTGAGGAAAATGCAATGCCTGAAGTCGTAGAAGGACTTTATTACACGGAAGATGACGAGTGGGTCAAGGTCGACGGTGAGGTTGGCACCATCGGGATCACCGATTTTGCCCAGGATGCCCTCTCCGATGTGGTCTATCTGGAACTGCCCGATGTCGGCGCCACCTTTGGGGCGGGCGACATCTATGGCGTGGTCGAATCGGTGAAGGCTGCCTCGGATCTCTTCTGCCCCGTCGCCGGCGAGGTTGTTGAGATCAACGAAGGATTGATCGACGCGCCCGAAGCCGTCAACGACGATCCCTTTGGCGCAGCGTGGATGATCAAGGTCAAGATGGCCGACGCCGGCGCCGTCAGCGGGCTGATGGATGCAGCCGCCTATGCTGCGTACTGCGAAACGCGTGGATAGGACGCTCGGCGCGCCGGTAGAACGCGGATGATACAGATTAAATGGATCTTTGCGGATCCTTACTTTTCTGAATCTGCTGAGATCTGTTTCATCCGCGTTCTATAAGATCCTCTTCTGACCGACTACCAATTCGTGAAGGATCCATCGGCGCGCCGGATGATGGGCAGGCCCGTTATTTCAAACGGGTAGCGCTTGATCGCCTCACGATCAAACTCGATGCCCAGCCCAGGGCGGTCGGGTGGCAGCAGGTAGCCGTCCACCCACTCGGGCTGATTCAAAACTACATCAGGCAGGCTTTCTCCGGGTCGGCGCGGCAACTCCTGCACGCCAAAATTCGGGCAGGAGAGGTTGAGATGCAGACAAGCGGCCGTTGACACGGGACCAATCGGGTTGTGGACGGCCAGGTCGATATAGTGAGTCTCGCACCAGCCGGCGATCTTCTTTGACTCAGTCAAGCCACCGCAGATGCACAGGTCGACGCGGGCGTAATCAATCCACTCTTCCTCAATCAGCTGGCGAAAATCCCACTTGGTGCCAAACTGCTCGCCGGCGGCCAGCGGCACCGCGGTTTGCGGGCGCAAGCGCTTGTACGAATCAGGATTCTCGGACCGCAGCGGATCTTCGATAAAGAAGGGGCGGAAGGGCTCGACTTCACGGCAAAGGCGTATCGCGTCGGAGACACCCAACCGCGTGTGGATGTCGTAGCAGAGCTCAACGTCATCGCCCAGCGCTTCCCGGATCGCCTGCCATTCGGCAATGCCCTCGCGCAGGGCTACCCGCGGCTCGATCACGCCATCCGGCCCAAAATTGGTGCCCCAGCGCAGGCACTGCCAGCCCGCTTCGACCGAGGCCTGGCAGTGGTCGACAATCTCGCCGACGCTGCTGCCCTGAATGTGATTATAGGTCATCACCTTGTCGCGCACGAGGCCACCCAGAAGCTCATAGACGGGCACGCCCAGCGCCTTGCCTTTGATATCCCACAGGGCAATGTCTATGGCGGCAATGGCGCTGGTCAGAATCTGCCCCGCAGGGTGAAAGCCGCCACGCCAAAGCAGCTGCCAGATGTGTTCGGTGCGAAAGGGATCGAGGCCGATAAGCAACGGCTTGAGATGCTCGATCGCGCCGGCCATGGCCAGTTCACGACCGGTGATGCCGCCCTCGCCAACACCGTAAATGCCTTCATCCGTGTCAATGACGACAAAAAGAAAGGTGCGCCACTCCTTGGCCGGATAGACAGTGATATCGGTAATTTTCATGTAGATGGCCTTTCAAAATGGGGATGCTAAGCTGCTTCTGTTTGCGCCGTTCTGTATTGGCTACAGCGAATGAGAGGCCTGAACCAACGGAATCACATCCGCTTCCGCCCGACTCATGGGGCTATCCAGGGCGGCGGCACGCAAGTCCGCCAGCACCTGGGCCCCGGCAGCCTGCTCGTCGGTCCACTCCTGCACGAAGGCGCCTTCCTTGATATCCCGCACGAGCAGATCGCGTAGCCTGGCTTTGATCTCGTCAGTCAACAACGTGCGCGAGCGGCTCAGCGTGCCGTACTGACTCGTCGTGGAGTGATTGGCCATCTGCTGATAGAACCCATTTTGGGCCATCATGCCCAGAATTTCCGCGGCCTCGCCCGATGCATACAGTTCCAGCACCATGAGTTGCGGTGAAAACCCCTGTTCCACCCCCAGGCGAAAACACTCTTCAAACCAGGCCACCAGACCGGACCAGACGATCTGCTCGGCAAAAAGATCCAGCTCGGCCTCCTCACGGAAGGAAGATTCGAAGACGCCGCCGCGGGTAGCGCCGATGCCCTTGGCGATGGCCATCATGTTGGCCCAGGCCGCGCCGGTGGCATCTTGCTCTACAGCGATCTGGGCCATGGCGCCCTTGCCGTGTTCAAAGAGCGTCCGGACCATGACGCCCGTCATGCGCGGGGCCACCATGACCACGTCGACATCGGCAGGCGGTTGGATCAACTCGTAGCCCACGTTGTACCCGCTCGCCCAAACCAGCACGTTCCCCGGCGCCAAACCCGGCACAATCTGCTCCGGCCAGATCGCCGGCTGGGACTCGTCCGTGGTCAGGACGAGCAGAAAGTCGCCCGCCGCGGCCGCATCGGCGATGGACAGTGGGCGAAAGCCGTCGGCCTCTGCCTGGGCACGGTATTCATCGTCCCGGTTGCCGACGATGACCTCCACGCCGCTGTCACGCAGGTTCAGCGCCTGGGCGCGCCCCTGGTTGCCATAGCCCAGAATTGCCACCGTCTTGCCGGCCAGCGGGTCCAGGGAAGCATCTTTGTCGGTGTAGAGCTGCATAGGGCATTATCCTTTTTTGGGGTCTTGGTCCACGGTGAGATTGTGTTTGGTTCTACATACCAAGGGTTCTCAGGCTAAGGCGCGCAAGAAATCCCGAAAGAGAATCGTTTCCGAGAGGTTGTCGCACTCGTTGCAGTGTTCCCAATCAATCCAGACATACTCAATGCCGATCCAGCCCGTGTAGTCTGTCTCTTGCATGGCGGCATAGACCCGAGCATAGTCGATGCTATTGCGCGCAAACGACTCCTGCAGGCGTCCCTCACGTGCGCCGCGCACGTGAAAATGGCTGGCGTACTTGACCAGCGGCTCGATCTCGGAGTCGGCCATCCCCAGGCGCGTGAAATGAGTATAGTCGAGGGTGAGGGTGAGGCCCGGCACGGCTTCGACAAGCCGCGCTGCGGTCAATGGATCAGAGACGATGGAGCCCACGTGAGCCTCGACGCCAAGGATCAGCCCGTTTGCCTGCGCCTGCTCGACGCGCCAGGCCAACTCATCCACTGCCCGACTCCAGGAGGAAGCAGGCGCTTCATCCGGAAAGGTAACGCCGGGAAGCGTGGTCACATGGCGACAGCCGCACGCCGCCGCATAGTCCAATGTATGCATGAAACACTCACGCGCATGGCGGCGCCGGGTCTCATCGGGCTGGTTGATGGCGTAGGGCGTGAAATCCTCCGCTAGTTGGAGAAAAATATCTGCGGCCTGCAGTCCCCGTGCATCCAGCTTGGCCTTGAGCTGCCGCGCCGAAGCTTCAGCGTTTGCAAATTCACGCGACGGCCAAAGATGGGAGCGTTCTTCAAAGAGGCCGATATCCACACCCGTAAAGCCGAGCATGGCAATCAACGCCAGCACGTCGTCATGGGGCAGAAGGGGAAAGGTAAAATCAGCACAGGCGAATCTTGGTTCCATGGCTCACTCCATAAAGCGGGTCTGACCGGGGTGGGTCCATTCTGCCGCGGCCGTATAGCCGCCATCGACCACCAGCGTGGTCCCCGTCACGCCCGACGAATCTTCACAAGCAAAATAGCGGGCCGCGCGGGCAATGTCAAGCGGCGTCATGGCAACGCCGACCGGCACGCGGCGCAGGCGCTCGGCCAGGGCTGCATCGGGATCGGGCAAGGTGTTCAGGTGATAGCGCAGCATGGGCGTATCGGTGATGCCGGGGCAGATGCAGTTGCAGCGCACGCCGTCGGCGGCGTAATCCAGGGCAATGGCCCGGGTCAGGCCAATCACGGCGTGCTTGGCGGCGATGTACCCCGGCGTCAGCGCCTGCCCCACAAAGCCGCTTACCGAACCCACATTGACGATATAGCTGCGAGGGTGCCGACGCAAGTGGGGCATGGCAAACTTGGTGGCCACGAAGATCGATTTGAGATTGACGTCCATCAGCGCGTCCCACGCGGCGATCTCCAGTTCATCCAGCGGACCGACGTGCACGACACCGGCGCAGTTTACAATCGTTTGCAGCGCACCAAATTCGGCAGCCGTCGCTTCGATGCTGGCCTGGACCTGATCGGGCTGCGCAACATCGCAAGGCAGGAAACGCGCCACGCCACCGGCCTGCCGGATGCGCTCCGCCACGGCCTGGCCCTGCTCGTGCTGAATGTCGGCAATGGTGACGCTGGCGCCTTCGGCCGCAAAGAGTTCTGCAATGGCCTCACCGATGCCGGACGCGCCGCCGCTTACCCAGGCAACCTGGTCGGCCAACCTCCCCTCATTCATGAATTCATCTCCTTTTCTCAGGCACGTTACTTCTCAGGTACGTTGCGCTAAAGCAATCGCAAACTCGGCATCCGTCTTGGCCCGCACGTCCGCCACCGTGGCGCCCGGCATGATCTCTACCAACGTCAGTTGTCCGTCCGGATACTTGAAGACTGCCAAATCGGTAATGACTACGTCAACGGCCGCGCGCGTGGTTAGCGGCAGCGTGCAGTGGGGGACGATCTTGGACGAGTCGTCGCGGTTGGTGTGGGTCATGGTAATAATGAGGCGCTTGGCGCCGGAAGCCAGGTCCATGGCGCCGCCGACCCCCAGCAGCGGCTTGCCCGGCACCGCCCAGTTGGCCAGATTGCCGGCTTCGTCGACCTGCAAGCCGCCCATGATGGCGACATCGACATGGCCGCCGCGGATCATGGCAAAGGAATCGGCGCTGTCGAAATAGCTGGCGCCGGGCAGCGCGGTCACGGGAATTTTACCGGCGTTGACCGGGTAGTCAAGCGCGCCGCCGTCGGCCGGCGATGGCCCCACCCCCAGCATGCCATTCTCCGTATGCATGATGATGCCGTGTTCGGGCGTGATCAGGTCGGCCACCAGCGTGGGGATACCAATGCCCAGGTTGACCACGTCACCCGGCGCCAATTCGGCCAGGGCGCGGCGAGCCATGGCCCGGCGCGCGTCATCAGCTTTGCGGATGCTGGCGTTGACTGAGGCCGATGAGCCCAGCTCTTCCAGCGTGGTGTGGGCCTGGACCAGGTAGTCCACATAGCAGCCGGGCGTGTGAATCTCATTGGGGTCGAGCTCGCCCACGGGCACGATGAACTCGGCCTCGGCGATGACGAGGTCGGCCGCGGTGGCCATGGCGCGATTGAAGTTCTGTTCGGTCATGCGATAGACGAGATTGCCCGCGGTGTCAGCTTTCCAGGCGCGAATCAGCGCCACGTCGCCGCGCAGGGCCGGCTGAAAGAGCTGCTCGACGCCATTGATCTGTCGGGTCTCGCGGCCCTCGGCCAGGATGGTGCCCGCGGCCGTCGGTGTGAAGAAACCGCCGAGCCCGGCGCCGCCGGCGCGCAACGCCTCGGCCAGCGTGCCCTGGGGAATCAGCTCGACCTCCATCGCACCAGACTGAGCCGCCTCCACCGCTTCCCGGTTGCTGGTGAAGTAAGAGCCAATTGCCTTCTTGATCTGTCCGTTGCGTAGCAGACGGCCGCCGCCCA
Source organism: uncultured Chloroflexia bacterium (assembly GCA_963807905.1). Taxonomy (GTDB): domain Bacteria; phylum Chloroflexota; class Anaerolineae; order Caldilineales; family Caldilineaceae; genus JAGRCP01. The sequence continues at coordinate 8,908 of CAWEEJ010000079.1, read as the reverse complement.
GCCCCGCTTCGCCCACGTTGTTGGCGATGTAGGTGAGGTCACGCACATCGCGCTCGGCCAGGGCATGGAGCAGGTGGACCGGATTGCCCGTCATGCCGAAGCCGCCGACGAGGATCGTCGCACCAGACTTGATCAGCTTGGCGGCATCGGCTGAGGTGATGATTGGCGTCTGTTGCATCAGATAAAGGGCCTTCCTACCTGCTGGAAAAAGTGACATTAAACCTTAAAGACAGTCGACAAGCTCCACGATCGTCGCCTCACCCTGTCCAACCCCAACACAGAGCGTGGCCAGGCCATAGCGCATACGTTCACCCTCAGTCGCCCGCCGCTGCATCGCGTAGATCAGCGTCGTGAGGATGCGCGCGCCGGAGCAGCCCAGCGGATGGCCCAGCGCGATCGCGCCGCCGTTGACGTTCGTGATCGCCTCGCTCAACCCCAACTCGCGCAGCACCGCAATGGCCTGAGCTGCGAAAGCCTCGTTGAGTTCAGCCAGGTCGATGTCGGCGACGGTCAGCCCCGCCCGCGCCAGGGCCTTGCGCGACGCACTGACCGGCCCCAGCCCCATCACACGCGGATCGACGCCGGCGGCAGCCGAGCCCAGCCAGCGCGCCAGCGGCTTGATGCCCAAGGCGTCGGCCCGCGCCCGTGACATGAGCACCAGCGCACAGGCGCCGTCATTGAGACCGCTGGCATTGCCTGCGGTCACGCTGCCGCCGGCACGGAACGCAGGACGCAGCGCCGCAAGTTGCTCCAGACTGGTCGCCAACTCGTAGCCGCCGTCAGCCTGTGCGATGCGTGGATGTTCGTCCGTCTCAAACAGCACGGGCTCGCCGCGGCGCTGGGGAATGGAGACGCCAACAAGTTCCTGGTCAAAATAGCCTTGATTGATGGCATCGCAGGCGCGCTGCTGGCTCTGCAGGGCAAAGCGATCCTGGGCTCTGCGCGTGTGATTTCGCCGCCGGCGATTTCGCCACGGTGACTCATCTCAACAATATTCTCGGCCGTCTCCCCCATGGCTTCCAGAGGAAAGAGGGCCTCCATGGCCGGATTGGGGTAGCGCCAGCCCAGCGTCGTGTCCCATGCCGTGACGTTGCCCGAGGGGCCAAAGCCGGTCGGATTCTTGGGCAGGGAGTAAGGCGCACGCGTCATGCTCTCCACACCGCCGGCAACGAAGATGTCGCCTTCGCCAGCCAGAATGGCCCGCGCCGCCTGGTTCACGGCGTTCAGACCGCTGGCGCAGAGGCGATTGAGCGTGACGCCGGCCACGTGCGGGGGCAATCCGGCCAGGAGAAGCGCCATGCGCGCGATGTTGCGGTTGTCCTCGCCCGCCTGATTGGCGCAGCCCAGATAAACTTCCTCGATCTCGGCCGGATCGACGCCAGCGCGCGCCACGGCTTCGCGAATGACGAATGCGGCCAGGTCATCCGGTCGCACGGAGGCCAACGCGCCGCGGATGCGGCCGATGGGCGTGCGTACTGCGCTGACGATCACGACTTCATTCATGGCAAAAGGTCTCTCTGCGGCTGCATAAGCAAGCCGGATTTCCAGCAGAAACCCGGCTTGTCATGCAGTCATGTTATATGCTCGCCTGGGCGGCTAAGCGTCCAGTGCATCATACATGTCATGGATGTCATCGCCGCGGAAGCGCGCGACCTTGTTGGTCGGTTCCAGCGGTTCGGAATAGAAGAATTCGGGCAGGTCATCGTCGGCGTCGGTGAAGCCGGCCTGGCGGTTGAACTCATTCTCCAGCTTGAGCGTTTCACGCCCCAACTCCATGAAGAAGGACGAGTCCAGCTCGGTCCCGACGGCATTGTTAAAGGATTCGGCAATGAAGTCAAGCGCTTCATTGGTGACCGTACGGCCAAAGAGACAGAAGCCGATAGAGTCGGTGGCCGCAGCGCCGATCTGCGCATCCAGGCTGACGGCCAGCAGCTCGTCGAGCGCCTTGCCCTCCGAATCGAACCGGGGGGCATTGCCCGCCGTGTGGTCGGCGCCCTGCGCGGTGGCCATCATGGAGATGCCGGTCACTTCAATCACCCGGGGGTCGTAGGCGCTGATGGCCTGCTTCTTGATGACCGGCACCCGGGCCAGACCGTAGTGCGCGCCAACGTGTGCCGTGCCCTGGGCCCAGAGCTTACCTTGCTCGGTGCCTTCGCGCATCTCCTTCAGCGCCTGGACCATGAAGTCAACGTCGCCAAAGGACGCCAGCCCCGCTTCCATGAGTACAGCCAGCGTCGCGCCGGTCTCGATGGTGTCGATACCCAGATCGTTAGCGATGTGATTGAGTGCGGCCAGATGGTCCGGGTCTTCGATGCCGCAGTTGGTGCCCAGTAGCCCCAGCGTCTCGTATTCGACGGGCGAGGTCACTTCGTTGCCGTCGGCGTCGGCATAGACGTTGCTACATTGAATCGTACAGCCGGGCATGCAGGCATGGGTGTGCTGACCGCCCCGCTCAATGTTCTGCTCGCGGATATAGTCGCCGCCCATCTTAAAGGCGCCGTCTGCCGTGTCGACCAGCTGGCCGGCGCTGAAGTTGCGCACGGGCAAGCCGCCGATATGGTTCGTGAAATCGCCCATGCCCATGGTGCCGACCGCCGCGTAGAAATTCGTGACGACAGGGTCATTCTGCAACTTCTGGGCATAGGTGCGCACATCGCTCAGCACCGACTTGCGGTCATAGAGCGCCGGCATCTTGACCAGATCGGCAACGATCGCCTTGACCTTCTTCGTGCCCATTACCGCGCCCACGCCGCCGCGTGCGGCCAAGCGTGAGGGACGGCGGTCGTTGTCACTGAAAGCGATGCCCGCCAACAATCCCTCATACTCTCCAACGGGACCACAGAGAGCCAGACTGACGCGTTTGCCATACCGTTCATGCAAAAGGGCTGCGGCTTCGTAGTTGCCCTTGCCCAGATAAGGCTCCGCCGAATCAAAGGTGATGGCGCCATCCTTATGCAGATGAATGACTACCCACTCGTCGGCGACGCCATGTAGGGTGAAGCCCGAAATGCCCAACTGGCCCAATGCGTAGCTAAAGGTGCCGCCACCGTTGGCTTCTTTGATGCCCCCAGTCAGTGGGCTCTTGCAGCCGACGCTGGTGCGATTGGCATTGGAGTAGCTTGTTCCGGCCATGGGTCCGGCCGAAAAGATCAGGGGGTTCGCGGCCGACAGGGGATCGACCGTGGCGACGCCCATCTCAAGCAGCGTCTTGGCAATCAAGTAGCGTCCAATCTTGACCAGTTCTTCCCCCTGCTGGGGCTGGCGCTCAATCGAGTGATCGCCTAGGTTGATGTGCAGGTAAGTGCGCTCGATCATCGTTCTCTCTCGCTTGTCTATCCGTACGGTCCAGGGAAATGTGCCCGTTGGGCGGGGCAAGCCTCTTCATGATAAGCAAATGCGCAACGATCTCGCGGCGCGTTTTGCAAACTGTCAATCGTCCGGCTTTCTGCCTGCCGATACTATAACACAGAGAAAATTTCCCGGCACGGTTTTGACCGCAACACTCTGGTTTGCTAGAATCATGCACTTACCGTCGGCACAGCAGACCGGCGGTTGATTGAAGGAGCAGAGCGCATGACCCAAAATGTAACCATCATCGGCGGCGGCCTGGCGGGCAGTGAAGCGGCCTGGCAGCTCGCCAACCGCGGCGTGCCCGTGCAGCTCTACGAAATGCGCCCCGTTCGCCCCACCGACGCTCACATCACCGACCGGCTGGCCGAACTGGTTTGCAGCAACTCGATGGGCAGCACCATGACCGACCGTGCCCTGGGCATCCTCAAGAACGAGATGCTCAGCATGGGTAGCCTGATCATCAAGACCGCCTTTCGCCATGCGTTGCCCGCGGGCAGTGCGCTGGCCGTCAGCCGCGAAGATTTCGCCGAGGACATCACGGCCGCGCTGGGCGGTCATCCCAACATCACCATCCACCGCGAAGAGGCGACGGACATCCCGGCCGGCCCCACGATCCTCGCCACCGGCCCGCTGACCAGCGCTGCGCTCACGGCCAAAATCCAGGCATTGACGGGCCAGCAACATCTCTATTTCTATGACGCCATGGCCCCGATCGTCACGGCCGAGAGCATCGACATGTCCACCGCCTTCCGCCAAAGCCGTTATGATCGCAGCAGCGGAACCGGTGAGGAAGAGGGCGACTACATCAATTGCCCGCTCAACCAAGAAGAATATGAAGCCTTTGTGGCAGCGATTTTGGCGGCGCCCAAGCTCGAGCTGAAGGGCGCGGACCAGGAGCTGGAGCGCTATTTCGAAGGCTGCATGCCCATCGAGGCGCTGGCGGCCCGGGGCATGAAATCGCTGGCCTTTGGGCCCATGCGCCCGGTTGGCTTGCGCGATCCACGCACGGGGCGGCGGCCCCATGCTGTCGTCCAGCTGCGGCAGGACAACGTGGCCGGCACACTCTACAATATGGTCGGCTTCCAGACCAACATGCGTTGGGGCGCCCAGGCCGAGGCGCTGCAAATGATCCCCGGTCTGCAAGAAGCCGAATTTGTGCGCCTGGGCCAGATGCACCGCAACACCTTTATCAACAGCCCCACGCTCCTGCGCGAAACGCTGCAGTTCCGCACGCGCGACGACCTCTTTTTCGCCGGCCAGATCACGGGCACCGAGGGCTACGTAGGCAGCACCATGGGCGGTCTGTTGGCCGGCATCAACATGGCGCGGCGCTTGCAGGGCGAGGCACTGCTCAGTCCACCGCGGGCGTCGATGATGGGCGCGTTGCTCTACTACATCACCCATGCCGAGCCCAAGGACTTCCAGCCTATGAAGGCCAATATGGGCATCTTGCCGGAGCTGGAGGATCCCGTACGCAACAAGCGTGCGCGCTACGCCGCCTATGCGGCGCGGGCCGAAGCAGCAATGACAGACTATTTGCAGACGATGGATTTCACGGCGCTGGAACGCTCATCAATGGCGGATTATCTGCCCGCGGCAGAGCTTCTGGTGGACAGTACAGAATAAGGCACAAAAAAAACGGTTAATGGGCGATGGTCCCATTAACCGTTTTCCATTCTCTATTCTTCATCAAACATTTCTATTCGGCCGGCTCAGCAAACCCAAGCTCAATATTGGTGCCGATCAAGCGCTGTTCCAGCGTTTCGCTATCGCCGAAATAGGCGCGGCTGTAAGTTTCGCCGTCGTACTCGCCCGAGTAGAGCCAGCGTTTGGTATAGGTGAGCAGGGTCAGCGCACCAGTCTTCACATCGTGGCAGGTGGAGCCTTCATAGATGGTGGTCCAGCCGTCTCCCTCGTCGATTTCCACGTCGCGCGGCTCGGAGCACCAGACAATCACGCCCAATTCGTCGTCATACTTATAGACGCCATTGGCTTCCCCCGGCTCGGCGCCCAGCCAGTAGCCATAGAGGAAATTCTCGGCAAAGTCGCCGGTGCGCTCGCGACCGGTCACGGGGTCGACCTCAAAGATCCAGCTATCCGTGGCAAAGCAGGCATCGTCCCACACCACTTCATGGGCGACCTGGAGAAATTGCAGGTTCGTCGAGTCGGCTTGGGCCGTCACTGTCGCCTGGCAAGCGTCGACCGCACAGCGCTCCTCCGCACCACAGGCCCAGTCCACGCTCCAGGTCGCCTCCAGGCCTTCCGGCATAAGCGGGGCTACGTCCTCGGCAATGGCCACGTTAGAGAAGTTTGTCCCATCGCCCGGCGACACGACCTGGGCAGAGACCCACGCCTCAATCGGCTGGCCATCAGGGCTGGCCAGCGGCGAGACACAGCAGACCTCGTACCAGTCGCTGTCCTCACTCTGACTGAGCACCTCAAACGTCGTCCCGGGGTTGCCCTTGCCGACGATTTCGGCCTCCAGATCGGGTGCGTTGCGCATGTTGGCACGCGCGCCCTGGGTGGCGACAATCACGTAAGCTTTCTCTTCTTCGGCGTCAGCGTCTTCGGCATCTTCCGCCGTTGCCTCAGCATCCTCAGCAGCCGGCTCCTCCTCCGTGATCTCGACGTAGTCATCGAGCGAATCGATATAGTCGCTTTCAATGGCTGCCGCGGGCGCGGCCGGGGTCGCACTCTGCGAGACGCCGCTGGTGCTACAGCCGGCAACCAGCAGTAGAGCGGCCAGGACCAGCAATACGACGACAGCGCGGTTGGAAGGGATACGGGCGGAACGATTGTCGCGGGTAGGGAAAAGAGTCATGGACGTTTCATTCAGATAGTGGCGTCTTGGTCGAAAAATATCAAGACCAGGGCCTAGTTGACATGGCACTCAAACGAGCCTAACTATAGCATGGGTGTAGCGGCTTGCCCAAAGCGGCACCCGGCAAAAACACGCCCCTTTGCGCCCTTACACCTGGCTAGATCTGGAGCAATAGATTCTCCAACAGGCCCATCTCGTCGAGTCCTTCATAGGCATAGGTCCGCACGAGATAGTTTTCATCATTCAAGTGTTGGAACATGACCCCGGCTGCGGCCAGGGTCGCAATCTTGCGCAATGCGGCCATGGCACGTGACCGTGCGCCCGCATGCTGACCGCGCAGCACGTCGACCAGGACAGGCACGGCCGCATCGCCACACATGGCCAGGGCATCAGCCCCTGCCTGGCGGACAAAGCCTTCCTCATCTTGCAGCAGATCGGCAACAAGTGGCAGGGCAACGGGGGCAGCAGGATCACGTTGGGCGATGTGAGCAAGGGCCAATGCGGCGGTCGCACGCTCTGCCGCATCATCATCCGCCAGACATGCGGTCAATGCCGGCAGCGCAGCGGCTGATCCGCATGAGGCCAGGGCCCGGGTCATCCACCAGCGTTCTTCTTCATCCTGTGCGGCAGCCAGCCGCGCCAGAATGAACGGCTCGTCTGCCGGGGCAAGTTGGACCGCGGCATTTTCGGCCGCGGTTTCATCGTCTGCGGCGACCGCGCGGAGAAATGTATCGAGGGCCGATCTCATGGGGCCTGCACCTCTTTTTCTTGATGGGAAATGCAGACGTTGCGGTGCAGCGTCTGCACGGAAGTCTGTATGGCGGCGAGGTTATACGTGAACATGGAGGAATTGTAACATCATCATCGCTACTGGACACGACAGGGCAGGTCGTATAGATTCACCCAGTCGTACACCAGCTCGGCGATTTCGTCACGGGCACCGCCAACCATGCCGGTGTTGCCAGCGGGTAGCGCCAGGTCGGAGACGCCGTAGAGCAGTTCGTCATTGCCAAAGAAATTCAGGGTTCGTCCATCGTCCATAAGAGAGAGTTTGTTGGCCTGACCAGCCGGGTTAAGCGCAGGCGACGCAGTCCACGGCTGGAGCGTCACCCACTCGCCGTCGAGTTGCAGCACCACGCGATAGCTGCCGCTACCGTCGACCACGAACATGTAGAAGCTGCGCGTGTTCTGAAAACGTCCCAGGAGCCCGCTGTAGGCCGTGGGCGACTCCCCGGCGATCGTGGTGCTTGTTTCGACCCGATAGGGACCAAGACAAGCTTTGCCCAGAACGCTCCACGTCATGTTATCGGGCCAGATGCGCATGCGATAGACGCCTGCATCACGATCGGTCCAGATCTGATACTGATTGGGCATGGACTCCTCGTCCAGCCCGGGAGCTGCTGCGGTAAAATCGACTTCAACCAGGCGCCGATAGACGCCTTCGTCTTCCAAATCATAGGTGACAAAGGCCGAGGTAGCGCCGCCGCCCCAGGTATCGTTGAGGTCGGCCTGGATATCGGCCCAACTGAGCGGCCAATCCAGCATGCGGCCGAGCAGCAGCAGGAGCGTAGCCAGCGCCAACGCCGAGAGCAGCAGCGCCAACCAGCGCAAGCGCCACTGGGGAATGTCATCATCCGGCGGGCGCTGCACTTCAGTTCTGGCCGTGGGTCGAGATGGATCCAGCCCGATTGCGGCGCGCTTCTCCGCGCTCATGGTGCGTGTAATCTGACCCGGCTGGCTGGGCACGTCGGCGCCGGTAATCGTGGTGGTTTCAACGACTGTCGAGCGCTCGACAGTCGTTTCATCATGCTGAGCCATGAGGACTCCAGGGGCTGAGGTTGATGAGCAGGCAGGGTTTGCTGCAGCGAGCAACATAACATAACAACCGCTACATAACATAACATAGCCTGTGCATCTACGGCAAACCCATTATAGCATCTTGCGCAGAATCCTCGCAGCAAGCCGCTTGGCGCCGGGTGCATCCCATTTTGGGGCGGTGTACGAATGGACTGGTCGCTTTTCCAGCGCAGTCCCCGCCTATCTGGTATGCACCCCTTGGTTGCGCCAGGCTCAGCCAGCGTTGGCTCCATAGGCTCCCTCGTTACGGGCCATTGACAGAGGTGATGTAGGGCGGCGATGGGCGTCTCAGACAAGAGCGGGCAATCTGTGTAGGGAGGGGATAAGAAAGCCAGCGTCAATCATCTACCAGGAAGTGACTATACGTGCTGTACGGGTTGCGTCAGCCTCACCCTGCTGCGCATCCTGGACGGATACGCAGCAGGGTGAGGCTGACCAAATTTTTTTCCGCCTACCTGGGCGGGGTCAGTTCGGTCCAGAATTCGGCCAGATACCCTTGGGCATCGGCGGTGAAGAGTTGCTCGATTACCGTTGGCGTTTCGCCGTCGCACTTCCAAGAATAGACGGTCGTGCGCCCGGTCACGGAGGCGGGAATGGCGTCGGCATTGGCATTTGCCTGACAAAATTCGGTCATCGCGTCAGTCGGCGTATCCGACAGATCGGCCTTTTCACCGCAGGGCAATTGGCGCCAACAAACCCAAACGTTGCCGACCATGCAGCGCCACTGAGCCGCCTGCTGCATTGCCTCCGGCGCGTTGGCTAGACGAGGTCCTGGGCAATCATGCCCTGGACAATCGCATCGGGCAGTTGACCGTCAACCGTTTCACCGGCCGGCATGTCGTCGGTACCAGCGGAAGCGCAATAGGCAAAGGGATCGCT
>CAWEEJ010000078.1:0-27267 GCA_963807905.1 uncultured Chloroflexia bacterium | reverse complement strand
GCTATCGGGGCGCTGCTCATACCTCGCTTCTCTCCTCGTCGGTTTGCCACTGAAGCACCTGCTGCTGGAGAAAGGTGCGCGTTAATCCGTGGATGGTATAGCGTCGTGCATGAAGATCACCGCGGCTGTCAACCAGGTTGCGCGCCACGAGGCGCTCGAGCGCGTCGGTTACCTCTGCCGGCGTTAAATTTCCGTGTGCGCCCATGGCGGTCAGATAGTCGATGTCGCCGCCTTGTTCCGTTACCAGCGGCATGAGCAGCAGCACGCGCCGCGTGGTTTTGTCCAGCTCACGCCAGATTTGGTAGTAGATGTAGGTATAGATTTCGCTGGCGTGATGGCCGTGGGCGTTCTGCAAGTTGTCGAGTACGTGTCCCAACCAGTGAACGTGCAGTTGACCCACCACGAGGCGCAGAGCCAGGGGGTTGCCGCCCACCGTTGCAAAGATGGGCGCAAGATCATCATCACTCGCCGTGCCCACCTCGGGCAGGTTGCGCAGTGCGGCCTCGGCGTGTACCAGGCGGAGTGCATCCTCTTGATCTAGCTCGGTCACGGTGTAGTGAAAAAGATCCGGCTCGTAGAAGCGGCTTTGGACTGGTGAAGAGGAACTTGCTGGGATCGGCTAACTCGCGCGTGGTGGTCAACAGGTTTCGTAAATCGGTGAGCGACTCCAGGTTGTCGATGATGATGAGATGGGGTTGAGCGCGCAAACGCTCTTTGAGCAATTCCTGTTTCTGTCCGACGGTGAGCGTGTTGATGTCCCAGTCCTCATCCAGCAGTTGCTCGGCCAAGCCATCGATGAGCGCTTCGGTGGTCAGGGCCGGCTTTTCGACGCGCTCAATCGCGCCGCCGCCAAACCTCTCGTGGCGCGCGGTTACCCAGGCGAAGTCCTGCCAGCGCGGGTCGGCCAGCATCTGACGCCGACGGCATCGGCCAGGGTCGTTTTGCCGATGCCGCCGATGCCGACCACGATCAACAGCCAGGGTGCCTCGGGCTGCAATAGCTGGCTTGCCAACAACTTAACGTGCTTCTCTATGCCAAAGAGGCGGCCAGAAGCCGGCTGGCTGAGTCGGGCCGCAAAGCGCGCACGCTGGGCCGCGCGCGCGCGTTCGTCCTCGTCCAGCAGCAGCGCGGTGAGTTGCCCGATCGCCTCGCGTTGCTTGCGCCATACGGTCCCTTCGGCAATGTGCAGGATTGATGCGATGCGATGGCCCGCTTCGCCATTGTCAAAGCGCAGCGTGAGGATGTGGGCCGATTCCTCGTTCTCCTGTGCCAGCGTGGCCAGCGCAGCGCGGAGGACAGCATCGGTTGCGCCGTATTCACTCGTTACCTCGGGGCTTTCCAAGGCGACCTGCCAGGCACTGAGCGCCTTAAGTGGGCTGGTTGCGCCGTTGCCCTCGGACCAAAGCGTCAGCGCCTCGCGCACACTCTTTTCCGTAATCGGTGGGGGCAAGCGTTGCTCGATCAAGAGGATCTCCAGTTGTTCGGTGGGGGAGGTGATGGCGATAGCTAACGTGCTGCGTAAGCGTAGCGAATGATCGTTTGTATGTCAACCGTATGTGAAATGGCGGGATTGCGTAGGACCGTTAGGAATTCTGGGGCGCTATGCACAGAACGGTTTGAGAGTTGATAGGCGCGCGATAGATCGCCGGCAGCCCGTATGGTGCACTCTGTTTGGGCAGGCAAGATCGTGTTGATCTTATATCTCAAGGAGAGCTTCAATGCCCCATTTCACTCACTTGGCGCCGGGAACGCTCGTTTACGTCCTCTACGACACTGCAGTCGCCAATATCGTGCGTGAGTCACCCGACACGAATGATCGGACTGTGGCACAACTCCCGCCCCGTGCAGTGGCGGAGATATTGGGCGGGCCGGTCTACAACGACGGCCACGTCTTCTGGCAGGTGCGCGTGCCTGCCAGCGGCGTCGAGGGCTGGACCAGCCAGGGCAATGGCCAGGATCTCTACCTGCGACCGGTCATCGAGCAGGTTATCTGTCCCGGCTTGCCTACATCCCTGCTGCAGCGGGGCGACCGGGCCATGGTCACGTGGATTCCTGCTGGCGTGAACAATCTGCGCAAGGAGCCGGGGACAGCCGTGGATAACGTGCCCAATGCCGGCATTGTCAACGGCGGCCAGATGATCATTGTGGACGGCCCGGCCTGCGTCGATGAGATCATCTGGTGGACGGTAGAGACCGACAGTGGCAGGCATGGCTGGATCGCGGAAGCAAAGGGCACAGAGCGTTATCTTCTGCCGGTTGAAGTCGGTTACAAGTGACGGCGTCAGGCCAGGCCTATTCTTGCAAACGCCTATTTCCATCTTTTTCTTTGAAAGGAGCATCAAGTGAAGACCCTCGAGTATCGAGCGAGGGCAGTTCGCGATGTTGACGGTACGCCTGAAGTGGCGGAGCAGACCAAGGCGTTGATCCAAGATGTTGATCCAAGACTAGCCGGCAACCAGGGACTAACGTCGTGAAGCACGTGCCCTAGCCCTTTGGCAACGGAACTCTCCACGACTGCGAGCGCATGTGGGCAAGAAACGAAGTTTTGAACGGTAGCAGTATCTACAAAGGAGGAAGTAAGATGACTACTTGGCGGACAGGTAAACTCTTTCGTGTGGTTGGCGTAGCGATGATTCTGCTGTTGCTGACAACGGGTATCGCATTGGCACAAGCCAATGGTGAAATTGATCGAGTCTGGGTCGATCACAACGTAACTGAGGATGGTGAGTATGGTATGCGCATCCATGTTGAGTTTACGGCTCGCAATATGCGTAACTCGCAGGGACGCCTTGCCGCCTACTTCAGTTTCCAAGATGGAGCAGCGTTAGAAGACTTCAATGACCGCTTTACGACTACTGGCGGCAATGTTTCGGTCGGTGAGAACTTTTCGCCCAGCTATGCGCAATCGCGCTATGACGACTTCAAGCTCTTCATTCCGTATGACGAGCTGCACATGAGCGATGGCGAACACCAACTGGAATTCAAGGTGATCGCTTTCCACACGTTGGGGGACGGATATACGGAATATGCTCGTTCCAGCGGACATCGCTTCACCTATGATAGCGCGCCAGATCATGAAAATGGCGAAGGCGAATTTGGTGTCGACAGACTTGAGGCCGGCTTCACACCGGACCCCCATACTGTGAGCCTGCGCGAGAAGGGCGCGTGTCGTCCCCTGGCGATTGCGCCGGCCACATTACCGCCCAGGCCGACTACACGCTCTACTGGAGCGGGGACTCGGACTTCCTGCGTTTTGACGTGGATAGCGCTGGTGAGGATTCGGTCTTGGTGATCAGCGATCCCTACGACAATATCCGCTGTGATGATGATTCTGGGGATGGGGCAGATGCAGCCATCAGCTATAACAACCCGGAAACGGGGCGCTATGACGTGTGGGTCGGCACGTTTGATGACAACGACAGCTTTGCTGCCCAACTCAAGCTGACGGAACTGGGCGACACAAGCAGCACGCCCTCGTCACCCTCGCCAGCAACCAATGAGGTGCACCTGGCTGCGAATTTCCTGCCTGATCCATATACCGCAGACGTGCGTGCCAGCAGTAGCACCGAGGCGCCTTCTGGTTGTGCGGGCTATATCCCAACGTCTTCCAGCTACATCCTCTACTGGAGTGGTGAGTCGGACCTCCTGCGCTTTGATGTAGATAGTAATGGTGAGGACACGGTCTTGGTGATCAGCGACCCTTACGGCGACATAGTCTGCAACGATGACTATGGCAGCTCTTCCGACGCAACCGTGCGTTTCGAAGATCCGGAGACCGGTCGGTATGACGTTTATGTTGGGACTTTCTACAGTGGCGAAAACTTTGCGGCTGAACTCAGCATAACAGAGCTGGACTAGCCTGTTTGGCTCCTTCGGTCGAGCCATGGGCCAGGTGAAAGCGGACGGCGTGGAGCGCGCGTGTGTCAAAAACACGTACGCTCCACGCCACATGCGCGACCAGCGCAGCTTGATAGGGCGATAGGTGGGTGACAGAGATCTGATAGGTGACGGTTAGGCGTCCAGACGTATGCTGCTTGTCATGATACGGAGGATCGATTCGCTGGGGGAAACGCATGATGATTCGCGAAATTTTGAACGAAAGCTATGCCGGTATGCTAGAGGGACAGGTGGGCGCGGCGCTAACGCTGCTCCATGCCGGGCTTGACGAGGCGCGCCGGCGGACGTCGGACCATGAATGGCGCAGCCTGATTGAGTCCGTCTGTCTCTCCCATCCCGTGACAGCGATGATTCATCAAGATCCTTTCACCGCGACTGCCTTCGCGGCGACCGGCGCCGGCTATACAGATCAAAGATCCCTCGACTGCATCTATTATGGGGCGCTGCGTTGTGGCAGTGGAGCGGATACGGTGTCGCTGGGGCGCCGCATTTTCGGCTATACGACGAATACGGCGGTTGCGCGGGCGTTGCGTTGTCAACGCCGCTACGTCGCCAGCGTGATCGATGGTGTGGCCGACGCGGTAGCGTGCCCGCGTGTCCTTACGATCGAACCCGGCCGGCTACGCGAGGCCGAACTCTCATTCGCGCTGGCAAATGGTGCGCTGGCTGATCTGGTTGCATTTGGTAATGATCAGCCGACCTTGGATCAAATTGCCCGCACCTACGGCCGCGATGGCGTACGCACGGTCTACGGCTCGCCGCTGGCCATTTCGCGCGGCGACCAGTCGCTGGCCGACTATGGCCTCCGCCACTTTGACCTGGTATACAGTTCGAACTTTTTCAACCAGCTGTCTACCGAAGCGGGCCAAAGGCTGGCCCTCTCCATGTGGCAAGCGCTCCGCCCCGGCGGGCAGCTGCTGATCTCATGCGTTTTGGCGGAGGCCAAGGATCTTGCTTTCCTGGAATGTTACGCCGGTTGGCAGCTGGTTCCCCGCACACGCACGGAAGTGGCCGATCTGATTCGCACGATTCCGATTGCCGAGATTCACGGTTTGACGCTCGACACGGATCCGGATCGAGCCATCGCCTTCCTGGTCTTGCGCAAGTAGAGACGATGCATCATGGAGGCGTTGCTCGACGATGCATCGTCTCTATGAATCTAGTGCAGCCAGGCGGAAACAGACCAATGGCCTGTAGGTCCGGCTACCAGCCGGATGAGCCCCGGTGCTCACCGATAACTCGTAGGAATATGGGAACTGTCACGCTGATAGCGTGACCTAGTCCGCCGCGACGGCCGTCAGTTCGGCCAATTCCTCGGTTAGTTCCCCGGCGATAAAGCGTTCCATCATGCTGTAGGCCTCGTCGTCCGTATACTGGATGGCGGGATGCTTGCAGAAGTAGGCGGATGGCGCATAGAGCACGCCGCCCTGGCCACGATCCAGCGCCAGCTTGGCACAGCGAATGCTGTCAATCGCCACGCCTGCCGAGTTGGGCGAATCCTCGACCGAAAGCCGCAGTTCCAAATTCATCGGCACATCCCCAAAGAGCTTGCCTTCCATGCGGATAAAGCAGACCTTGTTGTCATCCTGCCACGGCACATAGTCGCTGGGCCCGACGTGAATGTTTGCGTCATCCAGACGTTCGGCGGTGACGGCCTGCACGGCCTCGGTCTTGGATGTCTTCTTGGAGGCCAGGCGGTTGCGGTTAAGCATATTGAGAAAATCTGTGTTGCCGCCCGTGTTGAGCTGATAGGTGCGATCCAGCTTGACGCCGCGCTTGTGGAAGAGATCGACCAGCGTGCGATGGGTGATGGTGGCGCCGAGCTGGGCCTTGATGTCGTCGCCGATGATGGGAATGTTGCGCTCCTCGAAGCGCCGGGCCCACGCCGGATCACTGGCGATGAAGACGGGGATGTTATTGACGAAGGCAATGCCCGCTTCCAGGGCACACTCGGCGTAGAAGCGGGTCGCCTCTTCCGAACCGACCGGCAGATAGTTCATGAGCACTTCAGCACCGCTTGCGCGCAGCGCCGCCACCACCTCTTCCTGACTGGGCTGGGCCGCGTCCGTGGGCAGGAAGGTCTGATCATCCGGATAGTCGGCCATGTGCTCTGAATAGCCGTCCAGCATGCGGCCCATCTGGACCGGTACGCCATAGTGAGGAATTTCGGCGCAGAAGACGGTGGTGCAGTTGGGGGCAGCAAAAATCGCTTGGCTGATGTCCTTGCCGATCTTGCGTGCGTCGATGTCAAATGCGGCGACGATACGGATGTCGCCGGGCGTATAGCCACCGACGCTCCAGTGCATAAGGCCGATGGCGTCTTCGGCGGTGCGACCCTGGTAGTAGTGAACGCCCTGGATCAAAGAACTGGCGCAATTACCCATACCGATGATGGCAACGTTGATTTTCTCCATGGTTTGGAATCTCCTCAGGTTTTTTCTAAAGGGGTGCGCGGAAGGCGCTTGCACACTGTCTGTATGACAGGGTGAATTGTAGCCGTTTTTCACCAGTTGCGCAAGTGTGTGCTCAAATTGCGTCCCAATTGAGCACAATTGTGCTCAATCCTGCCCAAGGCGCTAAATGCAATGCCGGCAATATTTTCACCTCATGCGCTTGGAAGGAATCGATCCCCTCTGCTATAATCACCTTATCCTGGTCGAACATAGGTTCTCGTTTATGTAAACACCTCCCGCACGCCGATGTGCATTGAAGATCGACCCGGCTGCCTGCCCTTTGTGTCTTGTACCTCGTTCTACCAGCGTCTGACCACAACACAAGATCTGATTTGCGTAATCCGTACAATGTGCGCCGCGCTTAATTCTTTATGATCCATTTTCGTACGCTTGGAAACTTGCCATGGCCAACGACTTCGTCCATCTTCATGTCCACTCCGAATATTCCCTGCTCGATGGGCTTGGGCGCATCAAGAAGCTGGTGGCTGAAGCCCAGCGTTTGGGCCAGCCTGCTCTGGCGCTGACCGATCATGGCGTGATGCACGGCGCCATCGAATTCTTTCGGGCCGCGCGCGATGCCGATGTCAAGCCCATCATCGGTGTTGAGGCCTATCAGACCCTGTGGAATCGCCCAATGGGCGGTCGTGATTCTCAGTTGGACAAGGAGAACCACCACCTGCTGCTGCTGGCCAAAAATATGACCGGCTACCGTAACCTGCTCAAGATCGCCACCCGCGCCTCGCTGGAAGGCTACTATTACAAACCGCGCATCGATCATGAATTCCTGGCGCAACATGCCGATGGGCTCATTTGCAGCACCGGCTGTCTGGGTGCAGAAGTGCCGCAACTCATCATGCAGGGGCGAGAAACCGAGGCCTACGAGCGTCTGGGCTGGTATGTCGACGTCTTTGGCAAAGAGAATTTCTTCGTCGAGCTTCAGGAGCACAGCATCCCCGAACTGGTTGAGGTCAACAAGGTGCTGGTGCCCTGGGCCGACAAGTTCAACCTGCAACTGGTCGTTACAAATGATGTGCACTATGTGGCTGAGAGTGACGGCAGCCCACATGACGTGCTGCTCTGCGTGCAGACGGGCGCGCGCGTCCACGAAGAAAAGCGCATGCGTCTGAGTGATCAGAGCTACTTCCTCAAGAGCCGGGCGCAGATGGAGGAGACCTTCCGTCCCCTCATCGACTTGCCGGCCAGCGCTTTTGATCACACGCTGACCCTGGCTGACATGTGTGAAGTGGACCTGGAGGACAAGGAATTTCATCTGCCTGACTTGCCCATCCCGGAAGGCTTCACCTACGAGACCTACTTGCGTCATCTGACCGAGGAAGGCCTGGCCCGCCTTTATGGCGCGTGGGCAACCGATGCCGACGTTCAGGAACGCAAAGAGCGCGAGTTGCGCATCATTAACGAAATGGGTTTCGACGTCTACTTCTTGATCGTGGCCGACCTCTGTGACTTTGCCCGCAGCCGCAACATCTGGTGGAACGTGCGCGGGTCGGGCGCGGGCTCGCTGGTGGCCTACTGCACCGGCATCACCGGGCTGGATCCGCTCAAGAACAACCTGATCTTCGAGCGCTTTCTCAATCCGGGCCGCGTCAACATGCCCGATTTTGACCTGGACTATCCGGATGATCAGCGCGAAGAGATGATCCGGTACACGGTCGAGAAGTACGGTAGCGATCAAGTTGCCCAGATCGTCACCTTTGGCCGCATGAAGGCCCGGGCCGCCATCCGTGACGTGGGACGGGCCAAGGACATTGCCCTGTCCGAAGTCGACAAGATCGCCAAGCTGATCCCGGCCATCCCCGGAAAGCCCGCTACCATCCAAGACGTGTTGGACAAGGAGCACGAGTTCTACAGCCCGGATCTGGCCGAACTCTACCGCTCGGCCGACTGGGTGCGGGACCTTGTCGATACCTCTGTCCAGTTGGAGGGTGTGGCTCGTCATTCCGGCATCCACGCTGCCGCGGTCATCGTCGCCGACCGCGAGTTGGAGCACTATGCACCGCTCATGCGCGGGACCAAGTCGTCGGTCACGGACACCATTGCTCAGTTTGAGTTCCCGATTCTGGAATCCATCGGCCTGCTTAAGGTTGACTTCCTGGGGCTGAGCACCCTCTCTGTTATGCGGGAAGCCGGGCGTCTGATCAATGAACGTCACGGCATCGACTTCAACTTGGACAACATCCCGATTGAAGGCGATGAGGCTGCCGAGGCCTTCAAGCTCCTCTCGAGCGGTGAGGTGAGCGGCGTCTTTCAGGTGGAAAGCCAGGGCATGCGCCGGGTGCTCACGGAGATGCAGCCGAGCATGTTCGAGCACATCGTGGCGACGATCTCGCTCTATCGACCGGGGCCAATGGAGTATATCCCCCAGTTCATCCACCGCATGCACGGTGAAGAGGCGGTCGAATTCAAACATGAGGCCCTGGAGCCGATCCTGGCTGAGACCTACGGGATCATTGTCTACCAGGAGCAGATCATCCAGATTCTGAGCCAGCTGGCCGGCTACACGCCCGGCGACGCCGACCTGGTGCGGCGTGCGATCGGTAAGAAGAAGGCTTCTGAGATTGAGCGTCACAAGCAGATCTTTATCGACGGCTGTGTCGCCAACGACATTCCAGAAAAGACCGCCGCCGAAATCTACGCCGATATCGAGTTCTTTGCGCGCTATGGCTTCAACAAGAGCCATGCGGCCGACTATGCCATCATTACGGTGCAGACGGCCTATTTGAAAGCCCGGTATCCCGTTGACTATATGGCGGCCCTGCTGCTGATCGAACGGGACAAGACGGACAAGGTCGTCAATTTTATCAACGAGTGCCGGCGCATGGGCATCGATGTCTTGCCGCCGGACGTCAACTACAGCGGGCTTGATTTTGAGATCCAGGAGCGCCCAGCCGATGTCGAGAGCCAGGCCCATCGCGACCCTTACATCGGTTACGAATTCCCCGTACCGCCCGATAGCGCCATCCGCTTTGGCATGGCCGCCATCAAAAATGTGGGCGAGGGGCCCGTACAGGCGATCATCGGGGCGCGCGACGAGGGTGGCCCCTTCACGAGCCTGGATGACTTCTGTGACCGCGTCGATCTGCGTCAGGTCAACAAGCGAGCGCTGGAGTTTCTCATTAAGGCCGGCGCGCTGGACCGCTTTGGCAAGCGCAGCCAGTTGCTGGCCGTGCTCGATCAGATGGTGGCCCACTCGGCCGGCATCCACGCCGCACGCGAGAGCGGCCAACTCTCTATCTTCGACATGATGGATGCGGAGGTGGAGACGACGTCCGCCGCCATTCACCTGCCTGACATCGAGGAAGTCAAGGGGCGAGAGCGTCTCCAGTGGGAGAAAGAGCTGCTGGGCGTCTACACCATGAGCCATCCGCTGCAGCATCTGAGCATCGATATTGGTACCGTGGTGACTTGCGCGTCGAACGAGTTGGACGAGCGTTTTGATGGGAAGAATGTGACAATGGCCGGCATGATCGCCGATGTGCGGGTCATCAACACCAAGAAGGGCGATCAGATGGCCTTTGTCCAGCTGGAGGACCTTCAAGGCCAGTGCGAAGTGGTTGTCTTTCCCAGAACCTATGCAGAATACAAGGAAAAACTGGAAGTCGACAGCATTGTGCTGGTCAAGGGCAAGGCGCAGACGCGTGAAGGGTCAACGAGCCTGTTGGCTGATAGCTTGCAGAACTACGTGGATCAGGCCCGTGCGATCGCTTCTGAGGATGACAACAAATATCAGACTTCTCTGTTAGAGCACGCGCCGACCGTAAACGGGGTTACCGTCAATGGCGAACCCAGCAACGGGACGCCTCACGACCGTGCCAATGGAGGCATGGATGGCCTGGTTACCGCGAGCGAGGGGGAAACAAACATGAATGGAACGCTCTCCGAGGAAGACATGCTGCCAAGCGGCGAAGAAAATCCCTTCCGCAACGGGCCGCCGGACTGGGCCGCAGAGGACGTCCCGGCTGAGCCGCTGGTCGTCGAGCCTTTGCCTGAAA
This sequence comes from uncultured Chloroflexia bacterium, assembly GCA_963807905.1. Taxonomy (GTDB): domain Bacteria; phylum Chloroflexota; class Anaerolineae; order Caldilineales; family Caldilineaceae; genus JAGRCP01. The sequence goes on along the minus strand of CAWEEJ010000078.1, from coordinate 16,907 downwards.
CGCCGGCGCCGCCAGCGGCAAAGACGGAGGCCGAAAGCACCCACGAAGCGCCTCAAGCCAAGCCAATTCCGGCGGCGGATGAGTCATTGCCGGTCAAGTCGACGGACAAGGCGCAGCCAGAGCGTGGCCAGCCGGTGCCCAACGGCAAGAATCGCGCTCAGCCCAACGGCAATGGCGCGGCTCGCCAGCTGACCATCGTTTTCCGCCGGAGCGGTGACATTGACCGCGATATGTTCCGCCTCAAAGAGATCTACGAGACGGTGCGCGACCCGCGTGGCCACGATCACTTCATCATTCAATTTGATTCACGCGGCCAGCCCGTCAAGCTAGCCTTTCCGGATGACCCGTGCACTGTCAGCGAGCGGTTGACCAATGACCTGGTTCGTCATTTTCGGGTAGAGGTGCGCGTAGAAGAATAGCCCTCACTCGATTGCCCCCAGCGTTTTCAGCGCGGCCCGTTGCGCCGGCAATGTTCATGCTCGAGTAGGGTCCCGGCATGGGCCACGTGTTCAGACATGTACCCATCTCCACATCCCACTGCCGGATTGTTTCGTCCGCGCTGCCGCTGATGAGGCGACGCCCATCGGGGCTAAATGTTACCGACCAGACCAGGTACTCATGCCCGGTCAACGTTCTGCCGCGTGAGGTGGCTGTCCATGGCCCATAGGCGGATCGTCGTGTCATTGCTGGCGCTGGCCAGGATGGCGCCATCGGGGCTAAACGCAATCGAACGAATCCACCCTTCATGCCCGGCCAGACTGCCCAACTCCTTGCCCGATTGCGGATCCCAAAGACGAATCATCATATTCTCTCCGGCGCTGGCCAAGATTGTGCCGTCGGGGCTAAATGCGAGCGTGCTGATCCATGATGTGTGACCCGTAAGCGTACGACGTATGGCGCCTTGTTCAATGTCCCAAAGCACGATCTGTTGATCCCATCCGGCGCTGGCGAGTGTGGCTCCGTCCGGGCTGAAAGCCAATGCCTCAATGGGTTGGTCGTGGCCGCGGAAGAGGTCGGACCTGTCCTGAGCTTATCCAAGGATGTAGCGGATTATGCCAGATTTCTAGGATCGATCCGTCGATATCCGCCGGATCCGTGTTGATCGGCGGCCCATCCATCTCAAATTATGAGCTCTTCCATCTGCCCGCCGTTTGATTGATGGGCCACACGCTCTATGATACCATGCAGAGAGTGTGCAAATCGCATGACAATGTTCACCCATCCGAGAGGAGAAGCAACCATGAATCGAAGCTTTCATCGGGCGCTGCCAGGCCTTGCGCTGGTCGCGCTGCTCATCTTGCTGGCCGCCTGTGCCGCGCCCGTGGCGCCCGCCATTGACGAGGGGGCGCCTGCAGCCCGCCTGCCGCAACCGGCACCGAAATCGGTATGACCCAGGTCGTCTATGATCTGCCGGATCTGGCCGGGCAGACAATCGTAGCGGCCATGGCCAACGACTACACGCCCTTCCAGTTCATTGATCCCGCCTCGGGCGAAGCCGTGGGCTGGGAATACGACGCCATGCACGAGATCTGCCGGCGTCTGAACTGTGTCGTCGACTTCCAGAATAGCTCGTGGGAGGCAATGATTCCGGCGGTGGCCGAGGGTCAGTTCGACATGGGCATGGACGGCATCACCATTACCGAGGAGCGGGCCGAGCAGATCGACTTCTCGGCGCCCTCATCAACTCGCAGCAGTTCATGCTGGTGCGGGCGGATGAGGAGCGCTTTGACAATCCGGAGGCCTTTGCAGGCGATGAGGGATTGCTGGTCGGTGCGCAGGCGGGCACGACGGGCTTCTACACCGCAGTCTACGACATCCTGGACGGCGACGAAGCCACCCGCATCCAGCTATTCGACAACTTTGGTGCGTCGGTGCAGGCGCTGATCAATGGCGATGTGGATCTGGTGCTGGTGGATGCAGCGTCCGGTCGCGGCTATGTCGGGGCCAACCCGGAGGCGCTGAAGGTTGTGGGCGATGCCCTGACTTCGGAAGAGTTTGGCTTCATCTTTACGCCCGGCTCGGACCTGGTCGAACCCATCAACGCCGCGAATCAGAGCATGCGGGACGATGGCTATCTGGAGCATCTGAACACCAAGTGGTTCTTCCTCACCGACTCTGTTGGCGAAGATCTCTACGATCAGCTGCCGGATCTGGCCGGGCACAATCTGGCGGCCATGGCCAACGACTACACGCCCTTCCAGTTCATCCATCCCGCCACGGGCGAAGCCGTGGGCTGGGAATATGACGCCATGCACGAGATTTGCCGGCGTCTCAACTGTGCCATCGACTTCCAAAACAGCTCGTGGGAGGCAATGATTCCGGCGGTGGCCGAGGGTCAGTTCGATATGGGCATGGACGGCATCACCATCACCGAAGAGCGGGCCGAGCAGATCGACTTCTCGGCGCCCTACATCAACTCGCAGCAGTTCATGCTGGTGCGGGCGGATGAGGAGCGCTTTGCCGATACCGGGGCCTTTGCGAGCGACGAAGAGCTGCTGGTCGGTGCGCAGGCGGGCACGACGGGCTTCTACACCGCAGTCTACGACATCCTGGACGGCGACGAAGCCAACCCGCGCATCCAGCTCTTCGACAACTTCGGCGCGTCGGTGCAGGCGCTGATCAATGGCGATGTGGATGGTCGTGCTGGTGGATGCAGCGTCCGGTCGCGGCTATGTCGGGGCCAACCCGGAAGCGCTGGCGATTGTGGGCGATGCGTTGACTTCGGAAGAGTTTGGCTTCATCTTCACGCCCGGCTCCGAGCTGGTCGAGCCCATCAACGCCGCGATCGACAGCCTTTCAGCAGGACGGCTATCTGGAGCATCTGAACACCAAGTGGTTCTTCCAGTATGATCCGAGCAACTGATGCGAACTTCTACAGCTCAGCCCCGGTGGCCAGGCATTGACCTGGAGCTGACTGTCTGTCGCTTGATTGATTTCTTTGGGCGCCGGCGTCGCAGCGACGCCGGCGCCCTATTCATTTGGAAAGGCATGCATCATGGCTGTTCAACCCGCGCCCGGCCCCACGGCGCAACTGCCGCCGGATGAAGAACGCAGCGCGTTCGCCAAGACGGCGGAGCGAATCCCCTACTGGCTGGTGGCGACGATTGCCCTTGGCATCTCCTCGTCAAGATCCTGACTGATGAGGTTTACACCGTTATTTTCCTGGCACTGCTCAAGGGCGTACGCGTCACGGTCTACGTGACCATCGTGGCCTACATCGGCGCGGTCTTCTTTGGCCTGTTGGTGGGGATGGCGCGCCTGTCCAAGAGCCGAGTCTTGCAGGAGGTGACTCGTTCTATGTGGAGATTGTGCGCGGCGTGCCCATGTTGGTGCTGCTCTACTACATTGTCTTTGTGCGCGCTGGCGCTGGTGGGCGTGATCGACTGGCTTGGCGACGCCATGCTATCGATTGGATTGTCGGGATTGGGGACCGCGTGGACCGAGCTGAGCGTGCGCGATCTCTCTTTTTCGAACGCGTGCAATTTTGGGCCTATCATTGGCTATAGCGCCTTTATCAGCGAAATCTTCCGGGCCGGCATCCAGAGCATCGATCGCGGTCAAAGCGAAGCGGCCATGAGTCTGGGCATGAGCCGAAGCCAGACCATGCGTCACGTCATCTTACCTCAAGCAGTTCGGCGCGTCCTGCCGCCGCTGGGCAATGACTTCATTGCCATGCTCAAGGACTCGGCGCTGGTCTCGGTGGTGGGCGTGCCGGACATTACCCGCCTGGGCAACACCTATGCCGCCAGCACCTTTCGCTTCCTAGAGACCTATAACGTCGTCGCCTTCCTCTACCTCTCCATGACCATTGCCCTGGCCGTGGGGCTGCGCTACGCTGAACGCAGGATGTCTAGCAACGAAAAAAAGTGACCAGCGTAGCTCGTGTTCAATTTTGTGACGGTCGAGATATTGGCCGGCGCGGCGCTTTGGCATAGAATGGCAAGTTACGCACGCCAACGCGTGCAGAGATTGACTTGGGGGAACATTGTCACAAGGAGCGTATGAAATGAGTGAGCAGAATTTGAATGGCAGCAATGGCCAGGTGACGGGTACATTTGCCGTCAAGGCCGGCTTGGCCCAGATGCTCAAAGGCGGCGTGATCATGGACGTGGTGACGCCGGAACAGGCGCGCATCGTGGAAGAGGCCGGCGCCTGCGCGGTCATGGCCCTGGAGCGCGTCCCGGCCGACATCCGTAGAGACGGCGGCGTGGCGCGCATGAGCGACCCGAGCATGATCGAAGGCATCATTGAGGCCGTGACCATCCCCGTCATGGCCAAGGCGCGCATCGGTCATTTTGTGGAGGCCCAGATCCTGCAGGCATTGGGCGTCGACTATATTGACGAGAGCGAAGTCTTGACGCCGGCCGATGAGGCCCATCACATCAACAAGCATAAGTTTGCGGTGCCCTTTGTCTGCGGTGCCGGAACCTGGGCGAAGCCTTGCGCCGCATTGCCGAAGGCGCGGCCATGATTCGCACCAAGGGCGAAGCGGGCACGGGCAACGTGGTCGAAGCAGTGCGCCACGCCCGGGCCGTCAACGGCGCGATCCGCCAGCTGACGACCATGGACGAGGATGAACTCTTCGCCTATGCCAAAGAGATCCGCGCCCCGTATCTCCTGGTCAAAGAAACGGCCGAATTGGGCAGCCTGCCCGTGGTCAACTTTGCCGCCGGCGGCGTGGCCACGCCCGCCGATGCCGCGTCATGATGCAGTTGGGCGTAGACGGCGTCTTCGTCGGCTCGGGCATCTTCAAGAGCGGCGATCCGGTCGCCCGGGGCAAGGCCATCGTCCAGGCCGTCACCCACTACAACGATCCCGAAGTGCTGGCCGAGGTCAGCAAGAACCTGGGCGAACCCATGGTGGGCATCAACCTGGATACGCTCTCCGACGCCGAGCGTATGGCGCATCGCGGGTGGTAGCGTAGGAGTGGGGGGTATGGTAGTGGGGTCTTAGGGTCTTAGGTTTGTGGACATCGAGCCGATACCTATAACCCCACAACCCCACCACCCTAAGACTCTACCACCCCAAGACCCCAAACCCCATGACCACACCAACCATCGGCGTCCTTGCACTCCAGGGCGCGTTGCAGAACATGTGAAGATTTGCCGGCAGCTGGGCGTGCAAGCCGTTGAAGTGCGCAAGCCGGCCCAACTGACCGAGATCGACGGGCTGATCATGCCCGGCGGCGAGAGTACCAGCATGGGCCTGGTGGCCGAACGCTGGGGGCTGGTCGAGCCGCTGCGCGCCTGGGTGCATGGCGGGCGGCCGACGTGGGGCACCTGCGCCGGCATGATTCTGTTGGCCGAGCGGGCTGCCGGACAAAAGCAAGGTGGGCAGACCCTCATCGGCGGCCTGGATGTGACGGTAAACCGGAACTACTTTGGCCGCCAGACTGCCAGCTTCGAGACGCTGCTCGATGTCCCTGTGCTCGGCGCTGAGCCGACGCCGGCGGTCTTCGTCCGCGCCCCGGCCATCACCGAAATCGGCCCCGCGGTGACGTCGCTGGCCGAACTGCCGGGCAAGCAGGGCGAGACTGTCCATGTGGCGGTGCAGCAAGGGCCGATCCTGGCCACGGCTTTTCATCCTGAATTGACCGACGACCCCCGCTGGCATCGATTTTTCCTCGCTATAGTCGCATCAAGCGGGCTATCTCTGTAGCCCTCATTTTTCCCGCCGGTTCCTACTTCGTGGACGATGGACAGCGGAAAGAGCCGCGCAGGATGCGCCCGCCGAAGGAGGGGCGCATCGCCGCAGACCCATTAGGATTGATCCGCTGACATCCGCCGGATCTGCGTTGATCCGCGGCCCATCCTACTCATATTGCAAACCCTTCCATTTTCCCTCCGCGATTTGACAGCCCCGGCAAAGGTGCGTAATATGCTGACAATTATGGGGCTGAGACTGTGCGTCATCTGTGCAGCCGCCTCTTTCAGTAACTTTCGCCGGATCTCCTTCAAATCGTGCGAATTGACCTAGCCACTCTGGTTTCCTCGACCACCATCAGTTGTGCCACAACCTCAACATTTTTCAAGGCGTTGACAAGAAAATGACAGATTCTTCACGCAAACCGGCGGTCGAATTGCGCAATTTGACCAAGACCTTTCCCAGCCCGGAGGGTGATCCGGTTGTCGCCGTCAATAATATCAGTCTGACGATCCACGACGGCGAGTTCTTTTCCATGCTCGGGCCAAGCGGCTGTGGCAAGACCACAACCCTGCGCATGATTGCCGGGCTGGAGCTGCCCACCAGCGGCAGCGTCTTGATCACGGGCGGAGATGGCCAATGAGCCAGCGTTCAAGCGGCCCGTCAATACGGTCTTCCAGCGCTATGCCCTTTTTCCCCACATGACGATCCGGGACAATGTGGCATTTGGGCTCAAGATGAAGAAGACGCCCAAGGACGAAATCGACCAGCGCGTCGAGGAGATGCTCAAGCTCGTGCGGCTGGAACGGATGGGACAGCGCAAGCCCAGCCAGCTGTCGGGCGGCCAACAGCAGCGCGTGGCGCTGGCCCGGGCCTTGGTCAACAACCCCGAAGTATTGTTGCTGGACGAGCCGCTGGGCTGCTCGACCTCAAGCTGCGCCAGGCCATGCAGGAGGAGCTCAAGCGTATCCAGCAGACGGTGGGCATCACCTTTATCTACGTGACCCACGACCAGGAAGAGGCGCTGGCCATGTCGGACCGCATTGCCGTCATGAACGAGGGCAACGTGCTCCAGGTCGACGGTCCCTATGATCTCTACGAAGATCCGCAAACGCGCTTTGTGGCCGACTTTATCGGCGAAACAAACTTCCTCGATGGTGAAGTTGTGGCAAGCGACGAGCAGCTGACCCATGTGCGCTTGGAGACCGGCCAGCTCTCTCACGTACCACACGAGGGGAATGTCCTGCCTAACGGGACGAGGGCGACTGTTGCCATCCGGCCGGAAAAGATCTTTATCGGCACGGGCGAAGCGCCGGATCTCATCAATGTCTTTACCGGCGCCGTCCATCGGGTAACCTACCTGGGGACCGACACCTATTACGACGTCATGTTGCCCAACGACGTGGAGGTCACCGCCCGCCAGCAGAATGAGGATTACACCGGTACCGCAGCGACCGTCCACGAGGGCGATGCGGTCTATCTGGCCTGGCATGCCCACAATGCCAGCCTCCTGACCGAGTAGCGGCGAGGAAAACCCATGACGGATGAAATCACTCCGGTCCGCCCGTGCGAGCGCCTGCAGCTGGCAGCCTTGATCGGTCCGGCCTCCATCTATCTGCTCTTCTTTTTTGTGATCCCGCTGGGCATCGTTTTTGTCTATAGCTTCCTCAAGCGGGGCGCGTACGGCCAGTTGATCTGGGAGTCCACCCTGGCCAATTACGTGCGCGTTTTCGATCCGCTCTATTTGAGCATCTTCTGGCGCAGCATGCTGCTGGCGCTTGCCGCTACAGTCGGTTGCCTGCTGTTGGCCTATCCCTTTGCGTACTTCATTGCGCGCCGGCCCTCGACGCGGACGCGCAATCTGCTGCTCGTGCTGGTCATGATCCCGTTCTGGACCAATTTCTTGATCCGCACTTATGCCTGGCGCGTCATCCTCGGCAACGATGGCCCAATCAACTCCGTGCTGATGTGGATTGGTTTGATCGACGAACCCATTAAGCTCCTCTTCACCAATACGGCTGTCCTGCTTGGCCTGATCTACGGCTATCTGCCCTTTATGGTCTTGCCGCTCTATGCATCTATCGAGCGGATCGACTTCAGTCTCATGGAGGCGGCGAGCGATCTCTATGCCAACGGCTTTCAGGCCTTCCGCAAGATCCTGCTGCCGCTGAGCATGCCGGGCGTGATCGCCGGCAGCATCCTCGTCTTCATTCCCAGCCTCGGCGCCTTTGTCACGCCCGACCTGCTGGGGGGCGCCAAAACGGTCATGATCGGTACCTGATTCAGAGCCAGTTTCGCGGCCCGTGACTGGCCCTTTGGCTCCGCCATCAGCATGATCCTCATGGCCGTGGTCCTGGCTGCAACGTTGCTCTACTTCCGCAAAGGAGGTCGTACGCTATGAGCAGCGAGCTTTCGACCGCGCCGGTTGAGACAGCGCCGCCCATCAAGCGGCGCCGCAGCTGGAGTGAAGTGCTCCTCGGCGGCCACTCTCTGCTGGTCTTTATCTTCTTTTATGCGCCCATCGCCGTGCTGATCATCTTCAGCTTCAACGATAGTCGCTTTGTCAATCAGTGGACCGGCTTCAGCCTGGAGTGGTACGCCACGCTCTTCCAGAATGAAGAGATCGCACTGGCCCTGCGCAACAGCCTGATTGTGGCCACAATCAGCACATTTTTCGCCACAATCATTGGCACCCTGGTGGCCCTGGGCATGGAGCGCTTCCGCTTTCGGGGCAAAAGCGCGCTCGACAGTACGCTCTATCTGCCCATCATCATCCCGGATATTTCCATGGCGGTCATGCTCCTGCTCTTTTTTGTGCAGTCCGGCATGCTCTTGGGGCGGATCGGCTTCAACGTTTCGCTGGGCTTGACGACAATCATCCTGTCCCATATTGCGTTCAATATCAGCTTTGTGGCCGTGCTGGTGCGGGCGCGTCTGGCCGGCTTTGACAAATCGTTGGAAGAGGCGGCCGGCGATCTCTACGCCAATGAATGGCAGACCTTTCGCTTTGTGACGCTGCCGCTGATCATGCCGGGCATCGTCGGCGGCGCGCTGTTGGCCTTCACCCTGAGCCTGGATGACTTCGTCATCACTTTTTTCACCAGCGGTCCGGGCAGCACCACGCTGACCCTCCGCATCTATTCCATGGTCAAGACCGGCATTACGCCGGAGATCAATGCCCTCAGCACGCTGATGCTGTCGGCATCGGTCATTCTGTGCTGACATCGCTGGCGATTCAGCGACGTTAGCAAACGCGCAGGGCGCATAAACCAAGACGGCTACGGCACTCTGCTGCATACCGCGTCGAGGTAGATTGTGCCCAGCGTGATATAGTCCTATCAATCAAGTAAGGAGAGTATCAATCGTGAAGAAGTTGCTTATGCCACTTTCCCTGCTCCTCGTCCTGCTGCTGGCAGCCTGCGGCTCGCGCACGGCCCCGGCCGAACAAGAAAGGGCTGCGCCGGCCGAAATCAGCGAAATCTGCGGCGACCCGAGCAAGCTGGATGATGAGTTGAGCGTCTACAACTGGACGGATTACATCGATAGCGAGATCATCGAGCAGTTTGAAGCCGAGTGCGGCGTCAGGGTTACCTATGACACCTTCTCCAGCAATGAAGATCTGTTGGCCAAGCTTCAGGCCGGCGCTACGGGGTATGACGTCATCGTGCCATCCGACTACATGGTGACGATCATGCGCCAGTTGGATATGCTCAAGGAGTTGGACAAAGCCAACATACCCAACCTGGCCAATCTGAATGAGATCTTCCTGGATCCGCCTTATGATCCGGGCCTGGTCTACTCTGTGCCCTATCAATGGGGGACCACGGGCATCGGCTACAACGAAGCGACCGTGGGCGAGGTGCCCGATAGCTGGGATTGGATCTTCGATCCCGAGAAGGTATCGCAGTTGGGGGGCGAAATCTCACTGCTCAATGACCAGCGCGAGGTCATTGGCGCGGCCCTCGAATATGCCGGCTACAGCATGAATAGCGTGGATGAAGCCGAACTGGCCGAGGCCAAGAGGTGATCCTGGCGATTAAGCCCTACGTGGCAACCTTTGACAGTGATGCCTACGGCGATCTGCTGGTCGCCGGTGACGTGGCCCTGGGTCACGGCTGGAGCGGCGGCTATTTCCAGGATATCTACGAGAGTGAGGATGAAAACTTCGGCTACGTGATCCCGCAGGAGGGCGGCGTTATCTGGACGGACAACATGGCCATTCCCAAGTCGTCGCGCCGTCCCTACACGGCCGAGATCTTCATCAACTATATCCTCGAACCCGAGATCGGCGCGCGCTGACCAACTGGACCTACTATGGCAGCCCGAACGCCGCCTCCCTGCCCATGATCGCCGACGAAATCAAGCAAGACCCTGGCATCTACCCGCCGGAAGAGACCATGGGCAAATTGGAGTTTCTCTCTGACTTAGGCGAGGGGACGCTCCTGTGGGACCGCATCTGGACCGAGATCAAGTCCCAGTAACCATTGACCATTATCAATTGTCAATGGTCGAAGGCCGTCCGTTTGTTGATTGGAGTTGAGATGGAGATTGGCGGTAAGACTTTCCTCATTAGCGGCGGCGGCTCGGGGTTGGGCGCGGCGACGGCTCAGATGCTGGTCGAGCGCGGGGCCAACGTGGTGATTGCCGATCTCAACGCCGACACGGGCGCGGCGACGGCCGCTGCGCTTGGCCCGGCCGCACGCTTTGCCGCGATGAACGTCACCGATGAGGCGGCAGTGCAGGCCGCCGTGCAGCTGGCACAGGATGCGTTCGGCGTGCTGATGGCGCGGTGAGCTGCGCCGGCATCGCCACGGCCGAGAAGCTGCTGAGCAAGCGGGGCGTCCATGGCCTGGACTCCTTCACGCGCACGCTGGAGATCAACCTGGTGGGCGTCTTCAACGTCATGCGTCTGGCCGCGGCCGCTATGGCCGGGCAGGCGCCCCTGGCCACGGGTGAGCGTGGGGTCCTCATCAACACGGCGTCGGTGGCCGCGTTCGACGGGCAGATCGGGCAGACGGCCTACGCTGCGTCCAAGGGCGCCATCGTCAGCATGACGCTGCCCGCAGCACGCGAACTTGCCCCCTTGGGCATTCGCGTCATGACCATCGCGCCCGGCATCTTTGACACGCCGCTGCTGGCCGGTCTGCCGGAGCAAGCGCGCGAATCCCTGGGGGAGCAGGTTCCCTTTCCCTCGCGCCTGGGCCGGCCGCAAGAATTCGCCGCACTGGTCGCGCACATTGTCGAAAATGAAATGCTCAACGGCGAAGTGATCCGCCTGGACGGGGCCATCCGCATGGCCCGCGCTAGGTAGACGCCTACGCGTCATCCACTTCATAAATCGCCGAATTTTCTCCCCGCGTGCTGCGGGTGGCAGGTGCGAGATATCGTTGATGAGGATGCCCTGCCAGCCGTCAGACGTTGTCTCCATCACGCTGACCGCACAGTTGTGCGCGTCCCAGTTGCGCCAGTCGTGGGGACCCTCGCCCAGCCAGCTGGCGAGCAGGTTGGCGATCACGCCCCCGTGGCTGACGACCAGCACGGTCTCATCTGGGTGGCTGGCGGCTAATTCGTTGAATGTAGTCTGGATGCGCCGGCCAAAACTCATCGGTGACTCGCCATTGGGCGGTGCAAAGGTCGGGTCGGCCGCCCAGCGATTCCAGAGATCTTCGCTGTTGCGCAGATCCTGAAACGTGCGTCCTTCCCAATCGCCCAGATCGTACTCGGAAACCGTCGTAGATGGTCGGCTCCTGGCGGATGGCCGCGGCAATGGCGGCTGCGGTCTGCGCGCCCGGGCTAGCGGCGAGACGTAGAAGTGGTCGATGGGGTGCTCTCGGGCCAGTTCGGCAACGCGGTGGCCAGCCGTTCTACCTGCAGCAGGCCCCGCTTCGTCAGCGGCGCGTCGAGCGACCCCTGCCAGACCTGGCTGACGTTGGCCTCGGTCTCGCCGTGACGAACGAGCATTAATTTGGTCATTGCGACTCTCCCTGATGCAAGAATAATGATGCGCTTCATCCTACGCCCGAACGGCTGTCTCGCCAAGATTTCACCACGAGGTGATTGCCGTACCCTTGGGCGGGCCGCAGAACGTTCGGCTACACGCGAAACTCTCGCTCGTCAAAGAAGTCACGCTTGATGACCATGCTGACCAGTCGGCGATGACGTCATAGCCCTTGTCGCCGGTCTCCGGCTCTGCCATGGCTGGATCGCCGATATGGCCGTAGGGCGTCAGCGCCTTGTAGCTGCGCACGCCGTAATAGATGCCGCCGCCGGTCTTCATGTGTTCCGGGCTCTGGATCTTGCGCAGTTCTTCCGGCTTCAGGTAGAACGCAGTCCCCCGTTCCGGATAGACCAGCTCCCGATGGGTCACGAGAAGGCGTGCGGTCCCGCCTTCTCCGCCGTGGCTCTCGCCTTTTTTAGATTTCTGAATCGTATGATAGACCTCGCTCAACGCCACCATCCAGTTGAGCACCACCGCCGATGCATCGGACGTAGCATCGACAATCTCCTGCGCAGCCACCATCATGGAGGAGAGATCGCCATCATGGCCGTGGATCAAGCAGAAATTGCGAAACCCACCCTGATAGAGGCTAAGGCAGACTTCCTTGAGCAGGGTAATCAATGTGTTTGAGCTGATGGAGACCGTGCCGGGAAATCCCATGTGAAAGCTTGACGTGCCAAAGGGAATCACGGGGCCGATGACAACTGGACAGCTTTGTTAGCGAGTTTGACTGCCGTACGGCGGCAGATTTCCCGTGCTTCCATGCTGTCAGTTCCTAAGGGCAGATGGGCGCCATGATCTTCGGTTGCGCCCACAGGGATCAGCACAACATCGGTCACGCTGAGGTACTCTTGGATTTCGGGGCCGGTCATTTCGGGCAGCGTGGCCGGTCCTTTTTGCGTGTAGAGCGTGCCATTGGCGGCAACGATTCTGGCTGCAAGATCCTCTGGGGTGGTCATGGTCTGTTCCTTTCGTCTCGCTGAGATCAATCAGTTTCCATTACGGCATCGATGATGGCCTGATAGCCGGCTGTCGCGGCGAATAGATCTGCCAGGCGCAGCTGCTCGTCGACGACATGGGCATCGCCCTCATTGGCAGGGCCGTAGCCGATGGTCGGCACCTTGGCATGGCCTGCGCTATGGGTGGCATTGGTGCAGAAGCGGTAGGCGCCGATCGCCGGCGTCTGGCCGATCTCATGCAACCCTTGCCGGGCGCGAATGACCAGCGGGTCATCTTCCGCGAGCACCCATGCAGGATAGAATTTGGCGTGTCGTATCGTCTTGCCAGTATAGGCAACGTGTTCGCCTTGGGCAATCGTGACGTCAAGCTGTACGGCTTCCAATCCCGGCAGTTCCTGAATTTCACGCGTGACGTCCTCGGCGCGTTCGCCTGGTAAAAGCCGCCGATCATATGTGGTTTGACAAGCTGCCGGAATAACGGAATAGCCGGGATATGGATCGGAGATTATGTCGGTAAGCGCCAGGATCGCCGGTCCCATAAGGGGATCGATCGGCAGCGGCAGCGCATCGATGGCATCAATCACGCGTACCATATCTTTGACAGCGTTGCGGCCCAACTCGGGTGTCGAAGAGTGGGCCGGTCTGCCCGTTGTCGTAAGGTGAAGTTCAGCCCGACCGCGACCGCCACGGTTGATGTTGAGCCCGGTTGCCTCGCCGACGATGACGAAATCCGGCGCAAGTGCGCGCATGACAGCGCCCAGCGTGACTCCCTCAAACACCTCTTCCAGCGTCGTTGCGCTGACCGCAACGCGGCCGCGTAGGGTTGTCCGATCCACGTTCGCCACGGCATGCATCATGGCCGCCAACGCGCCCTTCATGTCGGCGGCGCCCCGCCCGATGATCGTCTCATTGACCAGCGTTGCCGCAAAGGGATCATGGGTCCAGGCTACGCCGCCGGCAATGCCTACCGTGTCGATGTGCGCGTCCAGGAGTAGTGTTGGGCCAGGCGTTGCTCCAGCGATAATTCCAACGACGCTACCATTCTCATCGGTTATTACTTCATCGAAACCCAAGGCACGGAACTCTGCTTCAACCCGCTGCGCAACCCTTGCTTCCTCTCCGCTCAGGCTTGGTTGTCGAATCAGATCTTGTAAAAAGCTGATCAACCGCTCTCTCTCCAACGCCATCGTCAAACCTTGTCCTTATGCGTATTGTCTAATTGATTGACAAACTGTCAATGGCGTTGTATCATCGCGAACAAGGATTGTCAACCATGTCATTTTCCTGGAGTGCATACCACATCGGGGGGCTGCTCTGGAGAAAGCGATCAGCCCGTTCCTACACTGCCCCAAAATGGGATGCATCTATATTTTCCTGCCTCGTGACATTGACATCCAGGCGCCGCATGACCATAGCCGCACGGCGCATGATTCTGCGTAGGGAGATCGCTTGCGGTTTCTGAAAGCTGCCGGGAACTGATGGGACAGAGCAAAGTGACTCAGCCAAATATGGATGGCGCTGTCCAGGTCAAGCGCCAGCAAGGCACGCCGATGACGCGTACGCCTGAGCGCCGTGCATCCTTGGCCATATTGGAACAGGTAGCCGTGGCGCTGCGCAATCTTCTCGCCCCCTATGGCGAAGTTGTCATTCATGATTTTGCCGATTACGAGCACTCGATCATCCGCATGGAAGGCAACCTGACTGGTCGCAATGTAGGGGGTGCGGCGACCGATCTCCTCCTGGCCAAAGCCAGCAACGGCGAAACCGATGAGGACTCTGTTTAACTATTTAACCAGCCTGCCCGGCGGGCGGCGGATGAAGTCGTGCACGGTCTTTCTGCGCGACGAAGTGGGCGACGCGTACGGTGCGTTCTGCGTCAATTTTGACATTACCGCCTTTCTCACGATGCGCGAACAGTTAAGCCGCTTCGTTGCCACAGACGCGGACGATGAGATCGTTGAAACCTTTTCGGACGACATTGAAGAAACCATTCATACCTTGATCGCAGATACGCTCTTCGAAATGGGGCAAGCGCACCCGCTCATGGGGCGCGATGAGAAGGTAGACCTTATCGGCCGCCTGGCTGACAAAGGCATTTTTCAAGTCAAGAAAGCTGCCCCCATCATCGCTGATCAACTCGGTCTCAGTCGCGCGACGGTCTACAACTATTTGCGAGAAGCAAAGCAAGCGTAAGCGATTGACGACTGCTCATTGCGTGCGTCGGTGCGAAGCCATTCGTTTGCTGCCATAGCCATCATCGATCGAAGATCGTCAATCCAAGATCTCTGGAGGACAGCATGGACGCAATTCTTTCCCACGATGCGCCGGTTCCAACGAGCGCCTATAGCCAGGCTTTGCGTGTTGGCGAATGGGTGATCACTTCCGGCTATCTGGGCACGCATCCTGATGGATCGGGCGTTGTCGCCCGGCGGGCTGGAGGCTGAACCGCGTCAGGCGCTGACCAACATTCAACATGTGCTGGCCGCGGCCGGCTGCTCTTTCGCTGATGTCGTGCGCATCAATGTGTCGTTAACGGACATCAATCGCTTTGCGGACATGGATCGCATTTGTCAGGAATTCTTCACCGAGCCCTTCCCTACCCGCAACACCATCGGCGTCAAAGAACTGTGGGGCGGGGCCCAGGTGGGCTTTGACGTGTGGGCGATTCAGCGCGAATAGAGCGATCGACCGATTGAAGATCGACAATGGAAAACCTTTCTGGCAACGCATTCGCAGATCATAAATGAGCAACTCCACAGGTCTTGACCATGACTATCAGCCTCTTAAGCCATTTGGATGACAACGAACCGGTCGAATTGACGCAGCAGTTGATTCGCGTGCCCTCTTTTCTTTGGCACGAGTCCGAAGTAGGAGCAGCTAATCGCTGAGTGGCTGGCGGCGCCACGATTTTGAGGTCGAATTACAGACGGTGCCGCTGCCCCACCTGCCGCAGCCATCCTACGGGTGTGACCCATCAGGCCATTGGCCGACTACGTGGCGACGGGACGGGGCCCAGCCTCATGCTCTGCGGTCATACCGATACGAGCGACTGGCAGGGGCGCCCTTTTTGGGAAGAGGAGTGGACACACGACCCATTTGCCGGCGATATCGAAGACGGCAAGCTCTACGGGCTGGGTGCAATCAACATGAAAGCGGGCGTGGCATCGATCATGCTTGCTGCGGATTTGGTGCGTCGCACCGGTCGCCCGCTCACGGGGGATCTGGTGGTGGCTTGTGTGGTGGCGGAGACGGGCGGCGGCGTGGGCGCCGTGCACCTGATGGAGAGCGGTCTGCGCACCGACTACTGTATCGTCACGGAGGCAGGTGATCTGGACGTCGGCGTGATTTCGGTGGGCTACGTGCAGGGCAAAGTACGGGTTGTCGGCGAGTTCAAGCACCGCGTGCCCTACGTCAACCCGATCGAGCAGGCCACCAAAGTGATCGCGGCGTTCGGCCCGTCGTATCAGCCCATCCCGCCAGGAAGTTGGCTGCGCTTCGAACCCCATGCGCTCTTGCCCGGCTACCCGCGGATGGCCATCCGCAACGTCGAGCACTACCAGGACGCCACAACGCTCACCTTCGATCTGCGCATCGTACCAGGCATGACAGAGCAGAGCGTGCGCGAAGACATGACGGCGCTCCTTGATGGGATCGCCGCCGCCGATCCAACGTTTCAGTATGAGCTCATCATTCCCAGAAACCGCGCAGCAGCCCAACATGCCGGCCCGCCCAGCCACAGCGATTGAGTCACCCTTGACGCAGAGCCTTATCCGCAATCACGCCGCGGTTGCTGGCGCCAAACCGGTCGTGGGCGCCGGTCATGGCATTCCAGGTCCTTGCCGACACTTGCCACTTCAAGGGGTTTGGCATCGAGTGCATCGAGTACGGCCCCGGCTTCATTCCGACCTGGCCGATGGTCGACGAATGTATTGATCTCGATCAAATTGTCACGGCGACGAAGGTGCTGGGGTTGGCGGCGTGTTGAATTGGTGACGTGAGTGCTACGCGTGTCGATTCTACGAGTTAGGCGTGGTACTCAATACGCCTCTTGGCGCCTGATCGATTCGCAATTCAGTAGATTACCCATGGAGTACCTAAAAATACCATGCAATTTTCTGACGAAACCATCCTCGACATCTACACCCGAATCTTGCGCATTCGCCGTTTTGAGGAGCAAGTAGGTAAGCTCTTCGCGCAAGGGCAACTCCCAGGATTCGTTCATCTCTATATCGGCGAGGAAGCGGTCGGCGCGGGCGTCTGTACGGCGCTGCGCGATGACGACTACATCATCTCCACCCACCGTGGGC
>CAWEEJ010000077.1:0-4854 GCA_963807905.1 uncultured Chloroflexia bacterium | reverse complement strand
TCGAAGAGGCGGCCTGACCTCGCACAATGAGCAACCTGATGCACCCATTCATGATAGTGAAAGGAGCAATATCCCATGAGCACACCGCGAACCGACCTGCTGAGTTTGTTGGCCGATCTGCCGGGCCTGAATGAGACGCTGGAACGCAAGGCCCTGATCGATTTTGTCGGCTATCCCCACATCGGCATCTATTTGGACTGGTCTGGGGCCCAGGTCCACTTTGCCGAGGCCCTGATTGATGAACTCAGCCGCCGCGGCCAGGAGTTCACGCTGACGTTCTTGACCAGCATGACGCGCGCGCCCCAGGTGGGTGTGGACAAGCAGGAGGCTCTGGCGGAAATTCACTCGCGGATCGCTGCGCTCTCCGCCGCAGCCTGGCTGGAGGCCTTCCCTGCCGAGCCGCTCACCGAGCAGGATCGTACGGCGTTGGCGGCGGATCTGGATATGCTGGCCGCAACGGTCGTTTCCACCGTGCTGTTGCCCTACTACAAACTGGGGGCCGACGAGATGACGGCCGCCGCAGGTGAGCGCGCTACCGCCGCCGCGACCCGCATCGAGGCAACCCTCCACGCCGATCCCATCGCCGGGCCCTCCCTGACCATGTTCCAGCAGAACCCGCAGCAAAGCGAAGCCGCCTTCCTTGCCGCCCTGCGCGCTGTCTTAGGTCAGGATGACGCCTTGGCCCAATCTCTGGCCGCCGACCTGACCCACGAGCCGGAGCAGGCCGACGCTGCGCTGCAGGCCATGGTCACCGTCTCCCAAAACATCCGCACCGTGCAGGGTGATGTCGTGGGCGCCATCGTGGGCGCGGAGGTGCTTGAGCGCATTGGCGTCGTCCAGGACATCGATACCGTGGAGTCGGGCGGCGTCGTTGCCGGCGCCATTATTGGCAATCCCGGAAGCAGCCTGCAGATCGGCGGCCAGCGCTTTGGCGGATCCAACTATGAGTCTGGCAGCGCTCATCATGAGGAGAACGTTCACGTGGAAGGCAGCGGCGCGGCGGCCACCGGCGGCGGCGTGGCCGCGGGCGCCGGCGGCGTCGCAGTGGGCGGCGACGTCGCCGGCGGTGATATCGTCGCGGGCAACGACAATCGCATCGATAAACGCCAGGTGGAGACGGGCGGCGGCGCCTACGTGGGTGGAAGCGTGACGGCGGGTGGGAACTTTGTAGGGCGTGACGCCTTAAACGGCGTAAGCGGCGAGCGGGTCAACGTCTCGCGGTTGGTCATCTACCAGGGTGAATCACATCTTGATGACCAATCCGCCGCGCTCAACCTCCGTCGATACCAGCCTCGGCGACGAGATCGAGGAGCGGATCAGGTTGGATGTCGTGGCGCCACGCGACGCCGTGCTGCATGAGCCATTTGATTTGGGGGTCGCCGTCCGCCAACCCGAATCACCGCCGCTCACGGTTGCCGATCTTGAACAGACTGCGTCGGAAGAGGGACATATCTTCCGCACCGAATTGGAGGAGGTGGTCGCCTATCGGGTCGAAGTCCAGGCGTTGGGCTGCAGCGTCACGCCCGATCACTATGTGCTGCGCCTGCGCCATGGGATGGATTCGCCAGTCTACTACTTCCAGATTACGCCTACGCGGCCCGGGCGTTCGGTCGATTCTGATCAATGCCTATCAAATGCAGGATTCCATGCTCGCCGCTCAGACCAAGATCACTATCGAGGTCGAGGTGCCGGTCGGTCCGAGTACGTAAAGTACAGCCTAGTGGAGTTTTGGAGGCCGGTTGAGAAACCGGGTTGGCTTTACGTCCCGTTGACATTTGGTCGTAACGTCCCCGGCACGGGCGACTATAAGTCTGCTAATCGGATATTCTGCCGCCCGTGCCGGGGACGTTGAAGGCGTATGGATCGTCGCATATAGTTGAAAGGAGCAGCTCGATGAGCGCATTATTCCCACCACCCTAACTTTGCACCAGGACAACGGCCCCGATGTACAGCTACGCGTCGAGGGGGATGAATTTTATACGCGCTATGAAACGCTAGACGGATACGCGGCCGTCTACGATGACGTGCTTGGCGTTTATACGTACGCCATCCTGCGCCACGGTCGTTTTGCTTCAAGTGGCGACCCCATCACCAATTCGCCGCCCGCCGGCCTCGAACTTCACCTGCAGGAGGATCGTGCGGTCCGCGCCGACAAGTTCGATCAGCGCTTTCGCTTGATGCGTCCCCAGGCGGTGGCCGACACGCCGATTCCTGAGGTATACGGTCCCAACAAGGGCTTGCTGGAGGGGCGTCAGCTGAGCCGGAGCGACAAACCGGTGGTCGGACTAACCATTCTGGTTAACTTTGCAGATGTGAAAACATCGGTGACGCCCGATGCCGTCGCCGCCCTATTCAACGGCGAGAACTATCGGGAAAACGGCAATTACTGTTCAGTACGTGAGTACTTCCTGCAGATGTCGTCCGGCATGCTAGATTATCGCAATGTGGTTGTAGGGCCGGTGACGCTGAGCCAGAAGAAGTCCTACTACAAGAATAACCGCTTCATGCCCGAGGCCCTGGACCTGGTGGTTGACATGGGGATCGATTTTGCCCAGTTTGACTCAAAGAACGACAAAATCCTGGACGCCGTCAACTTCCTCTATGCCGGACGGCCGGATCCCGCGACTTGGCTCTGGCCCCACAGCTTCCACCTGGACTGGTCTCACGGCGCCTATCGCACGGAGTTCTACCAGATTTCTCCCCTTGGCGATACGCCGGATCAGATGGTCATCGGCACCATCTGTCATGAATCGGCCCACATGCTCTGTCGCTTTCCCGATCTGTATGATTATGGCGATCGCGACAAGGATACGGGTCCCAGCTACGGCATGGGCGACTATTGCCTGATGAGCTACGGCAATATGGCCGATAAAGGTCGTACGCCGATCCCGATCTGCGCCTACCTGCGCTACCTGGCCGGCTGGTGCCCGAACGAGGTCGACCTGCGCCCCGGAGGCGTCTTCCAGGCGGCGCACGGCGACTACGACACGGTCTTCAAGTACGGCGCGCCGCATGAGAACGAGTATTTCCTCATCGAGAATCGCAGTCGCCTGGGCTTGGACGCCCATCTGCCCGACGGCGGCATCGCCGTCTATCACTGTGACATCAATGGGTCCAACGAGTATCAAGAGCGCTCCTCGGCGCGCCACTACCAATGTGCGCTGCTTCAGGCAGACGGCCGTTTCGAACTGGAGGAGTACCACAATCGAGGCGGGGCGGGCGATCTCTTCAGCCTGGCCGAGGGCGACGTGGCCGGGGCCGACACGACGCCGTCAACGCGGCTCTGGAATGGTGAGGATTCTGGCCTTCGCATTGCTGATGTCAGCGCAGCGGGCGCGACGATTTCGTTCCGCGTTTCAGGATAGAGGAGCGTGCGTCCCGAAAAATGTGCCGGGCGCTTTAGGGCGCAAGTGCGCCGAAATCTGGGGCCTCCGCACACCTTTGTGCATGGGTTCCCGGTGCTTTTTCGCAGCATGCCGAAGGGCCTAGCTACCGTGCTGTCACATTGAGTGCCTTCCAGCGATTGGAGAGGAGAATTCCAATGACGCCAAACTTGGATCAACATGTTCTGACGCTGCACGCCCGGGGGCGGCTAAGCATGCCCACCGACGGGACCACGCCCCGTGACGCGGTTCGGCGGCTTCTGGATGGCTTCGCCGCGTCCGGACGCGGGAGTATGACCATCTACTTCCACGGCGGACTCGTCGATGAAGCCACTGCCCTTGAGCTTGCGCGCCATTTCCATCGCGAAATATGCGACAACTTTGAGAGCTATCCTGTCTTCGTAATCTGGAAGTCAGGCCCGTTGGAAACCATTGAAAGCGCGCTCCTCGAGATAAATAGCAGTTCACCGCTCTTCATGCAGGTGCTGAAGAAAGTGGCCAAGTGGGTAGCCCGACGCGTAACGCCCGCGGCCGCGCCCGACTTCGCCCCGCCCGGACTGGAGCGTGCGCCAATCGACCGCTTGCTCAGCGCCATCAATGCTGAGCGACTCCCGCTTGGAGACATGGAAGCGCTCGTTGCTCTTGACAATCTCGTTACCGAGCCTCTGCAGCCGCTTGAAGACGCGGCTGTAGACGAGCTACAGGCGGCGCTGGCCGCCGACCCGGCCGCAGACCGTGCGCTGGGCGCAATCATGCAGGCGGCCCGGGTTCGCCCCAGCGCCGCGCCCGCAGCGGAGGCTGCCCCTGGCGCGCCGCCGCCTACCGACAGCGTCACGGGCTATCTCAGCCGCGCGATCTTGGCGGAGTTGGCTGTCGACGCCCCGCCGCCGGATGTCGCCGGCGCGCCCATGGCTGAAGCGTTTAGCGGCTTCACCACGGCTAAGAACTGGTTCTTTGCCGGCGGTGTTCTGCGCAGCGTCATGGCGCGTTTTGATCAGGGGACAGCCCATGGCTTCCTCGGCACGATTCTGGAAGAGATGTACCGCATCATGTATGGGGATAGGGTAGGGCGTTTTCTGTGGGATGAGATGAAGGAGAATGCGGCCGACGCCTATGCGCCCATCGGATCCAACATGGCCGAGGATGATCTGCCCGGCGGTACGCTCTTCCTTGAAGAGCTGAAGGCGTTCATGGACGCAGAAGGACCCATCCCGCTCAATGTGATCGGTCACAGCGCAGGCAGCATCCACATCGCTCACTTCATTGACGCCGGCGCTAGATTGATGCCTGATTTGTTCAGCCTTGACAATGTGGTCTTCACCGCGCCGGCGATCAATCTTGATCTGCTCAAAGCAAAGGTGATCCCCAATGCTTCTTGCATTGGCGCTTTTCGCATCTTTACGATGAGCGACTTCTACGAGCGGCGCGACCCACTGGTCAAGCTTGCCCCGCTGCTCTGTGCCATGATGGT
>CAWEEJ010000076.1:0-33969 GCA_963807905.1 uncultured Chloroflexia bacterium | reverse complement strand
GCCCAAGTCCGGATGTATGCGTCGCCCACGTGCGTGAAGACAAGGTCCTCTTTGCCAGCGATCTCATTATGCCTGTGCCGTTGATCTCTTCTCCCCTGGCCGACATCGACCAGTTCAAGCGTTGGCTGGAGAATCTCTACGAATTTAATCTTGAATGCATCGTCCAAGGCCATGGTGACATCCTGCTCCGAGGCGAGGTGACCGGCAGCATCGACGCCAGCATCAAGTATATCGACGACATTCAACGGTTGGTTGATGAGCTAATTGCCGACAACGCCACCAAGCACGATCTCCTACAGCATGATATCGAGGAATATGATCGTAGTCGTATTCCCCTTGGCGGCCTCGTACAACAATTCCACTCTCAAAACCTGCTCTATCTGTGGGAAAAGGCGCGCCAGCGTCAGCGGGCGGAGCGAGCGGCCGCCAAAGCCGCATGATCAGCCTGATCTCGATTCCTTTACGGACGCTAGAAGTCGATGAAATACGCTGACATCGTGGCTGCGGTTCAGGCCTTGACGCCGGAAAAAAGACGCGCGCTCTACCGCCATCTTCGCGCGGCCGGACTCCTCGATGCTGACGGCTTTGCCAGCGATGAGCGGCGTCTCAGCATTGCCCCGGCATTGGATGCGAAACGACTCGCGCAACTCCGATCTCGGCCCACACGCGTGCCTGACCCGCCATCCAATTCGCCAGCCAGGACGTCACCCAGGCGGCCAAGCCGTCCCTTGTGCCCGCAACTCCGCAAGCGAACGCTGCTGATGGCCGCGATTCGCCCGTGAGCGGACGCGTGGTGTTAGGGGTGCCCGAGGCGGGCGCCACTGCGATTAAAGATCCCCATGCCATGTCGCCCCTGCCCGGTCACGCGCCCGAGCAGCCGATCGAGATTATTTTCGACGGCGGCAGCCGCGGCAATCCCGGCTTGGCTATGGCAGCTATGCCCTGCGCTGGCCCGGCCGCGCCGAGCAGATCGTCCAGCTGAAGTTTGGCCAGCAGGTGACCAATAACGAGGCCGAATACGATACGCTGATCGCTTCACTCGAAGCCACGCTGAAGCGACTCCGCGACGCCGGCGCTGATCCTCAAACCGCACGCCTGATCGTACGCGGCGATTCCCTCCTCGTGCTCAACCAGGTCAAAGGCGAATGGAAGTGCAAAGAACCGCGCCTTCGTCCCCCGCATGACCCACGTACGCCAACTCCTCGCCAACTTCAAAGAAGCCAAGCTCATCCATCACAAGCGTGCCAAGAGCGTCGAGATCCTCGGCCATTGACGGCTGTTGATCGTCAATTGCCGCCTGTCATTTGTCAATGATGGGCAGCCAAACCGTGCTGGGCCAGTCGTTGTCGAAGACCGACACGGTGACGCTCTCTACGGTATTATCGGCGTACTTTTCATCGTCGCTGACCGTGGTGTGGCGAATGACGCCGCTGTGAAGTTGACCCGGCGCGGTTTCGTTGATGCCGTCGTTGACCGCACTCACCGTCACCGCCTGTGGTTCATTCCAGCTTTCACGGTCGAATGTAAGGGCCACGGCGTCGGCTTGGACCTGGTCGTCGGCGAAGATTTCGACGGTCACCGGCGCTGTCGGCGCAGAATCGAGAACGACCGCATATTGATCGGTCAACCCGTTTTCCGAGACCAAGACTTCCGTGGGCGTGACCGTAACCCCTGCACTGTCATTGTCCTCAATCGCGGCGGCAACGGCCTCCACCGGGATGGCGCTATAGCGACTGTCGCTGCTGGTCGCCTCATGCAGGATGATGGCGAAGTGGTTGTCTTCGTCCACCGCATCATCCACTGCACTGACGATGATCAATTGCGGCTCATCCCAGTTATTGGCGTCGAAGCGTACGACCGACGGGCTCAGTGCAATCTGCTCGGCATCGAAGCGCGCAGCGAGGGTGACGAGTGCCGTGGGCTCGGTGGCCAGACGCAGCAGATAGCCCGCTTCGTCGCCCCCTTCGCTGATCGAAAGCTCGCGATCTGTCACGATGATCGCAGCGTCGTCATTGTCTTCAATGTTGATCGTGATGCCGTTGGCCGGCAGGCTGTTGTACTGGATGTCGTCGCTGGCAACGCCGTGGCTGATGTAGCTTGTATGGGTTGCCGGCGCGCTCGATTCATCGATGCTGTCATCCACCGCCGTGACTGAGACTGATTGTGGCTGGTCCCGATCGTCTGGCGTGAAGCGCAGCGTCTCCGCTCCCAGGCTGACCTGGGCGTCAACCGCAAATTCGATCACGACATCGTCCGCAGGTCGTGTCGTCAACACGATGTCGTAGGCCTTGCTGGAGCCTCCTTCTTCCAACCCCAGCACGCTGGGGGCCACGAAGACGCTGGGACTGTCATCGTCGGCGATGTCAACCGTAAGCGTCACGCTCAGGGCCTGGTAGTTGGGATCCGTGCTCGTTGTCGTATGACGGATTCTGCTCAGATGGGGACCTTCAGTATCGTCATCGTCAATCGCAGTGACCAGAACCGCTTGAGGCGTCATCGAATTGCTAGGCAGAAAGGTGAGTAGGTCGACGTTCGTGGACGTCTGGTTGTCGGACGCAGACGCGACTTCAACCGGCTGCGTCGGGCGTGCCGCCAATGCCACGGCGTAGGAATCCGAGCCGCCCTCCAGTATGTTGATCCGCGTTGGCACCAGGATCAGGCCGGGGATGTCATCATCTTCGATGAGAATTCGCAAAATGTTGGGCTGTGGCGACGGCGTTTGACTTGTGTTCTGATAGATCGCTGTCGCCCCATACTGCGGATCAGCGCTGGCCGCGCTGTGGGTGATATCCCCGCTATGCGCTCCCTCTACGAGATCATCGTTCGCGACCATGCTCATGATTGTCACTGGCAGGGACCATTCGGCGGCAGGAATAACGACGCTGGACGGATCAACGGTCAGTTGACTATCAGCGCTCAAGGTAAGGGTCACATCGGCGCGTGGGCGACTGGTGAGAGAGAGCGTATAGAAACGGACCTGGGGTGAATCCTTTTAGCAACGGTGTGCCACTGCTAGACTCATCGATCAAGATGACGGCACTATCATCGTCGGTGACCGCCACTTCGATCGTGCGCGGGGTGGCATCAACGCGGCTCGGATTGACGAACGGCGTCTGGTAGCCGGCATCGATGTCAGCATAGAGGGGATCTGCACTGCTGACACGATGGTCGACCAGGCCGGGGTGGGGCGTCAACTCGTCAAAGTCGTCGTCAACCGCTGCAATCAGCACCTGTTGTGGCGCCGCCCAATCTGCGGCGTGAAGGTGAGCAGCGTCTTGCTGACACGCACCTGGTCGTCGGGCAGAATGGCCACATTGACGGGCGCCGCGGGCATGCTGCGCAGGCTGACGTCATAGCCGGCCTGCAGCCCCGGCCCTGCGCTAGCGCCTTCCGTCACTGCACTGGCGCCGTCTGATTCCTCAATGATCACCCCGGGCAATTCGTTGGTGAAGACACAGGTCACCGTCTCGCCGACGGCGACGGCAAAGGTAGCCTGCGCCGTGGTCACACTGCCACTGCTGTCGCTATCATTGCATTGAATGTCGTCGAGCACGAAGCCGCCTGCCGGACTCGTTTCGGTTGCCGTATACGTGCCGCTTGCGACCTGCACGCTGGTTGTCCGCCCACGCCGATCGTCCCGCTCACGTCACCGTCAAAGGTGAAGTCGCCGGTAGCTGCGGGTGGGTTGGTCGCCTTCTCAACAACTATGCGACCGATGCCGCCAATCAAGATCTCGACTTGTGGCACGCTGCCGCCGTTGACCGAAGCGGCTCCGTTCAGGACAGGTGGGGCCGGCAGGGCAATGGCGCCGGCAAGTTCCCAGGAGCCACTCAGATCGTAGTCACTGACGTGCCAGAACGTCGTTGCATCGACTGTCCCATTCAGATTTCCTAGCGAGCTGCCATTGAGCGCAACGGCTTCCAACTGCGGTCGCGTCAGGGCATCGGCGACAATACTGATCTCGAGATAATTGGCGGCGTCAGAGGCGCGTCAAGGCTATAGGAAAAGGGTTCGTTGGATCCCACCTGGGCAGTGAGGGTGGTCGCGCCATCGTAGCGCAGACTGAATGGCTGAGTCGTTTGCCAATCGTACTGCTGCCGCGTTGCGGTTGGCTGGCTCACTCAGACTGACCACGCCGAGGTAGATTTCTTCGTCGGCCGAGGGCAGAAAATTCTGAAATCGGAGGCCGACTACCAGGTCGGCGGGCTGATCTTGGCCGGGCGCGACGCTTTGGGCCTGGACCGGCGCTGCCTGCAGCAAGCAGACGAGCATGATCGCGCCGAGCGCGGGCCAAATGCCGCTTTGGCGCAGTAAGGCGCCTGAGCCTCAGCGCTGCTGAGCCGTGGCA
Organism: uncultured Chloroflexia bacterium; assembly: GCA_963807905.1. GTDB lineage: Bacteria > Chloroflexota > Anaerolineae > Caldilineales > Caldilineaceae > JAGRCP01. The sequence goes on along the minus strand of CAWEEJ010000076.1, from coordinate 29,621 downwards.
AAGCGCTGCTGATGAAACGCAGAGGCCGGGCATGGGTGAGGGCGAGCATGGGAAACTCCTTACGCTTCCGGGATCGGATGATAAACAGGGAAGACGACACGACTTGGACAATTGGAGCGATGAAGGGGCGATGAGGCCGCTGCTTGCGGACGTAGCCACACGACGCCGATGCACGATGCCCGCGAGAGCGACGCGGCTGCACTGAATAGGACGTTTGAGCAGGGAGAAAAGTTACTCTTTTTTGCCGCCGCGTGGCGCAGCGGTCCCGGGGCGCCGTGTCGAGCGCAGGGTCTGCAAAGAATATGGCAGGCTCTGCGCCTACGGACCCAGCAACTCGACTTGCTCAATCCAGAGTTGGCCCGCTTCATCGGGCCGCAGGGTGATTGTGACAGACTCGTCGTCGTCGCTCGGGGGCAGGGAAAGGACAAACTCGCCGCCTTGAGGCGCCGGCGGCAACAGCTGCGCGTCACCCGCGGCTTCGATGATGGCCCCAGCGTCGGTCCCAGCGTTAGCCCCTGTGCGGTACCGCAGGCGTAGCTCCGCGCCGGCCGGCGCACGCACGAAGCTTAGCTCTGCCGGGCCGAGCACCGCGCGCGCTCGTCGGCCGTCCGCTTCCTCGGTCAACGGGCCCCAATTGAGCGCACCCAATAGCGGGTAGCTGGGCCGCGTTCAGGCGCGGCCACACGGTAGACGGTGATGCGGTCATCTTCGAACCAGGGGCGCCTGACCCGCAAAAATCTCTGTCGCCAAAGCCGTCGTGTACTCCCGTTCGAGGCCGCCGGGCATCTTGTACCGATCGAGCACGACATATTCAACATCCAGATCGGCCAGCACGCTTGTCCCCAACGCTGCGGGATCCGCGGCGAGGATATCGGGACCAAGATGGCGAAAGTGCTGGAGCACAGGCGCACGTTCGGTCAGCGTCCGCGGGTCGTCGCGGCTGATGTAGGCGACGGTCAGCGGTCGTTGGTGAACGGTCTGGTGGAGGAGATAGCCGGGGCGGTCATAGTTCATGGGCAGGTTGAGCACGGCGCCCGACTCCGGCGTTTCCGCCAGCGTGGCATACCAGTCTGGCGTGTCCGGCGCGCTCATGGGGTAGGGCGCGACCCAGTACTCGGCCAGGACCAGGCCGAGGCAGAGCAGCGCCACAGCCAACACCGTGCGTCTGCCCTGCGTCTGGGGCGTCTGCGCTGCTTGCAGACGCGTGAGCAGCGCGGCCAGGCCCATGCCGGCCAGAACGGCCACGCAGAGCTGAACCATTACTGCGTAGCGACTGACGCTGCGGCTGAGACGCACAAAATCCGAGAAGTAGGCCAGGATGCCAAAGGGCGTGAAGTGGAGGGGCAACTCGGTTGCTTCGGGGATGTCCGCGGCTGTGATATTGCCAAAGTGGATCACCGGGCCCAGCGCCATGGCGAAAAAGAAGAGTGCGCCTGCGATCCAGAGGCCGGCCCGCCGGCGCCAGATCAGCGCCCCGACGACCGCCAGAGCCAGGGCGATGTAGCCGATGCTGATCGTGCGCTCGCTCACCGGTGAGATCTGGTTGCCGATCCACGCGAAGCTCTCGGGGCGAAAGAGCGTGTGCGGCCGGTTGGGGACGAGGAAATCCATTACGCTGGCGCTGAGGATGTAGAGATCTGTCGCCGGTCGCACCATGAACGAGAACTGGCGCGTCTCCCGAATCATGGGCACGAGCCAGAAGCTGAGCGCAACAAAGAAGATCCCGCCCGCCAACAGCGGCGGCAGGAGCAGCCTGCCAAGCCGGCCCGCCTCTCCTGCGAGCCTCGACTCAGCGGGCTGCGGAGGGCGATCAACCGCGGGCGCGCCCAGCCAGGCCCAGAGCACGGCGAGCCCGGTGAAGAGCGCAAGGTAGAGCACATAGTACCAGTCACAGAGTCCGACCAGGATCGAAAGAGTCCGGCCATGAATGCTTCGTGTAGCCATGGTCGGCGCTGATTGACTGCGTCGAGCGAGCGCAGCAGATAGAGCACGTAAAAGGGAATCCACTGGAGGCTCAGCACCTGCATGTGGCCGAGGAGATGGGCCATGTGGAAAGGCGAAAGCGTAAAGATTGCCCCGGCCAGAAATGCGGATGAATTGGCAATTGTCAATTGACAATTGGTACTGGTCAACTGTCGCCGAACGAGTAAGAAGACGCCATAGCCACCCGAATACCCAGGCCAGCAGGATGGCGCTGTTATAGGCCGGGATCAGACCAAAGGCCAATTGGATGGGCAGCGTGGTCAGGCCGTTAAACGGGTTGAGCGTGTGGAAGTAGAGACTGACGCCGGTGGGATGGTAGAGCAGGTCGGTCACGAGGGGATTGCTTTGCTGATCAATCAGAGCAACCTTGATCCACCATTGGTTCCAGAAATTCTGCCAGCCGTCGAAGCGGTCGCCGGGAATGGCAGTAGATGATAAGCGACGGCGGAGGGGCGGTGGCATGATTAAGGTGAGCGGCCGAGTGGGCAGCCAAGGACAAGTAGATGCAGGAGTCACGAGCGTCCGATTCGGCGTTGAATCGTACTCATTGGTGAGGGTTCAGCTTGCTGTGCGCTTGTCTCGATTGACATAAGGGAAAATTAGTGCTTCTGGACGGGAAGTATAGCAGCAACTGCAGGTCCATGCCCAGAGCAGATTCACATGCCAGCTGGGCAGCCCCGGACGTAACGCCCCGTGCAGCTTCTAGCCGATCGGCTTTGGCGGACCAGGTAGCGACGAAGGCCGCGTCACGGATGGCACCCAGGTGGCACGCGTACGCTGAGAAGTGCGCTCAGCGCAGCGCCATTGGCCAGAAAAAGACGCCGTCGTGGCATCGCTGGCCACTGGGCGACTTGCGGTTGTGGCTGTCGGCTCGATCAACTGCATGACAGAGATGGAGTGCGCCACGATTTCGTAGGGCGTCTCCGTCGCGACTTCGAGCGCCTGCTGCATGGCCAGAGTCCGGGCTGTTTGGGCTGCTGGCGTCGTTTTGGGCATGGCGAACGTTTTGACGACCGCGCCGTAGGCCGCCATGTCTGCGTCCGCCACCGCGAGCAGGCGATGACGCAAGGCCTCACTCTCATCAAGATAGGTGCGCAGCATGGGCGCCTCATCATCCGTTTTGCCCACCGTGAAGCGCAGAACCATCGCTACCAGCGCTGCGGCCTGACTAGCCGTGCGCACAGGCAGCGCTGCTGCCGGCCGGCGTGGGCTGGCGAGCAGCCAGTTTATCGAGTACGGTTGACAGGGGAAGAGAGGCCAATGACTTCAAGACGTTTGCTTTCGCTGTGCCGATTCAGTCGAGCGTTGGGTCCGAGACCGGCGGCATTTATGGCGATATTCGAGATGGCAGTATACCATTAGCCTTTGGCAATGGCGCGATCGCCCAGATCATTTTGAGGCAGCCGTCCGGCGTGCATCCTGTGGTACAATGGCGCCACAACAGCATCCTAGACATTCATAGGACGAGTGATGAAGCAAGACTTTGATGATTTTGAATTGGACGACTGGGATGGCATTGAAGACGAAGTTATCTATGAGTCTGAGGAATTTGCCAACGAGTTTGAGCCGGAAGAAACGCTGAGTCGTTTATCTCGGATGAACTGCCCGTGCTGCCGCTGCGTGGGGTGGTCGTCTATCCCATGATGTGGCTGCCCCTGCCCATCGGTCAGGAACGCAGCCTGCGCTTGGTGGAGGACAATCTGCCCGGTAACCGGGTGATTGCGCTGGTCACCAGCCAAAACGAAGATGTGGATGAGCCGTTTTCAATGAGGTTCTTACAGCGTCGTCGCGGCCCAGGTTCATCGTGTGTTGAAGACGCCTGATGGCAATATGCGGCTGCTGGTCCAGGGTTTGGAACGCATTCGGTGTGGTTGAGTATGTGCAAGAGGGTCCCCTACCGCGGGTGCGTGGTCGAGGCCATCCCTGAGGAGATCGAAGAGGGGCTGGAGATGGACGCGCTCGGTGCGCACGGTGGAGAAGCTTTTCCGCCAGCTGGATTGAGCTTGAACCGCAGATGCCCGAAGAGTTGGCCATGATGGCCATCAACGCCGACGACCCGCGCCAACTTGCCTATCTGACCGCCAGGCAGCACTGCGGATTCCATTGGAAGACGCGGAGGCTGTGCTGGAGATGGACAGAGTGCATGACAAGCTGTTGCGGCTGACCCAACTTCTCAACAAAGAGGTCGAAGTCCTCGAACTTGGGCGCAAAATTCAGTCCGAAGCCCACGGTGAGATGAAGCGCATGCAGCGTGACTTCTTTCTGCGCGGCACACGTGCTATCCAAAAAGAGTTGGGTGAAGAGGACGAGCAGGCCGCCGACATTCGCGAGTTGGAAGAGCGTATTGCGGCAAGCCGGCATGTCCGAAGAGGCCGAAAAAGAGGCCATTGTTAACGTGGTCTGCATTGACGGCGCGACAGGCCCATCGAGCTGCCGAATACAGTGTGATCAAGACCTATCTCGATCTCATGGTCAGTCTCCCTGGCAGCAGATCACTGAGGATAACCTCGACATTCCCCATGCCCGCGAAGTGCTGGACGAAGACCATTACGGACTGGATGAAATCAAGGAGCGCATCCTCGAATTTTTAGCCGTGCGCAAGTTGCGTTCGGAACGCAAGGCCGTGGGCCGCGAAGGCGTACTCTGCGTGAGCAAGAACCCCCGCTGAGCGTGAAGGCGTCGTGCTCTGCTTCGTTGGTCCGCCCGGAGTGGGCAAGACCAGCCTTGGTATCAGCATCGCCCTGCTGGCTCATGGATCGCAAATTCGTACGCCTCGCCCTTGGCGGCGTGCGCGATGAGGCCGATATTCGCGGCTTCCGGCGCACCTATATCGGCTCCATGCCTGAACGCACTGCTCATCGAGAGTCTGCGCCGGGTGATTCCAGTAAAAATCCGGTCTTTATGCTCGATGAAGTGGATAAACTGGGTCGCGATTTTTCGTGGCGATCCCAGCAGCGTGCTCTTGGAAGTCCTTGATCCGGAGCAGAACCGAGAGTTCCGCGACCACTATCTGGACGTACCCTTTGACCTCAGCCAAGTGATGTTTATCACCACCGCCAATGTGCTCGACACGGTGCCGTCGGCACTGCGTGATCGCATGGAGATCATCGAGCTTTCCAGCTACATCGAAGACGAGAAGGTCAAGATCGCCGAGGGCTATCTTATTCCGCGGCAAATTAAGGAGAATGGCCCCCGCGTCCCGACGAGATTTCGTTCACCGAAGCCGCGCTGCGTGAGATCGTGCAAGGCTACACGTGTGAGGCGGTGTGCGCGGCATGGAACGGCAGATCGGCAAGACCTGTCGCAAGGTCGTGGCCAAGGTCGCGGCCGGCGAGTTAAACGGGCACCCCATCGAAGTCGATGTCGGCAATTTAGTCGATTTTCTGGGCAAGCGCACGATCCATTCGGAAGAGATTGTCGAACGCACCGAAGCACCTGGCGTAGCCATCGGTCTTGCGTGGACGGCAACGGGCGGCGATATCATGTTCTTTGAAACGACCCGCGCCCCCGGCGACAAAGGCTTCACGGTCACCTGCGAATTTGGGCGATGTGATGAAAGAGAAGGCGCAAAGGCCGCGCTCTCCTATGTGCGCAGCCTGGGCCGATGAGTTAGGGGATCGACTCCGATAATCTTCAAATCCTCAGATATTCACATGCATATCCCGGCGGGCGCCATTCCCAAGGACGGCCCCTCTGCCGGAGTGACCATGGCGACCGCCCTGGCCTCGGTGCTCAGCGCCGCCCGGTGAGAAAAGACGTGGCCATGACTGGCGAGGTCACCCTGCGCGGCCGGGTGCTTCCCATCGGCGGTATCAAGGAGAAAGGTGCTGGTGGCTGCGTGTTTTGGCATCAAGACAGTGATCCTGCCGTGTCAAAACGAGGCTGATCTGGATGACGTGCCTGAGGCCGTACGTGCGCAGATCCACGTTCATCCCTGTGGACACCGTGGATGAGGTGTTGGCGGCTGCGCTGGAGCCGCCCACGCAGTGAGTGTAGGGCGCCAATGCGTGGGCAAGTGGTAACGACGCCGGTTGAGCTTGCTTGGACTGAGCCTTGACGAAGGATTGAAACCCAAGGGCGAGGTTCGGGCGTCAACTCATTCTTGGGGTTGACCCTTTTTCGCGCTTCTCTAAAATTCCCGCTTGACAGCTAATAGTTAGTAATATATTTTAACAAAATAATTTGACTTGGCATTGGACGTTTGTTCCACCCGATTTCCCACAATGAGAAAATTGGCTCTTGCATTTCTCAATTGTCCATGATATATTGGGAGCGCTCCCAAATCGATGCGAACTTACGCTCTACTGCTCGAGGCCCTGCGGTTCCCTTTCTGACCCTACAGCCGCTACACGCGAATCGCCAATTACGCTTTGTTGAACGATGACTGCGGATCTATAAAATGCGAAGACATTGCCCGTCTAAGCGGCTTCTCGCGATCGACCGTGTCACCGCGTGCTCAATGATGATCCCAACATTGCCGCCGATACCACCCGGCCGACGCGTGCGGGAAGTGATTCACACCACGAACTACTCGCCAAATTTGGCCTCTACGCGGCTTGGCAGCTGGTCGTACCTATATTTTGGGCATGGTGATTCCACGCAGTACGCGGCCGTTTTTGATGACCCATACTCTCCCATTTTGATCCGCGGCGTTGCCGCTGCTTGCCAACACGCTCGACTATTCGATCATGCTGTGGCTGGCCGATGGGGAATTTTTGCGACAGCACAAGATTCATCGCATTTTGGACAGCGGTTTGGTTGACGGGATTTTGGTCACGGCCGCAACTGAGGATGACCCCGTTGTAACCGCGCTGTGTGACAGCGACATGCCACTTGTGACCATTGGCCGTTTGCCCGATCTCGACGAGATCAGCTATGTAGACGTAGATAATAAGCAGGGCGCCTTCGATACGTAACACATCTGCTGCGCCTCAGAAAATCAAGGCGTCCGCCTGTATTGGCTCTCCGCTCAACACAGGCGTGGGTTTAGATCGCATGGCTGGTTATCTGGCGGCGCTTTAGACGTTCGCGGCATTCCGGTGGAGGCTGAGTTGATCGTCGAAGGAGACTTTTCGGAGATGAGCGGCCATGCAGCGATGCAGCGATTGCTGTCCCATGCGCCTGACGCCGTCTTTGCCTTCAGCGACAGCATGGCTCTGGGCGCACTCCGCGCCTTACGTGAAGCGAATGTACGGGCGCCGGAGGAGGTCGCTGTCGTTGGGTTTGATGATTTTCCGCCGGCCTCCCAATCCGTGCCGCCGCTTACGACCGTGCGCCAACCGACCGAACGCACCGGACGGATGGCGGTGGAGTTGTTCACGGACATCATCGAGCGTCCCAGCGAATCGTGCGAGCGAGCGTATCCTTCCGACCGAACTGGTGGTTTGTCAATCTTGTGGATTAGCGTAGCTTTGCTGCGTTTTTTATATCCAAACTGTTTCTTTAATATCCTTGCAGACAGGAGATGTGAACATGCGTAAGTTTTATTTGATGCTTGCCCTGGCATTCGTAGCGCCCTGGTGCTCTCCGCCTGTGGCGGCGCCGTGCCTGCCGCGCCGGCTCCCGCAGCCGGCGGCGAAGAAGCTGCCGCCACTGAGCCCCGGCGGAGGAAGCTGCAGCGGAAGACGCGGAGGCGCCCGCTGCCAGCGGCGACCGCACTCAGATTCGCTGGTTCGTCGGTCTTGGCACCGGCACCGATCCGGACAGCAGGAAATTCAGCAGGCGGTCGTCGATGAATTCAACGCTTCTCAGGATGAGATCGAGCTGGTTCTGGAAGTGGTGCCCTGATGCCGCCAAGGATACGCTGTCGACCCAGATTGCCAGTGGCAATGGCCCCGATGTTGTCGGCCCGGTGGGCGTCGGCGGCTCCAATGCCTATTTTGGTCAGTGGTTGGACATGACGCCGCAGATCGAGAGCAGTGGCTACGATACAACTCAGTTCAATGAGGCGCTTGTTGAATTTTATCAGACGGAAGAAGGCCAGGTTGGTCTGCCATTTGCGGTCTTCCCGCCGCGGTCTTCTACCAGAAGGCCATGTTTGACGAGGCCGGTCTGAACTATCCGCCTGCCACCTATGGCGAACCCTATGTCATGCCCGACGGCACCGAGGTCGAGTGGAGCTTTGAGACCCTGACCGAGTTGGCCAAGTTCCTGACTGTTGATGCCAACGGTGCCGATGCTACCATGGATGAATTCGACCGACCCAGATCGTCCAGTACGGCTATAATCCCCAGTTCCAGGCTCGAGCGTCTGCCGGGACGTTCTTTGGCGCCGGTAGCATGGTAGCAGAAGATGGTCAGTGCAGATGCCGAGCAGTGGAAGGAAGCGTGGAACTGGTGGTACGACGGCATGTGGGGCGACGGACCCTCTATCCCCATCGATGCTGTGCTGCACAGCCCGGATTATGGCCCCGGCAATGCTCTGGACTCGGGCAAGATTGCCATGGCGCTGACGCAGGCCTGGATCACCTGCTGCATCCAGGATGCCGGTGATATCGGGCCCTGGCAGTTGTTCCCACCTACAACGGCGAAGTCAATGGGCGCATGGATGCGGACACCTATCGCATCTGGAAGGGTACGCCCATTCCTGAGGCGGCTTTTGAAGTCTTGACCTATCTGACCGGCCCGGCTTCGTTGGACCTGCTGAGACCTATGGCGGCATGCCTTCATGTGTCGAAGATCTTCAGCATATTTTGAAATCATGAGCGAACTATACCCCTGTGTCGAAAATTGGGACGTGTTTACGCAGGGTCTTGCCTATCCTGGTATCCCAGCGCTGAAGGCTATGCGCCGAGCTACAACGAATACTGGAACCGCATGGAGACTTTGGCAACGCTCCTGAAGTCTACTGACGGATCGGACCTGGAAGCAGAGATCGCAACGCTGGAAGCTGACCTGAATGACATCTTCTCGAAGGCCGGCGATTAGGCTTTTTGACCTGTAATCTCTGAACCCCGATCTGACTTGCTGTAAATTGACTGACTGGGGTGGATAATATGGTCTCGTCCATCCCAGTCAGGATCTTCAGTACGGGCAGGCCAATTAGGTGTCTACCTCGGAAACCGGCAATCGCATTGATTGTTTTCGCCTCAAGTCTTCAAATGGCGAATCGGGTTGAAGAAAGGATAAGATTGCATGAGTGCAACGACAAAAAGAGGAGGCGGCCTGTCGAGAATGATGGGCGTTGATGAGGCAACTACGGGGGGCTCTAGCAATGCAAGACGCGAGGCCACCTGGGGATTCCTCTTCATTTCTCCTTGGATTATCGGGTTCCTGGTTTTCAAATTTGTGCCTATGCTGGCGACGCTGGGTTTTTCCTTTACGGACATGCAGTTGGAAGCCACCGACCTCAGCTTTGTGGGTTTGCGCAACTACCAACTCATGCTCAATGATTCCCTGACGTGGCAGTCAATGGGCGTGACGCTGAAGTACGGACTGATCGCCTTGCCCATCGGCATACTCGTCCCAGTGCTCTTGGCCGTGCTCATGAACGCCGAGAATTTGATGGGGCAACGCTTCTTTCGTACCTCTTTCTATTTCCCCTACATTATTCCGTTTGTGGCTGCCATCTTCATCTGGCAAGCAATGCTCAATCCCGTAACCGGCTGGATCAATATGGGATTGCGTGCGATCGGGATTCAGAATCCGCCCAACTGGCTAAACGATCCCACGTGGGTCTACCCAGGCCTTGTGATTTTGGGAATCTGGGGCATCGGCAACTTTATGCTGATCAGTCTTGCGGCCCTGCAGGGCGTGCCAACTGAGTTGTATGACGCGGCCAAGATCGATGGCGCCGGGCCCGTGCGTACCTTCCTAAATGTAACGTTCCCGATGATATCGCCGGTTGTCTTCTACATCTTGATTCTCTCCGTTGTAGGCCTGTTCCAATACTTCATTGTGCCGCTTGTTCTCAATTATGGCACGGGCGCCCCCGGTGGTTCAACGATGTTCTACAATCTTCATCTGTATAAGACCTTCTTCACCTACCAGAATATGTCGTATGGCGCGACCCTTGCCTGGTTCCTCTTCCTGATCATCCTGATCGTAACAGCCTTACTCTTCTGGTCCTCGAAGTTCTGGGTCTTCTATGCTGGCCAAGGTCGCAAATAGGGAGGAATAACCATGACTGCAAATACAATGGATTCCGGTGCACCCGCTACAGTGACGACGAGTCAGCAACGCACTTTTAACGGTCGCGGTATCTTCAACAAAGTTGTAGTGACGTCGCTTGCGCTTTTGCTGCTGCTTCTGTTCCTGGCTCCGCTGCTGAATATGTTCTTTATTTCGCTAAAGACCACGGAACAGATGACCGAACCAGGTGCGCCCCAGTATCCTGCCGAGCCGGCGACATTCGAATTTGACGGTGAAGTGCTACCCGTCTATGAAGTACCGATTGCTGATGGTTCAGTCCAAGAATTCGCCTTGGTGCAACCGGGGCGCCAGGAAAGTATCTTCATCGATCCGAGCAATCCGGAAGCCGGGCCGATCGTCTGGGAAGGATCGTGGCGCACGCTGGAACGGCCGTGGACATGGTCGCCCACCTGGTCAAATTATCCTGAAGCCTGGAACACGATTGATTTTCCGCGACTCTTCTTTAATACCGTAATGATCGCGCTCCTCGGTATTATTGGCACATTGATTTCGTGCACCTTGGTGGCCTACGGTTTCTCACGGTTTCGGTTTCCTGGACGTGACGTCCTCTTTCTGATTCTGATCGCCACCATCTTCATGCCTGCGGCAGTGACTATTGTGCCGACCTATTGGTTCTTTCTGAAGATCGGCTGGGTTGGCACGTGGCTACCGCTGATCGTGCCCCATTTCTTCGCCAACGCTTACAATGTCTTCCTACTGCGTCAATACTTCATGACCATCCCGCCCGAAATTGATGAGGCGGCGGCAATCGACGGCGCCAATCCGTTGCAAATTTTGCAGAAGATCATTGTACCCATGTCGAAGCCTGTCATCATCGCGGTGACGCTCTTCCATCTGGTCTTTGCCTGGAATGACTACTTCGAACCGCTGATCTATCTGTCAACTCAGCCTGATCTGCAGCCCATCGCCGTCGGCCTGGCCAGCTTCAATGGCATCTACGGCACGAACCCGCCCCTGATTCAGGCAGCCGCACTGATGGCGTCGATCTTGCCCATCTTGATTTTCTTTGTGAGCCAGAATGTCTTCATGCAGGGTGTGGTCGTGACCGGCGTGGAGAAGTAATGCAATTCTGCTGTTGCTAGTGCGTAAGCATCCATTGCGCGTCGACTGGTTTTCTTGGTCGGCGCGCTTTGTCATGCCCATATCCGACACCAGTCCGACCGCCGCCCCGGGCTGAAGCCACGGGGCTATGGAGCAGCGCCCCGTGAACGGGGTTGGGGTATGGTGAGCGGATGGGATGTCAAGCCCCCTTCAGGGGGCGTCGCTCGATAGCCCCGTCCGTTCACGGCGGGGCGGGCCGCGGTGGCAAGAAGCGTTCGGGCACCGACCGACCGCCGCCCCGGGCTGAAGCCACGGGGCTATGGAGCAGCGCCCCGTGAACGGGGCTGGGGCATGACGAGCGGATGGGATATCAAGCCCGCTTCAGCGGGCGTCGCTCGATAGCCCCGTCCGTTCATGGCGGGGCGGGCCACGGTGACAAGAAGCGTTTGGGACGACCGAACGCCGCCCCGGGCTGAAGCCACGGGGCTATGGAGCAGCGCCCCGTGAACGGGGCTGAGGCATGACGAGCGGATGGGATATCAAGCCCGCTTCAGCGGGCGTCGCTCGATAGCCCCGTCCGTTCACGGCGGGGCGGGCCACGGTGACAAGAAGCGTTTGGGACGACCGACCGTCGCCCCGGGCTGAAGCCACGGGGCTATGGAGCAGCGCCCCGTCAACGGGGCTGGGGCATGACGAGCGGATGGGAGATCAAGCCCGCTTCAGCGGGCGTCGCTCGATAGCCCCGTCCGTTCACGGCGGGGCGGGCCACGGTGACAAGAAGCGTTTGGGACGACCGAACACCGCCCCGGGCTGAAGCCACGGGGCTATGGAGCAGCGCCCCGTGAACGGGGCTGAGGAATGACGAGCGGATGGGATATCAAGCCCGCTTCAGCGGGCGTCGCTCGATAGCCCCGTCCGTTCATGGCGGGGCGGGCCACGGTGACAAGAAGCGTTTGGGACGACCGACCGTCGCCCCGGGCTGAAGCCACGGGGCTATGGAGCAGCGCCCCGTCAACGGGGCTGAGGAATGACGAGCGGATGGGAGATCAAGCCCGCTTTGAGCGCCCTCTGACTCTCCGGCTTGTGCGCCTAGTGCTGTTCCACTTGCGCTGCCGCAGCCACGCTGACTGCTCGCACAGTTTTGCAGCCAGTCTGATTAAAACTCTACCCCCGAGGAGATATGATGCCGTTTTTGCAAGCTCTTTTATCACCTTGTCTGGGCCACCCGGAAGCGCGAGCCGCTGATCTCTGACGAACTTGAACCCGTTCTCTATGCGCACATGCGCGCAAAGGCTATCGGGCTGGGCGGTACCGTCTATGCAATTGGCGGTATTGCCGATCACGTGCACTTGGTCGTGAGCGTCCCGCCACGCATCGCATTGGCTACCTATATCGGTCAGGTGAAGGGTGTTGCCTCAGCCAAAGTGAACAGAGCGCGGAAGCTCACTGAGCCGCGTTTTTCCTGGCAAGAGGAATACGGCGCATTTTCTCTTGACGCCAAGCGTCTGCCCTACGTCGTGGCGTACGTCGAACAGCAAAAGGAACATCACGCCGACAATCGTCTCATTTCCATGCTGGAACGGCTTGATGGCGGTTCGACTGGCTATCTCGCACGTGAGTCTGCTGCACCATATCTGCCGGACTACGAAGAATGGCTCGAAGCGATGATGAAGACATAAGCATTCGGGACGACCGACCGCCGCCCCGGGCTGAAGCCATGGGACTATGGAGCAGCGCCCCATCAATGGGGCTGGGGCATGCCGAGCGGATGGGTTATCAAGCCCGCTTCAGCGGGCGTCGCTCGATAGCCCTGTCCGTTCACGGCGGGGCGGGCCACGGTGACAAGAAACGTACGGGACGACCGACCACCGCCCCGGGCTGAAGCCACGGGGCTATGGAGCAGCGCCCCGTGAACGGGGCTGGGGCATGACGAGCGGATGGGATATCAAGCCCGCTTCAGCGGGCGTCGCTCGATAGCCCCGTCCATTCATGGCGGGGCGGGCCACGGTGACAAGAAGCGTTCGGGACGACCGACCGTCGCCCCGGGCTGAAGCCACGGGCTAGGCAGCGCCCCTCAACGGGGCTGGGGCATGACGAGCGGATGGGATATCAAGCCCCCTTCCAGGGGGCGTCGCTCGATAGCCCCGTCCGTTTATGGCGGGCGGGCCACGGTGACAAGAAGCGTTTGGGACGACCGAACATCGCCCCGGGCTGAAGCCACGGGGCTATGGAGCGGCGCCCCGTCAACGGGGCTGAGGAATGACGAGCGGATGGGATATCAAGCCCGCTTCAGGGGGCGTCGCTCGATAGCCCCGTCCGTTCACGGCGGGGCGGGCCACGGCGCTACAACAAACTCTTGCAGACCTACGCCAACTTGGGCCAACGCAGTTTGCTACGCCGACTGCGTAGCATCAGCTACAAAATTCAACCATTGCGGGTCCGGCTACCCTCACCCGTCTCGACACCGAGCACAGGGCTGAAGCGATCGGCATGCTGGAATTGCCGGCCCGCTCCATGACCTTGATCGAGGTTGGGGAGAACTGAGATGAAGTTTGGTTATTTCAACGACGCCGCGTGTGAGTACGTAATCACGCGGCCGGACACGCCGCTGCCCTGGATCAACTACTTGGGTAGCGAAGCCTACTTCGGGCTCATTTCCAACACGGCGGGCGGTTATTCCTTCTACCGTGACGCGTGCCTGCGCCGCCTGACCCGCTATCGCTACAACAATGCGCCGCTGGACGTTGGCGGGCGCTATCTCTACCTACGGGATAACGACGATGGCGCCTACTGGTCGGCAACCTGGGCCCCGGTTTGCGGCGAGCTTGATGACTATCGCTGCCGCCACGGGCTGGGATATACCACGATCGAATCGAAACGTGCCGGCGTGGGGGCCGAGACGACCTATTTTGTGCCGCTCGGCGAGAATTTAGAAGTTTGGAGCGTCGTCTTGACCAATGAGCGGACGACGCCCCTCGACCTCTCCCTCTTTTCCAGCATCGAGTTCTGCCTCTGGGAAGCATGGGACGATGCCACCAACTATCAGCGCAACTTCAACACCGGTCAGGTGGAGGTCGACGCCGGCGTCATCTATCACAAGACGGAGTATCGCGAGCGGCGCGATCACTTCGCCTACTTTGCCTGCTCGGAAGAAATCGCCGGCTTTGACACCCAGCGCGAGGCGTTCCTTGGAGCCTATCGTGGCTGGGACAGACCGGTTGTCGTAGAACAGGGGCGATCGGCCAACTCGGTTGCCCATGGCTGGGCGCCGATCGGGTCCCACCAGGTGAACCTAGCGCTTGCTCCGGGCGAGACGCAGCGCATACTCTTCGTCCTCGGCTACCATGAAAACCCAGACGATCAGAAGTTCGACCCGCCCGGCTCGCAGATCATCAACAAGCGCACGGTGCAGCCGATTATCGAGCGCTATCTGGATGGCGCAACGATTGACGCGGCCCTGGCCGATTTGGCTGCAAGCTGGGATGGTATTCTCAATCTCCTGCAGGTAGAGACGCCCGATGACCACACCGATCGCATGGTCAACATCTGGAATGCCTACCAGAACATGGTCACCTTCAACCTGTCGCGTTCGGCCTCCTATTTTGAATCGGGCATCGGGCGCGGCATGGGCTTCCGCGATTCAAACCAGGATCTGCTGGGCTTTGTCCACATTGCACCTGACCGGGCGCGGGAACGCATCCTCGATCTGGCGGCGACCCAACTGACCAGCGGTGGCGCCTACCATCAGTATCAACCGCTGACCAAGCGGGGCAATGACGCGGTTGGCTCCGATTTCAATGATGATCCGCTCTGGCTGATTCTAGGCGTTGCCGCTTATCTCAAGGAGACGGGCGACTGGTCGATTCTCGAAGAGCCGGTTGTCTATGAAAACACCCCCGGTACGGAGGCGCCCCTCTACGAGCATCTCCAGCGCAGCCTGCAATATACGTTAGATCGTCTTGGCCCCCACGGTCTGCCGCTGATCGGACGCGCCGACTGGAACGATTGCCTCAACCTCAATTGCTTTTCGGAAGAGCCGGGTGAGTCTTTTCAGACAACGACCAACAAGACAGGTGACACCGCCGAGTCAGTCTTCATCGCCGGCCAATTCGTGCTGGCCGCTGCCGAACTGGCTGCCATCGCCCAACACCTGGACCATCACGACGAAGCCCGCACCTATGCAGACGCAGGCGCGACGATGGCTGCGACGACGCTCGAGCATGGCTGGGATGGCGCGTGGTTCTTGCGTGCGTATGACAGTTTTGGCGACAAGGTGGGTTCTGCCGAAAATGAAGAGGGCAAGATCTTCATCGAGTCCCAGGGCATGTGTATTCTGGCCGGCATCGGCGTAGAAGATGGGCGCGCAGTGCAGGCACTGGCAAGCGTGGCCGAACATCTTGCCACCGAGCACGGCATTCTCTTGCTCGATCCGCCCTACTCGCAATACTATTTGCACTTGGGTGAGATCTCTTCCTATCCGCCAGGATACAAGGAAAATGGCAGCGCCTTCTGCCACACCAATCCCTGGATCATGATGGCCGAGGCATTAGTGGGCAATGGCGATCGCGCCTTTGACTACTATGCGCGCATCAATCCTTCCGCCCGGGAGGCAATTAGCGACATTCACCGCAGCGAGCCCTACGTCTACGCCCAGACCATTGCCGGCAAGGCCGCGCCCAGCTTTGGCGAGGCCAAGAACTCCTGGCTCACGGGCACGGCTGCCTGGAACTATCTTGCCATCACCCAGGGAATCCTGGGCATCCGCCCGACCTACGACGGCCTGGAGATCGCGCCCGTCGTGCCCCAGGATTGGCCAGGCTTCACCGCCACGCGCGTCTACCGCGGTATGACCTATCGCATCGAGGTGGAACGTCTGGGGCCCGGCAACGATCTCTCGTTGACGGTAGACGGACGGCCCATCGACGGCACCGTCGTGCCGGTGCCGGCCTCGACGGACGCTGCGGCGCAAATCGTAACGGTCAAGGCCACAATTGGCACGTCGTGACTGAGTCCAGCGCCGGTTGAGCCTGCCCGGCCCGCGTGCCCGCGCTAGTCGCCCACTTTCGTCAGAGTCCAACATCTGTACAGTTAGGAAAAATCGTCATGAATTACGGCCATTTTGACGATGAACGGCGTGAATATGTCATCACCGACCCACGTACGCCCGTCAAGTGGATCAACTATGTGGGCACGCTGGCCTTTGGTGGCTTTGTCGACCAGACGGGCGGTTCGCTGATCTGCAAGGGCGACCCCGCCCTCAATCGCATCGTCAAGTATTTGCCCCAGCGTCCGGCGGCTGAATTCAACGGCGAGACGCTCTATCTACGCCTCCATGAGGAGGGCGGTTATCGCATCTTTTCGCCCTACTTCACGCCCACGCTCGATGCCTACGACCGCTATGAATGTCGAGTCGGCTTGGGCTATACCCGCATCGTCTCGGAGTTCTACGGCATCCGCACGGACGTTACGATCTTCGTGCCCCGCAACGGCGAGCAGTTGATTCGGCGCATCGTGGTCACGAATCTGCGTGATGCGCCGGTCGATATTGACGCCATACCTGTCGTTGAATACACTCATTTTGACGCGCTCAAGCAGTTCACCAACGCCGACTGGGTGCCCCAGACCATGCAGAGCGACGCGCATCGGCGAGATGACGGCCGCGTGCTGCTCACCCAGTACGCGTTCATGAAGAAAGATACCGCGGTCAATTATCTCACCTCAAACCGAGCCGTCGCATCCTTCGACTCGGACCGGGCCATTTTTTTGGGCAACCACGGGTATGGGACGTGGGCGCAGCCGGGGGCATTGCAGACGCCCCACCTCTCCGACAGCGAGGCCCGGCGCGGTGATAACATCGGCGCCCTGCTCCACGAACTGGGGACACTGGAGCCGGGCGCGAGCGCAACACTCATCACCCAACTGGGGCAGGCGCAAAATGTCGCACAGGCCTGGACGCTGGCCGATCGGTTTCAAGATAACGACGCGGTCGATGCTGCATTGGCCGAGTTGGCCGCTTTCTGGAGCGACTATCTCGCCGTAATGCAGGTCGAGACGCCGGACGCAGCCATGAACCGCATGCTCAACGTGCACAATCCGCGCCAGGTCTACACGACGCTGACCTGGTCACGCTATCTCTCGCTCTACCAGCTTGGTTTTGGCGCCCGGGGCATCGGTTTTCGCGATAGTTCGCAGGACGTCATGGGTGCGCTGGGCGGCGCGCCGGACGAAGCACTGGCGCTGCTGCGCAATCTGCTCAGCGTGCAGCGACGCGACGGCTCGGCCATGCACCAGTACAACCCCCTCACCATGGAAGCGACGATCGGTGACGCGGCCGAGCGCGAGGATCGTCCCGACTTCTACGGCGACGACCATCTCTGGATCATTCAGGCCGTCACCGCGTATATCAAGGAGACGGGCAACCTGGCCTTTCTCGATGAAGTCATTCCCTTCTACGAAAAGGACCGCCACGAAGAGCCGCTGGAAGCGGCCGGCGTGCTCGAGCATTTGGAACGCGCGCTCCGCTTCACGCGCCAGCATGTGGGCGCACACGGTCTGCCCTTGCTCGGCTTTGCCGACTGGAACGACACCGTCAACCTGCCCACGGGCGCGGAGTCACTCTTCAATGCCAGTCTTTACGGTCGTGGCCTGCTGGCGTTGATCGAATTGGCCGACTTTCAGGGCGATGTCGCCGCGGTTGAACGTTATCGCACTGCCTATGCAGAGATGGCGGAGCGCGTGAACGCAGCGGCTTGGGACGGCGGCTGGTATGTGCGCTACTTCCATGCTGATGGGACACCCGTGGGATCGGCGCAGAATGCTGAAGGCAAGATCTTCAGCAATGGGCAGTCCTGGCCGGTTATCGCCGGTTTTGCGCCGCCGGCGCGGGCGCAGGCCGCGCTCGATGCCGTCTATGCCCAGCTCAACACGGCATACGGCATCAAGCTCAGCGCGCCCGGCTACGATGGCTTTGATCCCGACAAGGGGGGCGTCACCACCTATCCGCCGGGCGCGAAGGAGAATGGCGGCATCTTTCTCCATGCCAACCCGTGGGTTATGATTGCAGAAACGCTGATCGGGCGTGGTGATCGGGCATATGCGTACTATCGTCAGATCAACCCTGCCGCCCGCAATGACGAGATCGACGAATTTGAGTGTGAACCCTACGTCTATCCGCAAAATATTCTGGGCGACGAGCATCCGCAGTTTGGCCTGGCGCGCAACGCTGGCTGACCGGCACGGCATCATGGAGCTATCAGGCGGCGACTCAGTACATTCTGGGCATTCGGCCCGCTATGACGGGCTGGAGATTGCGCCCTGTATTCCAGCTGACTGGCCCGGCTTTACCGTCTTACGCCGCTTCCGCAACGCAACCTACCGCATCGTTGTCGAGAATCCGGCTGGCGTGAACCAGGGCGTGGTTTTGATGACTGTCGACGGTGAGCGTGTCGCCGGCAACCTGCGCCGGTCTTTGGTGACGGAGAAACCCACGAAGTTCGCGTCGTGATGGGGATGCCGGACGTGTAGCTAGCCTGTACTCTCCTACGAGGTGCTGTTCTCTTCATACGGCAACGCGGTCCAGTGGATGCCGAGCAGAGCTGCCTGCATGGCAAAGAGGAGGTTGCGGCTTGGATGGAAGCCGGCAGCGTGTACGCGGGCGTAGGCCTACCGCGCTGGCTGACTCCAGATCGCCATAGGTTTTAATTCCTAGGCCTGAAGCCAACCTGCACTGGTCTTGCCCAGGTTCTTTACGTCGACGATGGGCATGGTGGTCGAGCCATCTTCGTGTCCCGTTAGCGCTCGAGGTAATGTTGCCAGAGCAGGCGAGCAGCCGTGCTGCGCCAGGGCCGCCACGCTTCGGCCAGCGCCAGCAATTCGTCAGGCGAGGGACGTGCATCCAGCCCCTTGATCTCCTGGGCCGCAACCTGTAGGGCCAAATCACCAGCCGGCATAATGTCCGGACGTCCCAATCCCATGAGCAGATAGATGTCTGCGGTCCAGGGCCCGATGCCCTTGAGTTGGAGCAACTCTGCCCGCGCATCTTGATCGCTCATTGTTGCCAGGGCCGCCGGATCGAAACGCTCTTCGACAATGGCCCGGGCGAGGCCGTGCGGATAGCCCGCCTTTTGACGGCTGAAGCCGATTTCGTGCAGCGTGCGATCGTCCAGTTCAAGCAGCGCCTGGGCGTGAGCGAACCGGTCGCCGTCTCCAGACGCCGAAAGGCCGCAGCCGCTGAGGCGAGGGAGACCTGTTGCTCAAAGATGATCAGCACCAGTGTCGGGAAGCCCGGTTCGTGTGCCCAAAGCGGGGGCGCTCCATGCCGCGGCGCGATGGCGGCCAAATCGGGATCGTGCGCGCTTAACGCTTCGACTGCCTGCAGCAGGGTGTGGCTCGTCAATCCTGAAGTCGTCATTGCCCGACCATCTGTTTGGTGAGCGCATCGAGCTTGCCATGCAGCGCTGTTCGCTCGGCATGCGCCAATTGCTGCTGCGTCCGCGCAATGATCGCTTGGGTCGCTTGCGGATTGCCCTGGTCGAGATAGAGCGTACCAAGCCACAGCTCAATCTGGATCTGGAGAAAGTAGGCGCGTTCTTGTGACACAGAAGCTCTTGCGGTTGTGAGCAACTCTTCGGCCGCGTAGATCGCCCTGCGCATGGGCCACGCGTCCCAAGTGGGCCTGAATGTTTGCGACTTGGGTTTGATTGTCGTAAGTGCGCGCTTCCGCTTGTCCACGGAGAAACCAACCTTCGGCCTCTTCGAGTGCACCGTCTGCCAACGCAATTTCGCCCCGGGTGCTGTAGAGGTATTGACGGGGACGCATGAGCGCATGCTGTTCGACAAAACGCAATCCGGCTTCGATCGCGCTGTGGGCGCCGAGAATGTCGTCCCACCAAGAGTCGCGCGTAGGCCAGGTTGTTGTAGCTTAACGCTTGGAAATAGATGTTATTGGCGGATTGCGCGATCTCAAGCGCACGCTGAAATTTCATCTGGGCGGGCCAAAACTCGCCAAGCTGGACTGAAAAGTTGCCCCAACCAAACCAGCTCTGCAGTCCAATTTGAGCCACGAGGCGGTTGTTGTCTGCCAGTCTTGTAGCTGCCCGATAATGGTCATCCGCCTCGGGTACACGACCGGGCGTGTGAAACTTGCCGGCAGCAAGTAGATAATGGGCCGTCGCCTCTACTTCGATGCTGTCTGACGTGGCGGCAGCGGCCTGCAGACGGGTTGCCCAGGGCAGAATGTGTTCGCCTTCCTCCGTAGAAAGATAACTAACGGCCAAATCAACGCGGCCTGAACCATCCCTGTTTCATCATCCGGCCTCATAGTCGACGAACGCAGCCTGTATCACCTCCCGTGCCTCCTGCAGATGACCGGGCACATGGAGCAGCGCTTCACCGAGCGCTAACTGACGGGCGGTGGTCGGCTCCTCCATGGCGGCGAGACGGTAAAAGTTGACAGCCTCTGACATCGCTGCCATCTCGGCGGCATGGTTGGCGGCTAAGTCAGCGAAATGAGCCGCTTCCGCTGGTTGATCGGCCTCGGCATAGTGGTGGGCCAGCTGTCCGCACTGGCGTCGACTTTGTCACTGTGGACCGCGAACAGCGCCTCCGCTGCCCGGAAATACAAGCGATGCGCCGGGCATGACTCGCTGTCGCGTCCAACGCCGGCCCTGGTGATGGGCGAACTGATACTTGGGCGCCACGCTCTTTAGCCGGTCGCTTGCAGCAGTGCAGGGCATCGGGGCCGCGTCCTCGCTTCGCTGGCTGACCTCCTGCAACATCGCCAACGTGATCGTCGGTTCAAGAATCGCCGCCGCCTGCAGTAGGCGTTGCGCTGGATCGGGCAGGCCGCGCCAACGCGCTGCAAGCAGTTCTTGCAAGGCGGCTGGTCTTCCATCCGGATGAATGCGGCTTAGTTCGGTGAGATAATAGGGGTTGCCCCCACTCTGGTCGTGCAGGTAGTCGGTCATGCTTGTATCACCGGCCAGTGCTGCAACCAGTGCTGCCGTCTCAGCATGCGTGAGCGGCTCCAGGCCCAGCCGTCGGAGCTGATAATCTCGTCCCCAACTCGCCGCGTAATTCACAAGTTCGGGCGGCGCTTCGTGGGTTCGGTAGGCACGACAAGCAGCAGCGGCTCGTCTCGCATCCGGTCGGCCAGATAGCCCAGCCAGTCGAGCGTTGCATGGTCGGCCCAGTGCAGGTCATCAAAAAAGAGAATAAGCGGACGGGCGGACAGGGCGCGTAAGCATTGCACAAATGCTTCAAAGAGCCTGCGTCGCTTCTTCGGGCGGGAAGGGAATGGCGTTTGGCAAGGACGGGCGCAGGACGCGTACTGCGGAAGCACTCGCGAAAGCTCAGTTAACCAGAGCGTCGCGACGGGTGAATCGGTGTGGCGACCCGTTGCAGACGACCCTTCGCGCCAAAAAGAGCGGCCAGTGGCGCAAAGGGCAAGCCCCGCGTCGACTCGAGACAACGCGTCGTCAGTACGATTTTTGTCGCCTCCACCTTCTGGGCCCAGTGCTGCCACAGCGTCGACTTCCGATTCCCAGTTCGCCGGAAAGCAGCACGATTTGCGCGGGTCCATGTTCCGCCTTCTGCAGTGCCTCATTCAACTGTGTCGTCTCGCGAATTCGGCCGACGAAGGGGGGGCTGGACCTATCGTGCCGGGTTGGGACCACGGATTGGGCAGGCGGATGCGTCTCTACCGCGATCAATTCACCGCCGCGATCCGGGCGTAAAGCGCCTGGGTTTCGGCGAGCGGCTCCGTTCCCACTCCCTGCGCAAAATGGCTTGCAGCATCTCGTACTGGCGCAGGGCCGCGCTGCGCTGCCGCAGTTCCGCGTACGCTTCCATCAACGCCGCGTGGGCAAATTCTTGCGTCTCATCGACGCGCAGGATCTGCTGGGCCGAGCGGAAATGAATTGCCTGCCATTGTGCATGTGCCTCTCCCTGCCGGCGACAGCTGGGTAAGGCCCGTCACGTAGGCCTGCTCCAGGCCGGCGACCGCTCATTGCGCACCCACGATTCGAAATCCGGCACGTATTTCAGGCGAATTTCCGCGAGCAGCGGGCCGCGCCAAAGCTGGGTCGCTTCCTCCATCTGTCGCGTCGAGACTGGCAGTAGGCCGGGTCCTGTCCATGCATCAAGAGCCGCAAACTCGGCGACGTCACACCAAATATCGCCCGCCAGGGTAGCGTGTCGCCCGTTGCGAGGACGACGTCATCGCCGAGCGTCCGGCCGACCTGCCACAATCCATTGCGCAGGTTCTTGCGTGCAGCCTCCGGATGGCTCTCCGGCCAGAGAAGGTCGAGTAGATGATCAGCGGCTGGGCGGTTGCCGTAACCGCAAGATAGGCCAGGAGGGCCTGCATTTTTCTAATTGGGAAGTCGACAGGCTGATCCGCGCGCTGAAATCGTAGTGGACCGAGGAGATAGAAGCGTAAATGCGGCATAGCGCCATTATAGGCCGTGGAGTGGCGGATTCCAAGTGGTATTCCATGCAATTTGGGAGCGGAATGGCTCACATGGGACGGCATTGATCCGGGCGAGAGGACGTTTGAAGGGACGCCCCTGCGCTATGCTTTGCATGTCGATGGACAGGTAAGCAACTGCGTGACACAGCAAGTCAGGAGGAGATGAGCCCCATGGCAATTCACCCGGCAGCCCAAATCGGCGCGATCCATTTGCGCACAGGTAATCCAGCGCGCCGCGCTAGATTTCTATCGGCAGGTGATTGGCATCCGCGTGTTGCAGCAGGATGAAGCCGGCGCATGGCTGGGCGCCAGCGTGGACGAGCCATTGTTGCGCCTGGGTACCTTCCCGGATGCAGTGTCGCGGCCTCCACGTACAACCGGGCTCTATCACTTTGCGATCCTGCTCCCCCGGCGCGCCGATTTGGCCGTCGCCTTGCGTCACCTTACCGGGACGGGCTATCCACTACAGGGCACGTCAGATCATCTGGTTAGCGAGGCGCTCTATCTGGCAGATCCGGACGGAAACGGGATTGAGATCTATGCAGATCGTCCACGTGACCAGTGGCCCTATCGCAACGGGTCGTTGGAAATGGCCACGATTCCGCTGAATGTAGGGAACTTGATGCAGGAAGCGGATTCCATCGACGAGCCTTGGCAGGCATTGCCTGCTGCCAGCAGGATGGGACACGTGCATCTACACGTGGGCGACTTGGCAGAGGCAGAGCGATTCTACTGCGATCTCCTGGGCTTTGAACGCATGATGCGCTACGGCCAGAGCGCGTCCTCGTTTCCGCAGGCGGCTACCACCACCATGTTGGCCTCAATACTTGGGCCGGTGTGGGCGCGCCGCCGCCGCCCGAGAATGCAATCGGGCTCGCTTCCGTCACGCTGCAATTGCCCGATCAAGCAGCGTTGCTGGATCTGCAAACCGGGTTGCGCAGCGCCGGCATGCCATTTGAGACGGTAGGAGATGGGTTGACGCTCAAGGATCCCTTTGGGAATGGCCTTCTCATCACCACATTGGACGCTACCGTGGCGGGCTACGCGGCGGAAGAGTTTGACACAGACTGGAACCTGCCACCTAATGCAAATTACCTAAAAGTTGACATAAGTGCAATTCTGGCAGACTGTCCCGTTGAAGCGTAATCAACGACAAGGAAACGCCATGTATCCAAGTTTATTTTGATCTTCGCCGTATGACCGCACTCGCGCTTCTCGCAGCGTGCGCCGCACCTGCTCCGGCCGTTCAGGAAGAGGAGCCAGCCTACCTGCAGCCGATTCCGTGGCAGAGAAAGCGAGACAACAAGCAATGGAAGAAACAGCGGCGGCAACGCGTCTGCCGATGGCGAGGGGGGCTATTTGTTGTGGACCCGAGCTGCCAGTTGTATGCATTCGGCTCCAAAGCCGATGGCGCGTCGAAAAGAGGCCGTTGATATTGCCGAGGACCAATTCACTTTGCGGCAGCAGCTTCGCCTTGGGACGTTGTGATCGACATGACGACGATCGCGCCGACCAGCCAGACAGGCAATATGTTGGACATGTTGACCGGTCACCTCAACTCGGATGAATTCTTCGGTGTAGAAACCTATCCGACGGCAACGCTCGTGATCAAGTCTGCCGAGCCAACTGAGGTTGAAAACCAGTATGCAGTCGTGGCTGATCTGACAATCAAGGACACGACAGACGAGATTGCGTTTGTGACCGATGTAGCTGTCGATGGGGCAATGCTTGACGCCACTGCAGACATCGTGGTCGATCGCTCGATCTATGATGTGCGCTACGGATCCGGAGCCTTCTTCTCTGATCTGGGGGATGACTTGATCAGTGATGAAATGGAAATGACGGTGCGGTTGGTCGCAGCGACTGAGTAAGCGCTGTTAATTGGCCAGGTGCGGACGGTGTAGGACTCTTAGGTTTTACCAAAGTTCGCATCTGGCCAATTTATTGTCATTCCCCCGCAGTTCCGTCCGCAAGAAACTCGCGTACCATCTGAGTATGAAAAGGAAAGGCCAGTTCAATCGGGTCGAGGACGACGTCACACGCAACAGATTCTTCGCTTGGCGTAAAGGCGCCGAGCGCATCGGCCAGCGATCGGAGCGCTCTGGGTTGCAAGAATGAGCGTATCATCCGGTGCGCTGAAAACACTTCTTACGGTGAGTCCTGCGGATCGATCTCTACATTTGCCTCTTCATACAGCTCTCGTACTGCCACCGGTCTGCCAACTTTCCCGCTTTCAATGAATCCGCCCGGTAAAGCGAAGCGCCCTGCCTGCGGTGCAATTCCTCGCTTGATCAGCAGCACTCCTGTGCCAGATGCCATGACAACTGGGACGAGTACGATCACAACCGGCAGTGGATTGCGGTAGCTCACATGCTTGCAGACCATACACTGGCGCGGCCAGCCGGCGTCACGCAGAAAATCCGCGCCGCAATACGAGCAGTGACGGTCTTTGGCATACATTTGCCTATCGTTACCCTATGCAAACTATTACGCAGGCGAATAAAATCGCGGAAATGGATGGAAATCCAAAGTAATTGACAACCACGGGCAGGCATGCTATTCTTAACAACAGAATTGACGAAATTCTGCCCCGGTTGTCTCGAAGCCGTCTGTCCAATTTTATACCCACGAAGGAGAATGCTCTATGCGAATGCACCGTCGTTCCATGATGTCCTATGCACTACTGGGACTGGTCGCCGTGCTGGCGCTCGTCTTTAGCGCGTGCGCCGCGCCCGCTGCCCCGCCCGCCGACAGCGGCGACGCAGCAGCCACCGAAGCCCCGGCCGAAGAAGGCGAAGCCGAAGCGACCGAGGCGCCTGCGGAAGAGGGTGAAGCTGAGGCCGAAGGGGATGCGCCAACCGTTGCCCTTGTCTATGGCGTGGCCGGCGACGGCTTCTACATTACCATGGAGCGGGGTCTGCGTGCAGCTGCTGAAGCAGCTGGCGTCAATGCCATCGCCGATGGTCCGTCGCAATTCGATCCGGTCCAGCAGACGCCGATCCTCGACGCCATGGTTTCCGTGGCGTGGATGCCATTTGCATTGCGGCCACTGACGTGCAGGCCATGGTTGAGCCCATGCAACGCGCCAATGATGCCGGTATTCCGATTATCTCTGTCGATACCTTCATCGGTGACGGCGACTACGAGAATGGCCCGATCACCTTCCCGCTTTCTTATGTCGGCTCTGACAACGTGCAAGGCGGCCAGATTGCCTGTGAGTCGATCATTGAAGAGATTGGCGGCGAAGGCAAGCTGTACATTCAGAACGTGACTCCTGGCATCAGCACAACTGATCAGCGTGAACAGGGCTGTATTGAGGCGATTGAAGCCACCAATGGTGCGGTTGAACTTGCTGGCGTAGACTACAATGACAACAGTGCAGCTACGGCTGCTGAACAAACCTCCGCCGTACTGCAGCGTGACCCCGAAATTAGTGCCGTGTTCGGGACCAACCTCTTCAGTGCCCAGGGTGCTGCCCAGGCAGTCGCTAATGCCGGCCTGACTGGCGTCGTACGTGTGGCGGCTTTCGATGCGCCTGAAGCAGCTATCGAGGACCTGCGCAACGAAGTTGTCGATATTGTCATCGCCCAGCTGCCCTACGAGATGGGCCAGAAGTGCGTCGAGTACTCGCTGCTGGCGCTTGAGGGCAGTGAAGATCAGATTCCGGCTCGCTGGCCGACCGGCTACGTTATCATCACGCGTGACAACGTAGATACGGAAGAGGCGCAAAACGCCATCTACAGCAGTGAATGATGCTAAGTCTCGTCGAGCTTGATCTGAGGGATTGCTTGGTGGACACGCCTTCGTGCGAACGGTTTGCTATGTAGCCCGTTCATCTATTAATCGTCTGACGAGACAGTAGGTTTGCGCTCGCCCACACGAGCTTGATGGGATCCGGAGGACTGTATGTCAGATGCGACGTACAGACCTCCGTCAACATTTACCGCGCCAGCGCATGGAATGGCAACATGACAACAGCAGAAGTGGAATCAAACACTCCGAGTTCGACCAGCTCACGCAGCTGGATTGAGATTCTCGGTGTAGTCGGGGCCTGGATCTTTCTGGCCATCCTCGTCATTTTCTTTTCAATTACGGGTCAAGGCTTTCTGAGCCTGACGAATTTCCAAAATATTCTGGGCCATATGGCCATTCTCGCAATCCTGGCCTTTGGCCAAACGTTCGTCATTATTGCTGCCGGCATCGATCTGTCTACAGGCTATGTGATGGGCATGGTCTCTGTTGTGTCGGCGCTCGTGATTAGCAGCATGGCGCCCGGATGCCGCTGTGGCTGCCTATGTTGGCCGGCTTGGTGGTCGGCATTCTGGCCGCCATTGTTGCCGGCCTCGTGAATGGCTTGCTCATTGCAAAATTCGATGTTCCGCCCTTTATCGCAACGCTTGGCATGTTCGGGATTGCACGCGGCGTAGGTTTTTTTGTTTTCGGGCGGCATGCCGGTTCCGATTCAGTTTCGTGAATTGGACGGATTGGCAATGGCTATCTTGCCTACTTTCATCCGGAGCTTGGCTGGTCCTTTCTGGCCCCACCGGCCGGAATTGAGCGTACCCAGATGCGTGAGTTGCAGGGCTTTATGCCCTTTGTCGTCATCATCATGATCGTGCTAATTGTTGGCGCACACTTGTTGCTGTCGCGTACGAAGTTTGGGCTGCACACCTATGCCATTGGTGGCAACAAAGGGCCGCAAGTCGGGCCGGCATTCCGGTGGCGCGCCAGCTAACCATGATTTATGTGTTGGCCGCGGTTTTTGCGGGCTTTGCCGGATTGATCTACAACACGCGTTTCACCAACGGCGCGGCCAATGCCGGCGATGCGCTGCTGCTCGATTCGATTGCAGCCGTCGTGATTGGAGGTGCCTCCCTCTTTGGTGGGGCCGGGACAATGGTCGGCACACTGATTGGCGCCTTAATTATTGCGGTACTGGCCAACGGTCTGGTCATCCTAGCCGTCAACCCGTTCTGGCAATTCATCGCCGTCGGTGTCGTCATTATTCTGGCTGTACTCCTTGACCAGGCGCGTAAACGCGTGGCCCGTGGCTAGGAGGCAAGCATGAATACAGAAGGCACACAACCCACACCGGCGCTTCAGGTCAAGAATCTGGTCAAACGCTTTGGCGGTCTCACCGCAGTGGATGACGTAAGCCTGGATCTCTATCGGGGCGAGGTTGTTGGACTGGTCGGCGACAACGGCGCCGGCAAGTCGACGCTGATCAAGATGATCTCCGGCGTCTACCGTCCTGACGAAGGCCATGTCTATCTCGGTAATAATCAGATTACAATGGCGTCTCCGCTTTTGGCGCGGCAGCTCGGTATAGAGACCATTTACCAGGATCTCGCGCTATGCGAAAACCTGGATGCAAGCATCAACATTTTTCTGGGCCGGGAACAGATCGAGCGCATGCTGGGCTCTTCAAGCAGGTCGACCGCAAACTGATGCTCGAGGAGTCGGAGAAGGTGCTGGATCAGTTGGATATCCATATTCCGGGCCTGACGGGCGTTTCGCGAGATGTCGGGTGGTCAGCGCCAGGCGGTTGAGATTGCCCGGGCCGTTTACTGGAATGCACAACTGGTCATTATGGATGAGCCAACCGCAGCCCTGGCCGTGCCCGAGCAGCGCAAGGTACTTGAGTTGGTACACACCCTGCGTGAGCGCCAGGTCCCGGTCATTATCATCAGCCATAACCTACAGGACGTCTTTGCCGTGGCCGACCACGCGATCGTCATGCGTCGGGGCAGGAAAGTCGGCGAGCTGATGATCCGCGACACCACCAGCGATGAAGTGATCAGCCTCATGATCGGCGCCGATCCCATTGCATAAGCCTGTCCTTACCCGGTATGAGCGGGCGGCTCATGTTTTTGGGGACGACAACTGCGTCTGACAACTAAAGAGGGGAGGCAGCCACAATGGCCTGCCTCCCCTCTTTGCGTATTTCTTTGCGCATCAATCGACGCCGGTTAGGCGACGACGGCTTCGCTCAGGCGTTCATCGATGTCGCGCAGGACCGTAACGCGATTCTTGGCGCCGGCCTCGTATGCGCGGATGACCTGCAGTTGCTCCACGGTCATATCGTCGAACTTGGCGACCAGTTCCTTGGCCGTCAGTTCTTCGTAATCGGGCAGCGGCGGCGAGACTTCTTCACCATTCACGCTCACTTCAATCACGACCTCTGGTACGTCGACGCGGGAGGGAAGGCCAACCTTGCTCATCACCTTGCCGACATTGTCCTGGACGACCTTGGCATTGTCGCTTACGACATTGGTTACGTTCTTGCTGACCTCTTCCAGGTCTACGACGTCGCCAGCGCGTCCCTGTAGTTTCTGGAATTCCTGCATGGCCTGATCATAGTACTTGCTGTACTGCTTGCTCAGTTCCGTTTCGACCTCTTCACCGCGCTTCTCAGCCTTGTCCAGCAACTCTTTGCTGCCTTCCAAACCGGACTTCGCTGAATCATAGGCCATGGCCCAGAGACCGGTATACGCCAGGGCCGCCTTGTGGGCGTACTTGCGTACCTGATCGCCGTTCTCACCGACTTGCTCCTGAAGATTGCGCAGATCAATATTGACGTTCATCTTGTACTCCTCGTTTCCCTTATGGAATGTTGGCGGCCTGGCCGCACCCATTAATTGACCAAATGAGCAGCTTCGTGACACGCTGCGTTACAAACCCAGTATAACACGCTGCGTCACGCTTGTCAAGTAGGGAATGATTTGTGTTTTGTTTGAAACGCTCTGCGCAATTCTGGCGTGCTTCTATGCTGTCAAGCATACGGGATTGCTCGCTAGGCAAACCATGTTGTACCGGGAACCTGGTATTGGCGGGCGACTTCCTCGTCCAGCTCCAGGCCAATGCCGGGGCGATCGCTGAGCGTGATGAAGCCGTCCTGGATAATGTCCGTCTTTTCTTGGATGATGGTCGTCCAGTAGTCACGATGCAGCCAGTGGAACTCCAGCACCATGAAGTTGGGT
>CAWEEJ010000075.1:0-4981 GCA_963807905.1 uncultured Chloroflexia bacterium | reverse complement strand
TTGGGGAGGGTGCGCTTACGGCTGAGGGCGATGCGATGGCGCTCGGGATCCAGACGAATCACTTCTACCTGGACCTTGTCGCCGATATTCAGAACGTTGCCGCGCGGATGCTTGAGCCGGCGCCCAGTCGATCTCACTGACGTGGAGCAGACCGTCGGCGCCGCCGATATCGACAAAGGCGCCAAAGGGACGAATGCTGCGCACGGCGCCCTCCGGCACGCGTCACGCATCTGTAGTGTTTCAAAGAGTTCTTCCTTGCGCATGGCGCGGGTATTCTGCTCTGCCAACATTTGCGACATGACCAGCCGACGACGGCGGCGCTCTACCTCGATAACCTTGAGGCGCATCTCCTCGCCAATGTGGTTCTCGAATTCCTGACGGCGCTCTTCCTCGCTCATGTTGCGCGGCATGTCCACTACGTGCGACGTGGGCACAAAACCGTGTAGATGATTGAACTGAACGGTCAAGCCGCCCTTGTTGTAACCGACTACTTCATGAATGGTCGTCTCACCGCTATCGAGCAATTCCTGAGCCTGCACCCAATCCCGGCGCTGCAAGGCATCGGCCATGCTGAGCAAAAAGAGTGCGTCATCATCAGAATGGCGGCTGATCACAACATCAATGGTTTGGCCTTCCTCCAGGCTCTTGACGAAGTCAGGATCCAGGCGCGACAGGTCTGATTGTGGAACCACGCCATCCCGCTTACTGCCCACATTGACCAGCACTTCATTGGGTCGAATCTCAACAATGACACCCTGACAGAGATCACCCCGCGAAGGCATGTCCAATGGCAGATCTTCTTCAAGGTATTTCTTGAAGAGATCGAGATCTGCATCTTGCCCTATTGCGCCGTTTTCGACGCTTGGCTGCATCTGCTCTGACTCCGACATCGCACGCTGCTCCGAGTGGTGGTTGGACGTGTTGTAGGTGAGGGGGCTGCCAGGGAAGAAAATAAGGCAGAAAAACACATCCAGTTAAAGTTTGTGTGCGCCTAAAATTATAGCAAGGTCGAAATCGGGCGTCAAGGGAGAAAAAAGCAGCCGAAACGGACGGTCAACGCCCCATTGCCTGACGGATCTGCTGCCATAGCAGAGAAAGGCGATCGGCCTCATCAGTCGCAACCTCGGCGCCGGCGTAGCGCACGCGTCAAACTCTGCGGTCAGGGTTTCTATCGCTGCCTCTGTCTGGCGCGCCAACGCTGCGTCATCAGCCGCGGCCGCGACTCGTCGGTTTCATCCACGTCGTGTAGTGCGCTTTCCAGGCGCGGCGCGAAGTGTGAGGGAGTCTCAGATCGGGTACGCGCCGTACCGATTTTTTCCGCCTGTTCCAGCATGCTGAGATAGTAGTAGCGTACCTGCTGCTCCGGCGTCAGGCTGCCATTGCGCAGGCGATCGAACCATTCACTCAGGCGAAAGCGCCGCACGTTGGCGTTCGCCGGGTCGCC
This sequence comes from uncultured Chloroflexia bacterium, assembly GCA_963807905.1. GTDB lineage: Bacteria > Chloroflexota > Anaerolineae > Caldilineales > Caldilineaceae > JAGRCP01. Next base: position 3,537 of record CAWEEJ010000075.1, on the reverse strand, counting down.
CCCTCCGTTGCCAACGCGGGCAGATTGCCAGGCCTGAAACGAGCCGAAAAAGCGGAGCCAAAATGCTTTTAACCGCAGCCAAAGCTGGGTCAGGACATTGTTGCTGCCGTTGCGGTTGAAGTAAATCGTTGCAGCATAAATCAACAGGACTGCGGTCATCGTCCAAAAGAGCACGCCGCCGGTCCATTCCGCAAAGAGAGGCAATCCATCGAAAGGGGCCGGCGGTTCCATCGGCTGGGGAGGGGCGACATCCGGTGGGGTTTCAGGCGACTCGCTAAAGGGCAAAAGCGAAAGCAGGAGCAGGAGCAGAAAGAAGATAAATTGGTAGATGCGCAGGACGATAAAATAGATCCCGTTTATGAAAAACGCCAGGATTTGCGACAGTCGAAAGGTACCGCCCAGGGGCAGTAAGGCTGCAACCAGTCCAATGAGCCCCAGGAGCAACAGCACATAGGTGGGCCAGTTGCGCAGAATCGAATCGTTAACCGGCGCACGCTCCAGCGTCCAACGCGAGCGGAGAATGGCCAGCTGTCCCTGGCTAATCAAGATCAACCCGATGAAAAAATAGAGGATGATGGCTGAAATGACGATGGGATCGATCTGCTGATCGAAGAGGCCCCAGGCGCGTTCGGCGGTGGTGTCGATCTGCGAGCCGGCGGCCAGCATGATCATGAGCAAGCCGCCGACCATCCAACGCCCCACAAAGCGATCGAGCAGCAGTTGGCGATTGGTGCCGGTCGGGCGTGCCATGTCAAGGCGGCTGCGCTCTGTTCCCTCCAGCGCATAAAGCTCATCAGCTTGCAGCGCCATCGCCAGCAGATCGCCGCTAAACTCGATGGACCACCACCAGGAGACAGCTACAACCATGGCGGCCACCAGAAAGTAGCCATCAAAGAAGCTGTCGACTGGATTGACGAAAAACTCGGTCATGCTGGGGCGCGTGCCGGCCAGAAACCAGATGCCCAGGCGGGCCAACATGACCAGCAGTCCAAATTCAGCCGCGGGTAGGCCACCGTACGGCTAAGGCGCTGATTGGGCTGGGCCAACCAGGCTGTCGATGAGCAGGCCACAATCGAGGCCACCACGCTGACAAGCACAATCAGTGAGAAGTAACCGGCGGGGGCCGTGGGCAGAAAGCGGTGGAGAAACGCGCCCAGCGCCACGTTGATACACGCGACCATCATCGTAATGAGGGTCGGGCGCAGCAGTGAGGTCAACCAGGACTGATCGTGCAATGCGCGCGGCGTTGTCTCCGTGCCTGCGGTCGCTTCACCGTCTGTCGCGTCTTCTGCTGCGATTGCCCTTACTTGCTGCCCCGATTCCGACGTCATGTTTCTCACTCTCTTGGCCTGGCCAGGCTCCGCACAACTAATCTTGAACCCGGCAAAAAGCTTTGACGAGTGTAGCATGATTCAAAAGGGATGAACAGTAAGCAATCAACGATCCAGGGCGGGTGCATCCCATTTTGGGGGCGGTGCACGAACGGACTAATCGCTTTCTCTAGAGTAGCCCCCAAAATGTGGTATGCACCCATCCTGGACCGACCATTTGTGATCTCGCTGCAACCGCTATACAATTCAGGCCCATCTGGAGCCGGAGGCGCCTGGCGTCGAGCAAGGCATTGCTTCCCTCCCTTGATCAATGCCCCATCGTGCGCGGCGTGACACGTCGAAGATGACCCCAGCCACGAATTGAATGCGCTAAACCGCTCACGGCCGCGCCGACCGTGCCAGTCGGTCACGGCATCCGTCACGACGGGTGCCCCCGGAGAACTCCATGTCGATTCACGTTGCCATCAATCACAAGACGCACTATCGGTACGCTCGCCCGGTTGAGTTGACGCCGCATATTTTCCGGCTGCGTCCAGCGCCCCACAGCCGCACGCCAATCGAAGCGTATTCCTTGACCATCCGCCCCGATCCGCATTTCATCAACTGGCAGCAGGACGCGTTCGGCAATTTCCTGGCGCGTGTCGTCTTCCCGGAAAAAGTTAGCGAGCTCTACGTCGAGGTCGACGTCGTGGCGGACATGACGGTGATCAACCCCTTCGACTTTTTCGTTGAAGCATATGCGGAAACCTATCCCTTTGCGTACAGCGCACAAGAAGCCAAAGAACTCGCTCCCTACCTTGAAATCAGCGAGGACGGCCCGCGCCTGCGTGAGTGGGTTGCAGCAGTCGATCGGAAAACGGAAACCCCAATCATCGATTTTCTCGTCGCACTCAATCAGCGACTTTGGCGCGACATTGCGTACAACATCCGCATGGAACCAGGCATCCAGAGTTGCGAAGAGACGCTGGGCAGGGCCAATGGATCCTGTCGAGACTCGGCCTGGGTGCTGGTACAGGCGCTGCGTCACCTGGGGCTGGCCGCACGCTTCGCCTCGGGCTATCTCGTCCAGCTCACCGCCGACCAGGAGTCGCTGGATGGTCCCAGCGGTCCCGTCGCAGATTTCACCGATCTGCACGCCTGGGCCGAGGTTTACATCCCCGGCGTGGGCTGGATCGGCCTGGACGCTACATCAGGGCTTTTTGCCGGTGAGGGTCACATTCCCCTGGCGTGCACGCCGGACCCGGTCACGCTGCGCCCGTCACCGGCGGCGTTGAACCAGTGGAGACAAGCTTTTCCTTTTCCAATACGGTCGAGCGTATCCACGAAGATCCACGTGTTACCTTGCCCTATACGGAGGCTCAATGGGCGACGATTGAGGAGTTGGGGCACGCCGTCGATGCCGAACTGGACGCACAAGATGTTCGCCTGACCATGGGCGGCGAACCAACCTTTGTCCCGATCTATGACATGGAAGCAGACGAATGGAACACGACCGCCGACGGTCCTCATAAACGCGAGCTGGCCGGTGATCTCATCCGCCGGCTGCGCCACACCTTTGGTCAGGGCGGCATCTTGCATGACGGCCAGGGCAAGTGGTATCCGGGGAAGCGCTGCCGGTTGGAAGCTGGCGGCGATGTGGCGGACGGACGGCGTGCCCCTTTGGCATAACGACACGCTCTTCGCCGACATCGACACGGACTACGGTCATGGCCCGGACATTGCAGCCCGGTTTGGCCGGCAGTCGGCGAGCAGCTCGGCCTGGGGGCAGGAGTACCTCATGCCTGCGTATGAGGATCTCTTCTACTTTCTTTGGCAGGAGGGGCAGATTCCGGTCAACGTCGATCCCGCCCAGGCCGATTTATCCGATTCAGGCGAACGGCGCAAGCTGGCACACCTGCTAGAGCAGGGGATGGAGACGCCCGTCGGCTATGTACTCCCCGTGCGCTGGCACGAAGAGCGCACGGCCTGGGAGAGTTCGCCGTGGCCCTTACGCCGTCCAGAACTGTTCTTGATTCCCGGCGACTCGCCGATCGGCTTGCGCTTGCCACTCGACACCCTCCCAGAACCAGAAGAAGACGAGGAAGAGCCTTTCGCCGAGCGTGACCCGTTTGATGAAGTCCCGGAATTGACGGACTATTACGCAGAGCTCGAGCAGGCACAGCCAGGCCCCAACGCTGGGAGCGGACCAAGACATTGTGACGAACGA
>CAWEEJ010000074.1:0-17437 GCA_963807905.1 uncultured Chloroflexia bacterium | reverse complement strand
GATCAACGTTTCGACATAAAGCAAGTCGGGGTAATCAGGGTTTTTGGTGCTGGTGCTGGCCCAAAGCGGCCGCTGCACCCACGTCCATCGACTGCTAGCTTGTCCCAGCGCTCGCCGGCGAAAGCCTCTTCAAATTGAGCGTAGCAAGCCGGGCATTCGCCACAGCGATCTGGCCAAGGAGGGCGTCGAATGTCTCGGCCTGCTCCGGATTGTCGGCACGCAATTTTTCGAGCCGGGCGTCAATGTTGGCGTCGACGCGGCTGACGAAGAAACTGGCCACTGAAGCAATCTGGTCGATGGGCTCGCCGGCGGCCTGCCGGCTTCCAATCCGCTGATATAGGCATCCTTGACTGCAAGATAGCGATCCAGGCTGAAGATTAACGTCACGTTGACGTTGATGCCGTCGGCGATGAGCGTGCGGATGGCTTCCAGACCGGGCTCGGTGGCCGGTACCTTGATCATGAGGTTGGGGCGATCGACCATGGCGTGGAGGCGGCGCGCCTCATTGATGGTGCCCTGGGTGTCATACGCCAGATCCGGTGCAACTTCCAGACTGACGAAGCCGTCGTGGCCCTTGTTGGCGTCGTAAACGGGACGCAGCACGTCGGCCGCAGCCTGAATATCCGCCACGGCCAGCGCTTCGAACAATGTCTTGGCGTCAGCATCACTGTCAGCCAGTTCAGCGAGATCTTCGGCATACGCGTCGCTCTTACTGATGGCGGCCTGAAAGATCGTCGGGTTAGACGTGACGCCGGCGACGCCTTTTGCGACCAGGTCTGCCAGCTCACCCGATTCGAGCATGCCGCGTTCAATGAAGTCGAGCCAGACACTCTGGCCAGCTGCACGTAACTCTGCTAGTTGGTTGGTCATATTCTCCCCCATTTCCATAAAAATGATGCGGTGGATTCTTGTAGTCAACTCTAGCTGCCAGCGAATGGCAGCAAGCATCACGACTGCGATGCCAGTATACCCTGCCCTCGGCTTCGGTTGAAGTGACCACGCCAACGTTTGATACGCCACGAGAAGGCGGATTGGTCTTTTGTAGCCCCAATTACGGCTACCTTTTCCCTTTTTGGAGTACAACAGAGTATCGGCATACAATAGATCAATTCCGTGCGCAGGATATTGCCTTGCATACCGATTATAACTACGAGTCACAAAGTTAAGGAGCGTGAAATGAGTAGTCCTATTGAAGTAAGCGATCAGGACTTTGACGAAAAAGTCATCAACGCCGATCAGCCGGTGCTGGTCGATTTCTGGGCAGAATGGTGCGGACCGTGCAAGATGATCGCTCCGATTCTGGAAGAACTCGCCGAAGAGATGGATGGCGATCTGGTCATCGGTAAGCTCGATGTGGACCATAACCAAAGTACGGCGATGGCCTATGGCGTGATGAGCATTCCGACCCTGGTGCTCTTTAAGAATGGCGAGCCGGTTGACCGCATCGTTGGCTACCAGCCGAAGCCGCAGCTCAAGAGCCGGTTAGAAACTCATATCAGCTAGTTATCGCCCCGCTCTACATTGCAGAATCCATCAAAAAGGGATGACATCTATGTCATCTCTTTTTCTTTGCGGATCAGGTGAAGACGTCCCCGTGTTGGTTGTTGGAAAATGGCTGCTTTTTGGTCTACCTACGGTAAAATGATCGATAATTGAAGGCTTGGGAATTGACAATAATCGTTTGATTTGCTGAATGATCAGCTGTGATAAGGAGGAGAAACAATGGCAACAATCTCTCCTGCAGTCGAAAAGAGATTGACGGAAGAATTAGCTCCCTGGCTCGAAACGCCGGATCCGCGCGTTGCTGGCTGAGGCCGATCCGGAGATTTTTGAAGCGATCGAATTGGAGCGCCAGCGACAGTTTGCCGGTATCGAATTAATCGCCAGCGAGAACTATACATCCGCACCGGTTTTGGCGGCGGTAGGCAGCGTGCTCACGAACAAGTATGCCGAGGGCTATCCGGGACGGCGCTACTATGGCGGATGCGTCTATGTAGACGTGGCCGAGCGGGTGGCAATCGCTCGCGCCAAAGAACTCTTTGGCGCAGAACATGCCAATGTGCAGCCCCATTCCGGCGCTCAGGCAAATGAAGCCGTCTATCTGGCACTGCTCAAGCCCGGCGACACCGTGTTGGCGCTCAAGCTGGACCACGGCGGCCACCTTTCCCATGGGTTCCATCTGAATAGCTCGGGTAAGCTCTACAATTTTGTCCACTACGGTCTGGATCCCGAAACCGAGCGCATTGACTACGACGAAATTGCGCGCCTGGCCGCCGAACACAAACCAAAGCTAATCGTAGCCGGCGCCAGCGCCTATCCGCGCTTCTTCGATTATCCGCGTCTGCGCCAGATTGCTGATGAAGTCGACGCCCTGCTGATGATGGACATGGCCCACGTGGCGGGGCTGATCGCAACGGGTCTGCATCCCGATCCTGTTCCCCACTGTGACGTCGTGACGACGACGACCCACAAGACTCTGCGTGGCCCGCGCGGCGGCATGATCCTCTGCAAGGAAACGCTCGCCAAGAAAATCGATCGGGCTGTATTCCCCGGCACACAGGGCGGTCCTCTCATGCACGTCATTGCAGCCAAGGCAGTCGCTTTTCAAGAGGCGCTGCAGCCTGGCTTCAAGTCCTACCAGGAGCAGGTGCTGGCCAATGCTCAAGCGCTTGCCTGCACGCTGGAGGCTGAAGGCCTGCGCATCGTCAGCGGCGGGACGGACAACCACCTCATGCTCGTGGACTTGGGCGTGCTGGGCGAAGACGCGGACGGCAATGAGATCACCGGTAAGGTCGTGGAGCAGGCGCTCGACAATGCGGCCATTCACTGCAACAAGAATATGATTCCCTTTGATCTCAAGCCGGCCATGGTAACCAGCGGCATTCGCCTGGGCAGCCCAGCCGCCACCTCGCGCGGGATGAAAGAGGCTGAGTTCGAACAGATCGGTCGCTGGATTGCGGCGATTGCCCGCAGCCCGTTCGACGAAGAACTGCAGGCGCGTACACGTGACGAAGTGCTGGAAGTGGTCGTTAATTTTCCGGTTCCGGCTTAACGATAGGCCCTTTGCGGCCGCATCGGCTGTAAAATTACTACTGCCAGCAAAAAGACAAGCGTTGTAAATGGGATTTTCGAAATCCCATTTACAACGCTTGTCTTTTTGCTGGCGCTCCGATTCGCAATGTTTGCCACACATCGTGCCGTTGGATGACAATAGTCTTCGTCTCCATAATATTCAGTGGTCAGGGTCACGTGCCGGAAGGGAAGTACGATGACGACAGGCGAAAGCGCCGTTCAGACATACAGCCGACGGGAGCAGGTTGGGTGGTATTTCTACGACTGGGCGAATTCCGCTTTTTCAACCACAGTCGTGACGGTCTTTCTGGGCCCATACTTGACTACCGTCACCCAAAACGCAGCGGATGCAGCAGGCTACGTGCATCCACTGGGTGTGACCGTTTTGGCCGACTCCTTTTTCCCCTTTATGGTTTCGCTCTCCGTGCTGTTGCAGGTATTTTTCTTGCCTGTTTTGGGCGCAATCGCTGATTACACCCGCCTCAAGAAACAGATGTTGGGCTTCTTTGCTTATCTAGGGGCCTTTGCCACCATGGGGCTCTACTTTCTTAATGGCGACAACTATCTGCTCGGCGGCTCGCTTTTCTTGCTGGCCAACCTGAGCTTTGGCGCGGCGATGGTCTTTTACAACGCGTTCCTGCCGGACATTTCGAGCCCGGATGATCGCGGATCGCGTCTCGTCCCAGGGCTGGGCATTGGGCTATCTGGGCGGGGGGCTGCTGCTGGCGGCGAATCTCGCTCTCTTTCTACAGGCTGATCGCTTTGGTCTGTCTGCCAGTCATGCTGTACGTATCAGCCTGGCTTCTGCCGGCATCTGGTGGGCGATCTTTACAGTCATTCCGCTACTGGCGTTGCGGACTCGGGCATCCCAGCGCTCCCTGCAACCTGGGGAGCGCTACGTGACCGTCGGCTTCAAGCAGTTGGGGCACACGCTGCGTACTCTGCCCCAATATCCACAGACGCTGCTCTTCCTCGTCGCCTATCTGCTCTACAATGACGGCATTCAGACCGTCATCGCTCTCTCCTCTCAATTTGGCGCGCAGGAACTAGGCCTGGAAGAATCTTCCTTGATTTCGCTGATTCTCATGGTGCAATTTGTGGCCTTTGGCGGAGCGTTGCTCTTTGGCTATCTGGCGCGCTGGATGGGCGCCAAGCGCGCCATTCTGCTCAGTCTGGTGGTTTGGACGGCGACAGTGGTCTATGCCTATGGCTTTCTCCAAACCGAGCGTCAGTTTTTTGTGATGGGCGGCATCATTGCGATCGTGCTTGGAGGGAGCCAGGCCCTCAGCCGGTCGCTTTTTTCGCAGATGATTCCTGCCGGTCAAGAGTCGGAGTACTTCAGCCTGTACGAGGTAAGCGAACGGGGAACGAGCTGGTTGGGCCCCCTCTTTTTTGGACTGGCTCTCCAGTTTACGGGCAGCTATCGGATTGCCATTCTGTCGGTGGCGATTTTCTTTATTGCTGGTCTGGTGCTTTTGCCGTTGGTCGATGTGCCGCGTGCCATTCGCGAAGCGGGCAATGAGGTTCCCGTCAAGGTTTGACTGACGGCATGCTACAACGCCTGCTCAGACGAGGCTATTTGTTCCACTTGATGACACGGCCGCTGGTCGTATCGAGAATGACCTTTTCGCCCGGCGTCAGGTTGTGGATATCATCACCCACGCCAATAACGGCTGGAATACCAAGCTCGACAGCGGCAATCGCCCCCGGGCTGTCCAATCCTTGATCGGCAGTAATCAAGCCGCCGGCACGCTGGATTACGCGCACGCAGCTGCGGTCGATGGATTCACCAAACACGATGTCCTGAGGACCAACGGCGAGATCGTCCTCCGTCAGAGGAGGATTCAGGTGGACGAGGGTCCCGGCAACCTCACGCTGTCCCAATCCCGTGCCACGGGCTACCACTTGCTCAATCGTACGCACCATCATCAAGTTGGTTGCGCTACGCACGCTGCCGACGACGCCCGCCGTCAGCACCACGGTGTCGCCTTCGTTGATATAGCCATGCTTCTGCGCAATGGAGATGGCGTCAGTCACGACTTCGTCGGTGTTGCTCAAGCGGCGCGTGAGTAACGGATAGGTGCCCCAGTAGAGGCAAAGACGGCGCTGCACCATGGGGCTGGGCGTGACAGCAACCAGCGGCACCGCCGGGCGGAATGCCGCAATCAGGCGCGCGGTCGATCCACTAATTGTAGGAGCGACGATTGCCTTGGCGTTCACGTCTTCGGCCGTCTGCATCGCAGCGTGACAAATCGCGCCCGACGCCGTAAAAATCGCTGGCTGATCAAGGGCCATGGTGATATTGGTATCTTTGCGAACTCGCTCGGCCTCTATGGCAATTTTTACCATCGTATTGACCGATTCTACCGGATAAGAGCCGGCGGCGGTTTCGCCCGAGAGCATGATGGCGTCACTACCGTCGAGCACGGCATTGGCTACGTCACTCGCTTCCGCACGCGTGGGGCGCGGGTTGCGGATCATGGAGTCGAGCATCTGCGTTGCCGTGATGACCGGGCGCGCCGCACGGTGACACTTGTTGATGATCATCTTCTGCACGGTGGGTACGGTCTCGGGGCTGGTTTCGATGCCCAGGTCTCCGCGCGCGACCATAATGCCATCAGATGCCTGAATGATGGCATCAATGTTGGTGATTGCTTCGGGCTTCTCGATCTTGGCAATCACAGGCGTTGTGCGACCGAAGGTCGAATATTCCTCAATCAGCGCCTTGAGTTCCAGCACTTCACTGGCGCTACGCACAAAACTCAAGGCGATCCAATCCACTTGGTGAGCGAGCGCAAAGCGGACGTCTTCGAGATCTTTTTCAGTCAATGCGGGAATGTTGGGCGAACCGTCGGGCAGGTTGAGGCCCTTTTTGTCATGCAAGACGCCGCCAATGATCACACTGGTGATGATCTCGGTCTCTGAGGTTTCTTCTACTTCCAGCTCGAGCATGCCGTCGTCAATGAGGATGCGGTGGCCCGGCTTGACAGCTTGCGGCAAGTCGGCGTACTGAACGGGCACACGGCCGGGCTCGCCAACGATATCGTCGGTGGTGAGCACTAAATTTTCCCCTTCAAGAAGGGGAACGCCTCCCTCCTGCATTGTGCCCACGCGCAATTTGGGGCCCTGCAGGTCGGCGAGGATGGCAATTGGCTTATCCAGCCGTTCGGAGACGGTCCGCACCCGTTCGATTGTGCCGTTGTGATATTCATGGGTCCCGTGGCTCATGTTGAGCCGGGCGACGTTCATGCCGGCTTCAGCAATCGCGGTTAACGTGTCGATTTCGCGACTCGCAGGACCGATTGTGCAAATGATTTTAACTCGCAGCATGCTTTCCTCGACACAAGCAACAGGTGACGCCTCACGATTTAGTCAATCCCGCTATCCTACCACAAACCCGCCTTGGTAAGAAGTCTTCTTCCGAGTCGGGGTGCATACCACATTTGGGGGGCTGCTCTAGAGAAATCGACCAGTCCGTTCGTGCACCACCCCCAAAATGGGATGTACCCTCCGAGTCGACGGAGCTTGAACGATAAATAGCAAGGGCGGGGATCGTACGATCCCCGCCCATCTTTGTGTTAACGCTCGCCATGCTCAGGCCACTCCGGCCGTCTTAGGATGGAGATGGCACGCCTGCCGGCGTCTGTACAGCCGACTCATCCGACTCATCCGACTCAAACTCGTCGTCATCAACGCCATTGACCTCACCTAGCGAGACCTCGCCGGCGGCACGCCGGGCGCGGAATTCATTGAATTCCTCTTCGCTCATCCCCAAGGGCGGTTGTTCGACGCCTAGACGCCGATGCCAGCCGTTGCGCAGGTTCTTCACCGTGCGGTTGAGCGGATTGTCATCATGCGTTTCCGCAAAGGTTGCCACGGCTGCATCGGGGCTGAGCGGCGCCAGACCATAGGTTGCCGCCAACTGCTCCCGGTGGTGTGTGATCCAGAGATAGAGATCGGCCTCCGTGCGATGCGGGAAGGCATCAAGCAGATGGTAGCGATGGATTGCCTCGATGACAGGCAGGTAGATGTTGTCATACCAGCTTTCTACAGCTTCTTCCCAGCTCATCTCTCCTACATCATGACTGTTCGCCCGCTCTTGATTCTGGAAATAGCGATGTACCTCAATGTGACGGAGCAGAATCCGATACCGCCCCGGTTCGGTGAGCTGCAGATCGTTGTCCGGTCGCAAGTCGTCGAGATGAGTAGCCTCAAGGAATTGAGTTCGTTCGGCCTTCATGATCCACTCATCGTGCTCAAAATCTTCCACCGTGATCGGAACGGTCGTCTTCACTTCGGTGACGTATGCCTCGACGTCGGCGGCGCCATTGGCGCGGGCAACGCTCACGCGATGGTTGCCGTCGCGCACGAAGTAAACATCGCCAATCTTGTAGAGTTCCACCGGGGGCAGGCCCTCGAGATCGTTCATCGCCGCGTCCAAGCGTGACCAGCGATCGGCATTGACGGCTGATCGAGGCAGGAATGAGCGCGTGAAGTCATGGTAGCGACCCACGCTGCCGATAATTTTGTCTAACGGCACATTTTGCGTGCCCATGTCTATTTGTTGGCGCGCTTTCAACCGTTTGGCCACTTCGTCGTAGTTTACCAGGTCGGTATCGGCGCCTGTAATCAAGCTGAGCAGATCAACCATCTGCGCTTTGGAGACGTTTTGTCGGTATTTTCTTAATGCGTTCGATTGTAGGTGGCTGTTTACCATGACCTACTCCTTTTCCAGATCGCTCTGCAACACTTCCTCAGAGCGGGTGAAGCGATCTTCACCAATTCAAGCGGATGTTTTCAAACCCAAATAGTCTACAGGAATTGGTTTGACATATCCGTACGGATGCTACCACATGACGATTTAAGCTTCGTCAACAAATGAACAATTCTTCGTTAAGGTTCTGTTTGGCTTTCGGAAATAGCCAAAACGGAATCCAAGTGGTAGTTTATCATGACCACCGGCCAGAAAATTGCGCCGGATTGTGCAAAGTTGCCAGGAAATTCTTGTGCAATCTGCATAGATCCGCCGTGGCCGCATAGACGTAGCATGCTGTCCGCGTGCAGCGATCGACGCTGCCGAGGCTCGTAAACGGTCGCCGTGCAGGAAGTGTTCCAGCAGCCGCGGACGCAGTGACTGCGCCGACCTTGACGCTGGTTGAGCCGCAAAGGCTGAGGGGATATTGGTGAGTGGTAGCGACGCCGGTTGAGCCTGTCGAAACCAGAGAGCGGATGGGCATCAGGCTGCTTAGTTTCGACTACTTTGGCACGCTCAGTCCAAACAAGCTCCAGGCGGGGGAAAATCAGGCGGACGCTGTCAGCGCGATACAGGCGTCATTGCGCAACTGCATGCAGTTCACACCTTGAACAACGCCTTCCTTGGCCGGGACTTCGCCGCTGTTGAAGCGAATGATTTTTCCCAACCGGGAGATGATGAAGAGGTCTGGTGCGGCATTGGCTGGAACGGGCGTCACGGCGATCAATTGATCTGTTTTCATGGCAATTTTGCCGCTGGCGCCGGGAGATTTGTTGGCCGCAAAGCCATCCATGAGCCGGATGGTGCCCTTGCCGTCACTGCCAATCAGAAAGATACCGTCTTCCGCGCCGACGTCGCCAACACCAACAACCCGATCCTGGGGATCAACGCGAATACCCAGGCAACCGCGCACGGGAACCTGGCGTTCGGCAAAGCGGATGGCCCGGCCGGTAGCCGTAGCAATGAAGAGGTCAGCCTGTCCAGATGTCCAGGCTGCGGCCGCGGGCGCCCCACTTTCGTGCGAATCGATCAGCACCGTGCCGGAACGCAGATCGGCGCCGAACGATCGGCCGCCGATGCGCCGGGTCTGGCCACGTTCCGTTACGAGCGTGAGAAACGGTCCGCCTGCATCAGGCAATGCAATCGCAAGCCGTTCATCGGGGCGTAGAGTGAGACCATGGGAGAGGGCTTCGCCGCTGCCGCGCACGTCTGTCTCGACGATCGTGTTCACCGGCACGCGGAACGCACGTCCTTGATCGGTGATGAACAGAACGGCGCCCTGTTCGTCCGCAGCAACAAGAAATGCCGGCGGCTCTCGGTCACTCTCCAAATCAAAGACGCCCATACCGCCACGACGTTGACGTGCGTAATGATGGCGCGGCGTGCGTTTCGCCAGACCCGACGCGCTGATCGAGATGATGTTGATGGTTGTTGGCGGCTCGCTGGGCTCCGGCGGTACGCTGCTGCGTAGGGCGGGTTTGTCTCGTAGCGCAGCTATCTGAGTCTCCAGCGCCTCAATGTACGCGATAATTTCCGGCGCGACGTTGGTCAAATCTGGCCGATTCATCTTGCTTCTCTCCCAAACTGGTTCATTCCAATGGAATGTTACCGCTGATTTCCAGAATGCGCTCGGCATAGCGCCGGCGCAGGTCGGGCAGCTCCTCCCAAGTCGCGCCGCTGTCGAGATGCTCAAGCAACCGGTCGGGCCCCCAATTGTAGGCGACGAGCATCCACTGCACCTCAGCGTAGCCTCGCTGGCCGAAGAGGGTGCGCAGATAATCAAGGTAGGCCGCCGCTACCAGCGTATTGCTATAGGCATCGAAGGGATCACTTGCCCCCACGGCCGGCGCCCACTCCCGCCATGTATCGGGCAAAATCTGCATGAGGCCCAAATCACCGTCAGCGCCCAAAGCCACCGAGTCAAAGTTGCTCTCGATATAAGCTTGCGCGGCCAGCATGCGCCAGTCCAGATCATATTGGCTGGCGACCAGTTGAAACATCTCGGCATAGGTCATGTTGGCGTCGGGAGCGGGCGGGAGGGCAGCCGGCGCCGGCTCAGGCGGTGCAATGACCGCGCTGGATGCCACAACCTCTCCCGGCGCAGAAACCTGATCGGCTTGCACCACGGGCGCAGAGACAACCGGCGTGTCGGGAAGGGGCGCAGCTTCATCCACGGCCGATGACTCCACTGCTGGCGGCGCGGGCGGTGCAGGCGCATTGAGCATGACCGCAATCACTGGCGCCGGCGCGGGTACGGCAGCCGGTGCGACTGCACGGGTAGCAGTCTGGAGCAGCAGCAATCCGCCCAGCCCCGTCATGAGCAACATCAGGCCTGCTGCCGTGAGCAGCGCCAGCGCGGTCGCGATTTGCCATGGCCCCATGACGGGCCGGTTTTCAACTCGACCGGGCAGAATATGGGGTACCTGTTGCTGATCGCGCAGGCCGACCGTCAGCCGAAAGGGTAGAACCTCGCGTCGCAGACCCAACCAGCGCGTCCGATTAGGGATCGCCTGCCCGTGTACCTGTAGTGACTGACCCGGTTCAAGCTCGATCTGAAGGCTGTCCGGCTGCCACAGGCCAATATCCGGCCTGGCGAATTCGAAGCGACAGGCGCGGGTAATCTCCTGGGCATTGACGTGGATGATTGCTTTGCGATTGCCTTGATTGGAAATAGGCAGACGGAAGGGCGCGGTTCGCTGTGAACCGCCGCTGAGCAGGCTGCGTGGCTGCAAATCGCCGACAGCGACCTCATCGAACGGCGTAATCGTGAGCCGAGCAACAGCCCGGCTATATCTTTCCGGATAGTCGGGTGAGTGCGCAATGATGGTGATCAGGTGCTCGCCAGCGCGGCTCGTGGGTTCACGACCCGGCGCCATCGTTACCTCCAGCCGCGCTCGTTCTCCTGGCTGCAATGGGGTACTCAGCGGCGCTACCGTCGTCCAACTCGCTGCTTGCTCGCCCTCAACACGGAGGTGGAAAACTGCACTTTGCGGGCCGTTATTGAGCAGATTTACCTGCAACGTGACGGTCGCACCTGGGTTAACCGTCAGAGTGTCGGCCTGCAGACCCAGGATGATTACATCATCATAGTGGTCAATATCTTGTTCGAAGACAGCGTCTGGGGCAGGGCCCGCCGCCTCGGGCGGGTCTTGTTGAGCGCTCGCTGCCGGCGTGACCTCGCCGTCAAGTACGACGCTGAACGCTGCGTCGGTAGCGATCTCCTGCACGTCGTCTATGTGCTGGGATGAGTGGGGCCGCGCGTCAATTACCTGCCAGTTGCGTAGAAAGTCTGGCACGGCGCCTGCGGGGTGTGATGAGGAATTGTCGTCGCCAGGTTCTTGCTCCGGCGATAGCTCTTCGGGATCGATCATTTCACGACTGACTGATAACCAACCTGCCTGCAGCGGCCACAGCGCCACCAATCTCGTTCCAAGTATCGGCGTGGATAGAGCCCATTGTCAAGTGTGGCGGGAAGCCACAGAAAGTCAGCAACGGGAACGATTTCGTTTTGCCAGGCGTATTTGGCGTGAATCGTAGGCGGCTTTCCCAACGAAGCGCGCGATTTCCTGTACACTGCGGACGACTATTCGGTTCTATTATTTTCGGCCAATGGCAATGACAACATCTGTGACGGCTTCAAAGGAATATGAAACGCACGAGCCTAACCGACCGAGCTGGCGTCCGGTGTTCATTGGCGTGATTCTGGTCGCCGTAGCGGTCGCCGCCATCAGTTTTCCGTATGTCTGGCGTGCCTGGGTCAGCACCGCTATAATGCCAGCATGTACGATCTGGATGTTGCCCTGGAGGCCGGGCCGGCCGAGCGCGCGGCCATTGTCTATGGTGCACGCGTCTATCCCAGCGGGCGTTTGAGCGGCATGCTGCGCGACCGTGTCGATACGGCGGTCGCGCTTTATGAGGCCGGTAAAGTAGATAAGCTGCTGCTCAGCGGTGATAACAGCACACCTGAGTATGATGAGCCCAGCGCCATGATGGCCCATGCGATTGCCCGTGGCGTGCCGGCCGAGGACATCCAGCCAGATTTTGGCGGCCGGCGCACCTACGATACTTGCTACCGGGCCAAGCACGTCTTTCAACTCGATTCGGCTATCCTGGTGACGCAGGAGTTTCACCTGCCGCGTGCGCTCTTTACCTGCGAGTCCCTTGGCATCGACGCAGTGGGTGTCATCGCCGATCGTCGCCCCTATGATCCGCGTTCCGTGGCGTGGTCGGAGTCACGTGAAGTCCCTGCTCTGGTTGTTGCGCTGCTCGATGTGATCCGCCAGGCGCCGGCGCCCGTCCTGGGCGAGCCGATTCCGCTGGACTGACCCGCGTACAACGATTTTCCAGGACTGCTCCGCCTACGCTCCGCCTCGATCCTTCACCTGCTATCATGACAGATGCCTTCCGTTCTGTTCTGGCGTTGGGCATGATAGGCTGTATCTGCACGCGCTGCGGTTTCCTTGCCTAGCCATGAATGGGTAAAGTCGGATCGGTCGTCTCTGCCCCCATGCCCCCTGTGTCGCGGGACAGTTATCATTGTGCGTCAACAGCAACCTAGCATACAGCGACGACGCCTGACATGCGCTATCGTTGATTCGCTAGCGGCCTATGCTGCCCCGCCGGCGGAACGATCAATTTGTTTCGTCCGTTAGAGCCGGTGTAACGCATCAATCCGCCGCATTTCGTTCAAGGGTACCCGATAGACGTGAAGGATTTGACAACCGTTCAGCGCCCCCACCTGGCGGCTCGCAGCCAATTACACTGGCTGGGCGCTTTTTTTTGTGCCTGCTGCTGCTGTCATCGTTCCAGGTGGCTGGGGCCGCGCCCCTGAGATCAGGCGATCCAGCCGGCTGCTGCGCAGGATAGCGCCACCCAGCCGATTGATGTTGTGGTGCTGCTCGATGATTCGGGCAGCATGGCCACCTGTTGGCCCTGGCCCCAAAGATCGACCGCCCTTTGAGCCTCCCTGCGGCGGGCCCAGCCCCAATCTGCCCAGCGATCCGGGCGAGTTGCGCTATAGCGCAGCGCGTCTGCTCATTGAACTGGCCGATCGAGATGATCGGGTGGCGGTTGTGCGTTTCGATAGTGCCGCTGAAGGTGTGGGCGCGCGGGGCAACTCACGCCAATTGGTTCAGAAGAGAACCGACGGCAGCTCTCCAGCACGCTGCAAGCGCCTGACAGCTACCTGCAGCGCGGCCACACGTGCATCGATCTGGGGCTGGACGAAGCCATCCGCCTACTCGATGAGGGACGCCAACCGGGCCGAAGCCAATATGTTCTCCTGTTGACGGACGGCGAACCCAGCGCGGAGGCGGGCGTTGCCAATCAGACCGCGCCTGCGTGAGCAAATTGACGCCCTCAACGCATCGGGCGCGCTCGTCTTCCCCGTGGTGCTCTGTAATCCCAGTGCTGGTTGCGCCGGCGATTTTTTGCGCGAGGAGTTTGCCGTGTTCGGCGTACGCGAGGCGAAAACTGCGCCCGACCTGCTGCAGATCTTTGGCGACATCGTGGCCGACATGAAGCCCGATCGTTCGGTGACGGATCAGCGCAACGGCAATGGCGCGCTACAGGTCTCCATGCGTGATGCGCATGGAGCGCAAAACATGGCCTTTGTTACGCCTAGCGGTGGCCTGCTCAATGTTCAGCGCGATGGCGAGCCTACCCTGGCGCGCACCATGCTCGACGACGCCAACATCAACGTTAGCCGCATCGACCAGGAACAACTCCAGAGCGGCGTCTGGACGATTGACACCAGCGACCGCAGCGGGTTTGCCGTGGTGCAGGCGGAGAGTTTTCCGCAACTGTTGAACCCGCCGCCCAGCATTGCTGACAGCCCGGCATCCGTACGCTACTATCCTGCTGGCGCCGCGCCGCTGCTAATCGCCCGAGGCGTTGGGCCAGGTGCGGCCGAGCCGATTTATTTCAACGACGGTACGGAACTGACAGCCTTTGGGGAGACGGGGACACGTGCCCTTGCGCTCACGGAAGCGCCGGAGACCGTGCGTCTTCAACTCGGCGACGACAGTCAGCCGCTGCAACTGATACGCACCTTTCAACTCCAAGCGTGTGAGGACTTGCCGTGGGCTCGGGCCCTTTCACCGACGCCAAGCGAGCCGGGGCTGCTGGACGATGGACGTCAGCGCCTGCAGGCCGGCTTTGGTAGCGGGGAGGCCATCAGCGAAATGGCCGGTACGGTCTTCGTCAGTGATACAACAGAGGATGCACGTGGCGGCGCCTTGGCCTATGAAGCCCCAATGGAGTGTGCCGATCTTCTCTGCACCGACGACGGATTTATGCCCGAGGACGGGCGCAGCTATCGCTACACCTTTGTACTGGAAGCGGTCAAGGACGGTCTACGCTTCAGTGACTGGGCGCAGACCGAGACCGAGCTGGCCCCGGCCATCTATTTGCGTGGCCTGCCTGCCGAACTCGACCTGGCTCAGATGCCGGCTGATGGTTGGCCGATCGATCTGGCGTCCGGCACCATCGAAGAGATCGGTTCGATCGAAGGCGCTTTGACGCTGGCACGCGTGGATGAAACCGATCCAACCCTGGTCGAGCCGGTCACCACCGTGACCCTCGACTTCAACGAAGAGGTGCCCGAGGAGGGCAGCGTCCAGACGACATTGCGCGTGGCTGGCTTGGAGACGTTACGCCCTGGAGACTATGTGGGTGAACTGGAACTGCTGGCGCGTTCGCCCGCCGGGTTGCCCATGGATGTGGACGTACGTCCCGGCGCAACCCTGCCGGTCTCGCTCGCCGTGCCGCGCCCGCTTGCCGTCATCGGAGCGCAGACGGTCGACTTCGGCGATGTTTTGTTTGACACGTCACCCAATTTCCGGTTAGATCAGGAGGCGCTGGTGCCAGTTGACTTTGGCGGCGCACCGTTCACGTTAACAGGTGCAATGGTCAACGGCTCGTGTGCCGATGTCGTGGTCGAAGCCGGCGAAGTCCGACGCCAGGCCGGACGTGACGTCCTGCCCCTGCGGTTGCGCAGCACCCAGCCGATTGATCCGGGCGCTTGCGCCGGTGACCTGCTCCTGCGGGGCCCAGATGGCGATCACGATGTGCAGCCTGGGCAGATCGAGTGGCGCACACGCGTCAATGCTGTCGAGTGGTCACCCGTAGACGGCGCATTGAGCTTTGGCGATCTCCAGCCCGCGGGCGAGCAAATGGATGCCACCCTCATGGTGCGCTTCACGGGCAATACGCCTTTCGTGTTGGAAATGGCCGATATTGCGGCCGCCGGTGCGGATGGCGCAGGCAACGTTCTCACCGCTGAACAGATTGCCATGCCGCCTGTAGAGGTAAATGGCGAGCCGGACGAACAGGGTCTTTATGAAGTGCCCGTAACGCTCACGGCACGTCAGGACATTCCGTTTGACCCATTGCGCGGTACGCTCTATGCTGGCGATCTTGCCCTCAATGTTGTGGGCCTGGATGACGTTCAGCGCGTAGGCCTCAATTTTCGCAGTCCCAATTTCATGCAGCGCTATCTTGCGCCCATTATTGTGCCGATCTACTCGACGCCATGGGCCTTCTGCACGGTGCCACTGACGTTCTTGTTGCTGTTGGTCAGCGTTGCCCGTATCCGTAGTCGGGGCATTAACGAGGACGAGATCGAGGAGGCCGCCATGGCGGCAACACGGCAGATGGCGGCCGAAGCATTCACGCCCCAGGAGGTAGCCAACGCAACCGAGACCGAACGTTCATTCGTTCCGGTGAGCGGCAGCGAGTCGGTTTGGGGCCGATCTGAATGGGGCGCGCCCTGGAACGGCGCTACTTCCGCGGGGGACACGCCTGCCCCGCCCGCCACAGATCGACCCAGCGCCGATCCGTGGAGTGACAGCTGGTAACGTCAACAGAACGCCGGTCAGGCGGATCAAGCTGGATTGATGAAAATCTGCTTCATTCGCTCAATCGGCGTTTCATTGACGTTCATAACGATAGGTTTTGATTATATGACGAGTGATAACAACGCCCGCTTTGAGAAGCCCACAATCTACCCGACGATGGTGGTCGGCGTGGGCGGTATGGGCACGAATACCGTGCGCGCTGTGAAGCGCCGCTTCCGCAACGTGTGGGGCGGCGACCAGCTGCCCGGCATGATCCAACTGATGGCGCTGGACACTGAACCGTTGGTGAACCGGCTGGATCAGGAGCCGCTCTTCGCCGATGAATTTGCCTATATGGGCAAGTTTGACGCGACGCGCCTGGTTGCCAATTTGGACCAGCATCCTGAAATCGCACGCTGGTGGAACTATCCGTCTATTCCGCTGGGCTACATTCATAATGGCGCCAAGCAGTTGCGACCGATCGGTCGCCTCTCCTTCTTTCGCAACTACGTGACCTTCAAGCAGATGTTGGAGACGAAGCTGGCCGATCTGGATCGTATCCGCGACATGGAAACGGCTCAAAATCGTGGCTTTCCTGTCGTCGGCAACTATCAGTTGGTCTATGTGGTGGGCAGTCTGTGCGGTGGAACGGGATCCGGCATGTTTATGGATGCTGCTCATCGCATCCGGTCGGCAGTGCGCAACAATGGGCGCATTGTGGGTGTGTTCTTCCTCCCCGACGTGCTGGAACCGGAGATCTCCAGCGACATTCAGCGTCGGCGCATCCGCGCCAATGCTTACGCAGCGTTGAAGGAACTCAACTATTTTCAGGAGACGCAAGAGTTCCGCGCGCTCTACCCCAGCGAGCAGCGGGAGCTGCCTGACACGCCCTACGCTCCCTTTGACTTCATCTTTCTGGTCAGCCGTACCAATCGCAATGGCAACAGCCTGGCCCGCAAATCTGATGCCGAGCAAATGGCCGCCCATCTCATTCAACTCACCGCCATCAGTCATCTGAGCAGCGAGATACTCGGCCTGGAGGTCAACGTGGTGCGCGAGCGCATGTACGATCTCAGCGGCGCGGCCGGTGAGGTGACGGGCGTCCAGCCGCTGCCCTTCGACGGCTTGGGCGACGGCGAAGGACACCGGCGAGGCCACTTTCTTGTCTACAGCGGCTTTGCTGCGTCGGCGCTAGTGGCCCCGCATGAGGCCTTGACCGATTTCTGGCAGCGTGCGTTCACGGCGGACCTGGTGCGGCGTTTTGCGTCGGGGCCATCACTCACGGATCCCGCGGCCCCATGCCCGAAGCCGATCAGCAGCGGGTGAATAACCTGTGGCAGGGGTTGCTGGCCCAACTCGTCAGCCGCTACGCAGCGCTGGACAATGACCGTTTGGAAACAACGGCCGAGGAGATTGAGGAGCAGACCGGTGCGTGGCACAGCTTCTGGTCGCCCGTGCAGCAGACGATTCAGCAAGCATTGGCCGACACAGGCATCCGCGGCGCAATCGCTATCTGCGACCTGCTTGCGCCGGTCAACGCTGCAAGCGCACCCGCCAATTCGCTGCCGCGCCAACGTCTCTTTCTGCTCAATGGCGCGCCGGTTACCGAGGAAGACCGGTTGCGCTGGCGCAAGGTGCTGGCCCAGCAGGGCGGTATCGTGGAGCAGGCGCAGCAGGTCGGCGCGTCCTTTGGCGACATGCTGATGATGGCCTTTAATCCGCGCCAGGCCAAGGAGCGCCGCCCAGGATTCGGCTTCACGACGCGCCCGCGCCCGTC
>CAWEEJ010000073.1:0-46901 GCA_963807905.1 uncultured Chloroflexia bacterium | reverse complement strand
TCGTAATGGCAGTCGAAGACCAGGGCTTGAAGTGGCGCATTGACATCGCCTTCAGGGGGCGGTACCTGCTCAACGACCTGGGCCAGCACCTCTGCTACGTTGAGGCCGTCCTTGGCGCTGATGCGCGGGATATCTTCAGCCGGCGTGCCCAGCAGATTCTCAACCTCTTCAGCAACTTCGTCCGGGATGGCCGCGGGCAGATCGATCTTGTTGATCACCGGCACGATGGCCAAATCCTGTTCCAGCGCAGCGAAGAGGTGGGCCATGGTCTGGGCCTGGATGCCTTGGGAGGCGTCGACGACCAGCACGGCGCCTTCACACGCCTGCAGCGCGCGGTGAACTTCATAGCTAAAGTCCACGTGGCCGGGCGTGTCGATCAGGTTGATCTCATACTCCTGGCCTTCATGCTTAAAGATCATGCGCACAGCGCTGGCTTTGATGGTCACGCCCTTTTCGCGCTCCAGGTCCATGGAGTCGAGCAGTTGGGCCTTCATCTCGCGCGAGGTCACCGTCTCCGTCATCTGCATGAGGCGATCGGCCAGGGTGCTCTTGCCGTGGTCAATATGGGCGATAATTGAGATATTACGAATGTGATCGAGATTCATTTGATTTCCAAAGTCGATAGACCGCGGCGTTAGCGGATCCAGCCAATCCAAACGGATTTTTTATCAGCTGCAATACTTGCAGCGGTTCAGCACATCCGTGATCGGCCAAGCTTCTTCAACAATAGCACAGACTGGTGTGCAAGTCGGTATTGTACCTTATGAATTCGACGGGTTGCTAAAAGCCGACTGCAGATAGCGCGGATGCAACAGATCGACCGGAATTTTACATCCAGATTCGTCTTGGGCAACTACGCCGATTCCATCATAGGCACGGTCTATGAGTGCTGGTGTGGACAAAGTGTCGCCTTGCTGTCACCAGGCTACAGGGAAAATCGGTTACGGGTCTAGATCATGCCCGCGTGACAGTTCCGTATGAGGTATCGGCGAAGACCGGGACTGTTGAGATCTAAAAGCCAGCGACTTTGTGTTTGTAACGTCCCCGGCACGAGCGGCGACCAGTCTGCTAACCGGAATTTCGGTCGCTCCTGCCGGGGACGTTACGACCAACTCCTAACAGAATCTCGCTGTTTGGGTCACACCCGCATGAAAATAAATCTCAGTCACCGGAAAGCAACCAGATCATGAAGCGCCGGCAAACGACGTTTGAGTGGGAAATGTCCGACGAAGTACCGGAGACGCTCTTTCTTGACGCCGCACCCTTGCCTCTGGCAAGCGCCTCGGCGCTGTCCGGATGCGGACGACACCGGACGCGCGTCGGTTGGAAGCAGCAGGACACGCCGCTGGCTGGGCATGAGCTTCTGGTCCGTAGTTCTGGTCGCTGCGATTCTCTGGATTCTGTCCAATCAGGCGGCAGAGGAGGCGCGTGCGCTGCAGGAGCGGACGATCGTTCAGCTCCAGCAGACCATTGACAGAGAGCAGCGACAGCCAGAAGGTTGTGGGCAGGCCGTCCAACTTGACTTCATTGACGGCTCGACGCCGCCGGTGTGGCAGACGGAATGCTTGCGTGAACCTTATCACTTGCCGGACAGCGGGGGGACGGAACGGGGATCCTTGCGCGTTGTCCAGATGGAATTTTGCGGCGAACAGGTCGTCGCCGAACTGGTGGACGAAAGATCCGCCCTGCGCGTCACGCGTGCCTTCAACCAACAGGATGGTCGCTGGCTGCGAACGACGCCCTCGCCCGACTGCTGGGGGCCGCAGACGGTTGTCGAATCCGCCTATTTTCGCTTTTGGGTTCGGGAGCGTGATGTGCGGGCCGTGGAGGAAGCAATGGGCTTAATCGACATTCTCTATCTTGACATGCGCGAGCAGATCGGCCTGACGCCTCCGGACAAGTCTATGGCGAGACACTTGATTGTGGTCGACATTTTACGCCTCACGCCTGACATTCTGCACCATGAACAGGGCAACACCGTGGCCATTCATCTGCCCTCGCCATCGCTGATCATGTCACCGGCTTCCTTGGACGAAGCAGAGATTCTTCTGCAAACCGCGGCTGCTCCGATTGCAGAACTGGCGATTCGTGACGCGTTCTGTGCCGGTGGCGACCGCTGTGACGGCTATCCATATACGTTGAAGCTGGGGCTCCTGCTCTGGCTGCAGTGGAATGGAAGCGACTTGATCACGTGGATGCCCAATCGGGCCGCGTATGCAGACTCATGGCAATCCTATTTATCGTACTATGGCGCCCCACCGTTCTATCGGCTCGTAAACATGGCGACGGCTGACATCGATTACTGGCTCCAGGACTCGCCACAGACCAACATTCGAGAGATCTGTGCGCCTCAAGACGACGAGTGCATGAGCAATCAGCGGATGGGCACCCTTATTCGCTACGGATATTTATTGCAGCCCTATGTGGTGGCTATGGCAGCTGAATCAATGATCGAATGGCTGATCGTTGAACAGGGATCGGATGTCATTCCCGAACTCGCCGCTGTCATTGACGAGTTCTACTCCTTCCCGTCTGCCATCGAAGCGGTTTCTGGGATGTCGGTTGGCCAGGCCCAGTCGGAATGGCATGCCTATGTGGCCCGTTATCACAACGAGTTTTGTCACGATGCGACAGACCCCGGCGACGTGTTGCAACAGTGAGCGATTTTGGTCAACCCGTCGTCAACATCGCTGTGGCCGCGGTCACGCGGCGATAGTTGGCGTCGAGCGTGTCGCCCAGCGCGAGGAGCGCAGCGATGCGGCGGGCGTTGTGGGTGGAGGTCTCGATCTCATCGACTTTGAGCGGCCGCTCCAACACCTTTGCTTCAAGATGTGGCTATGAACGGACATGCACAGGCGCTTTGCGTGGATCGGAATAGTCGAGATGGCGGGTACGAATCTGGGCGGAGCGGACCTCATCGACGTCAACCTGGCTGAGGCGGACCTGACCGCCGCAAATTTAGTCGGCGCGTGGCTGACTGAGGTCTACGTAACGCCGGAGCAATTGGCACTCGCGGCTGACGTGAGTGAGGCAATGACAGACCGCAGGTGACGCGGATAGGGCGGATTGGTGTGAACCCTGCTAAATGCGACGCGCATTCGTCCGGATCCTTGGGCGGGCTTGTCTTGAGCCCACAGTATTCGCGGTCCGTCTGTCCAACACATGAAACACTTCCCGGGTAATCAAAATTAGCTCAAGTCGAGCTTGGCCTTCACTTCGTCTAGCGTATGTCGCGTTGTTGCTTGGGCCTTAATATTTTGGGCGTGCAGGTAATCGAGATAATTAGCTAATCTATTTTCATCGGAAAGCAATTCTTTGAGCGTAACATATTCATCGAACGGAATTACAGCAAACTTGGCATTGCCATTTTCCTTCAAAATTTGAACTTGCTCCAGCATGTTAATTTCTCCGATAAGCCCGACTACGCGGCAAAATATCAATAACGTCAATTACCTGCGCAACGTCATCCCGATCAAAGAGCACACGATAACGCCCTACGCGTAAACGATACGTCACATCATGCTCTACCAAACGTTTAACATTGGGCATTTCCAGCGGATTAACGGCAAGCTGTTCAATTCTCGATAGAATCCGACGTTGGTCGCTTGAAGGATACTTGCGCAAATTCCGAAGCGCAACGTCAGTGAACTGAACGATATAAGCCTCACTCCGCTTTGCCATCTCTCCATTTCCGGGGGATTTCACTCTTTGGCGGCGAGCATTTTGCTACATTGTTACACAACTACCTATCAAGTTCAATGAATTACTCAACATCTCGAAAGCGTCGCTCAAAGCGTTCAATGCGCAGGTGAATTTCATCAACAGTGCTTTTGACTTCCGCCATATCCGTGTCGGTAAGATGATTTGCAAGCTCGTCGTAGAGCGGTGCTGTACGGAAGGTATTGTGCAGGAAAACGATCGATTGTGCAACGTGAAGCGGAAAATCCAGTTGGCTGTTCAATACCCCAATCGCTTATCCACCACGTTGCGCATGGGTTCGCCGCGCTGATAGCGGTCCAGGTTGTCCAGGAAGATCGCCAGAGCGCGGTTGTCATACTCGGGCGTCAGGCCTGAGTAATGGGGCGTAATGAGCACGTTGGCCAGGGACCAGAGCGGAGAATCGGGCGGCAATGGCTCGCTTTCGAAGACGTCCAGCCCGGCCCAGGCAATTGCCCCGCTCTGGAGCGCCGCGATGAGCGCGGCTTCATCGGTGGTACCGCCGCGGCCAATCGAGATGTAGCCGGCGTGGCCGGCCATGGCCGCGAAGGCCTGGGCGTCAAAGATGTCCTGCGTCGCCGCGGTGAGCGGCAGCGCGTTGACCACCACATCCGCATCCGGCAGGGTCGCTATCAGCACCTCCGGCCCGATCAGCCGGTCGACGTCAGGCACGGGCTCGCCGCTGTTGCGGCGCATGCCGATGACGTGCATGTCGAAGGCCTGGGCCAGTCGCGCGGTGCGGGCGCCAATCGCGCCCATGCCGGCGATGAGCAGTGTCTGTCCGTGTAGCTCAAAAAGATCATGCTTGTCGAAGTCGGCCAGATATTTCTGGTCCGCGGCGATGGACGTGCCGTGGGCCTTCTGCCAGCGGTTGCCGATCCAGACGCGCTCGTCCTGCGCGCGTACGGCGTCGGGCAGGCGTCGGGCAAAGGCGAGCAGCAGCGCAAAGATGTGCTCGCTGATGGGCACCGCATGTACGCCTGACGCGTTGGTGAGGATGAAGTCAAGTCCCTGCACGTCAGGCTGCGCAAGCAGCCAATCCGCGCCCGCACCCCACTGCTGCAGCCAGCGCAGGGCAGGCGCCTGGGGAATCAACTCTTGGGGGAAGCGACCGGCCGCCACCTCAATCTCGGGCAGCCGCGCGTTGATCTTTTCCGGGGCCACTGTCTGGACAACTTCAAAGTCGGCGGCGGCGTCTTCGATCTGTGCCATCTGTGCCGGCGTGAAGTAATCGTCGGCAAAAGCGAGTAGGAGAATTCTAGACATGGTACCTGACATGATGGGTGTGCGCTGATGAGGGCTAGCGTTCCGGGTTTATTGCAGCCTGTCCGTAAACCAGGCAATCGTCTGCTCCATCCCTTCCATCAACGGCACCTGGGGCGTCCAGCCCAGGATGGCCTTGGCCTTGGTGATGTCCGGCTGGCGCTGCTTGGGATCGTCGACGGGCAGCGGCTCAAAGCGGATGCCGCCGGGATTGCCGGTGATTTCGTTGATGGTCTGGGCGAAGTCGAGGATCGTCATCTCGGACGGATTGCCGATATTGCACGGATCGCTCTCATTGCTGAGCAGAAGGCGATAGATGCCGTCGACCAGATCGCTGACGTAGCAGAAGCTGCGCGTTTGGTTGCCCTCGCCATAGACGGTCAGCGACTCGCCCTGAAGCGCCTGGCGGATGAAGTTGGGCACCACGCGCCCGTCGTTGATGCGCATGCGCGGGCCGTAGGTGTTGAAGATGCGCACAATGCGCGTGTCGACGCCGTGGCTGCGATGATAGGCCATGGTGATGGCCTCCGCAAAGCGTTTGGCCTCGTCATAGACGCCGCGCGGGCCAATCGGGTTGACGTGTCCCCAATAGCTTTCCGGCTGGGGATGAATCTCGGGATCGCCGTAGACCTCGCTCGTACTGGCCAGGAGCAGCCGTGCGTTCTTGGCCAAAGCCAGGCCGAGCGCGTTGTGGGTGCCCAGGCTGCCGACCTTCAGCGTCTGAATCGGCAGTTCGAGATAGTCGACCGGGCTGGCCGGGCTGGCAAAGTGCAGAATTGCGTCCAGATCGCCCTTGATATAGATGTAGTTGGTCACATCGTGTTCGATAAATTTGAAGTGCGGATTGCCGGCCAGGTGCGCGATGTTGTCGGTGGTGCCGGTGATGAGATTGTCCATTGCGATCACTTCGTGGCCTTCACTGAGAAGCCGGTCGCAGAGGTGGCTGCCCAGAAAGCCTGCGCCGCCGGTCACCAGAACACGCATAGAAGAGATTCCTTTCGAATGCTAATTTTCGGGTATGATGGAGTCGTTGTTGTCAGTGAACAGTCTATTCGTGAAGCCCACGTCAACCACGGTCGATTTTCATGTATCCGATGTTACCGTTTGGACCCTTTTCATTGCCTACCGGCCCGATCTTCGCCCTCTTTGCCATGTGGGTGGGGCTGGAAATCGCCAGCCGCTTTGCGCGCCGGCTAGAGTTGGATCCCGACGCGGTTTGGAACGCCGGTCTGGTTGCACTGCTTGCGGGCTTGATTGTAGCCCGTCTCTGGAATGTGGTCCAGTTCTGGTACATTTACGCCGATCAGCCACGCCTGATCTTTAGCCTGCGGCCCAGCGGCTTCGCCCTGCTCCCGGGCGTGATCGGTGGGGCCATCGCCTGCTATGGCTACCTCTACTGGCGTGCGTTGGATCCGCTGCGCATCGCCGCGGCCTTTGCAGTTGGCGGATTGGCCGCAGCGGCCGTGCTCAACGTGAGCGCCTACCTCACCGGCGCTACCCTGGGCATGCCGGGTGAAGGTCCGCTTACGCTCGCCTATTTTGGCCAGCCCCGCTATCCTGTCGCGCTCTGGCGCGCCGCGGGCCTGACGCTCGCGCTCGTGCTGGTCCTCTACTACGCCGATGTGGTCCATCCCGCCCGCACCATTTGGATGGCGCTGCTGGGCTTCTCGCTGGTGCACCTGCTCTGCGATGCGTTCCTGGCCGAGCCGGCGCTCATTGGCCCCTTCCGCGCCGGCCAACTGCTCGGTCTGATCGGCGCGCTGGTGAGCGTCGCAATGCTTGCGCGGCCGCCAAGACCGCCCGTAGTCGAAGCATCGTAGACGCGACAGCGACTGAGGGAAGGGAACGGATACTGCTTCCTGCGGCCCACGCCGCACCCGTAGACTTCGTCATCCGTATCCGTTGATTTCCATCATCCGCTGTTATTTTTTTCAACGGCGTCTAGCGGCTCTTCCACCACCAGCAGCATGCCCTCTTGAATGGCGACGCTGGCCGGACGCTTCTCCACTTCATTGCTGACCCCTTTGGTGCTGCCGAAGCGCAGCGTGGCATCTTCCAGCGGATAGCGCAGCCCTGTATAGGTGATGCCGGTTACCACGGCGCTGAAGGGGATAACGCTCACCATGCTGCCGGGCGGCAGATCGATCATGAGCTTGTCCGGGCCGATCAGGACTTGGGCAAGCTGACCACCCTCGGCAATGCGCACCGGCACGGGCCAGCGACGCTGGGCCACGATGTGCAAATTGGCCAACGTCTGGTCGAGCCGGCCACCCAACGCGCCGAGGAGGATGATCTCGTCGGCGCCGTCGTGCAGCGCGCGCTCCAGCGCCAACTCCAGATCGGTCTGATCCTTCTGCGGCGGGTGGCGTTCGACTTCTGCGCCAGCCTCCACAAAGCGCGCCACGATTTCCGGATCCGCACTGTCAAGGTCGCCCACAATGACATGGGGCGTCAGGCCTAACGCGGCGCAATGGCGCGTGCCGCCGTCGGCGCAGATGCGGTAATCGTCTGCCTGTAGCCAGCGCGCCAAGGTCGCATAATCTTCGACCAGTCCATTGACAAAAATCACGGTTCTCATGTCACCGTCCTAGAGCAGCGCACGCCAGACAAAGAGACCCACCATCGCCAGAGAAAGCACGACCTCGAGGATCGATGAAAGCATGAAGCTGGCAATGTAGGCCCTGGCCGCGCGCAGCGCGGCCTTCATGTCCCGCTTCGCATAGTATTCAACAAGCCAGGTGCCGACCACCGATCCCAGGAAGGCGCCGACCAGCGTGCCCAGAATGGGAATGGTGCCGCTGAGAAAGATGCCGCCCGCCATGCCGCCGGCGATGGCGCCGGCGAAAGACTTCCAGCTTGCACCCGTGCGCCGGCTGAAGGTATAGCTGAGGATCAGGTCCATGCCCCAGGCCAGCAGCGCCAGCATGCCCATCCCCGCCAGCAAGACCGGGCCGATCTCCTGAAAGTCGTTGCCCCACGCCCAGGCGAGTGCGCCCAGCCAAATCAGAAACGGTCCCGGAACGATCGGCACGACCGCGCCGGCCAAGCCCAATACGATAAGCCCGTAGCCCAAAAAGTACCACAAATTGGCGTCCATCACTGTCCGTACCGCCCATTGACAATGGGCAATTGACAATTGTCAATCGTCAATTTTTTCCCCTCCGCTAATCGAGTTCAACATATGCTGCTCCTGCTTCGTTCTCTACGTCCACGGGCAGGATTGTGTCGCGGGCGAAGAGGGGCGGCACTTCTAAGTCGAGCCGCGCGTAGAGTTCGGACGGGACGCTGATATCGGCCACATAGAGGGCGCCGCCGGCGTCGTGACCGTCCGGCGTCAATAGCCCAGTCTTGGGCAAAGCCAGCGTCATCGTTGCGGCCGCGCGCACGTGGGGCGTGAAGACGCGCCCGCCCGCGGTGTCAATGCCGCTGGGTGCATCGAGGCTGAGGATGGGCGCCAGGCTGCTGTTGGCCAACTGGATTAGGTCGCGGGCGCGGCCGCGCGGGTCGCCCCGCAGGCCATAGCCGATGATCGCGTCCACGACCAGATCGCAGGGCGGCAGTTCCCAGCCCTCGTCGGCCCAGGCCAGGGGCGCGCCCATCTGTTGTAGAATTGCAAGCTGGTGACGGGGAACGCCTTTGTATTCCTCGGGCGGATAGGAGCAGAGCACCTGCACCCAGGCGCCCCAGTTGAGCAAATGGCGCGCCGCGACCAGGCCGCCGCCGCCGTTGTTGCCCCGGCCGGCCAGCACCACGATTGGTCGATCCTCGATGTCGTTGTCGAGCATGCGCTTGGCCAGCAATGCCAAATTGCGACCGGCATTCTCCATCATCTGGATCAGCTCGATGCCATATTCCTCGATCATCAAGCGGTCGACTTCCTGCATCTGCTCTGTGGTCAGCGCAGGAATTGCTGTACGTGTCATGGCTGTTCTCCAGTTGGCGGGTTGCCCTAGAAGTCGGCGCCCTCAAGGGCGATCGGCGCGGCGGTTGTGTCGAGCGTAACGGTGCGTCCGAACGCTTCCTCAAAGAGCCTGACGGCATAGCGCTCAGCCTGCCAGATCTCGACCGCGGGGTAGTAGTCGGCGATGAGCGTCAGGCGCATGGTTTCGTCAGTCCACGTGACGATGACGTCGTCCACGGCCCCGTTGCGGCTGCGCTCCAGGTATTCGGCCAGGCGCAACATGGCCGAGCTCTGCACCAGACGCTCGGCGTCCCGCTCGCCCATAATCGAGGCGAATTCGCCCAGCGTGGGCGAGCCTTTGCGGTGATAGCGGACCAGCAGGGCGATGAGGGCGATCTCGCGTGGCGAGAAGCCGGGCAGGCCATTGTTGACGATTAGCATCTGCGAGTGATGATGATGATCGTTGTAGTTGATGATCGTGCCCGTGTCGTGCAGCAGCGCGGCCGCGTCGAGCAACTCCCGCTCGTTGGGGCCGTAACCGTGGAGCGGCTGCAGCTGATCAAAGAGACGTCGCGTCAGCAAGCGGACGTGATTGGCGTGCGCTTTCTGATAGCGGTAGATGTGGGCCAGGTTGAGCACGCCAAAGCCGCGCACGTCCGGCACCACCGGATAGTCGAGGTGGCGCCAAAATTGCTCGAGAAAGAGCCCCTCGCGCAGGCCGTTGGTCGAGATCGTCAGTTCCTCGACGCCGACTCGCTTCATGACGGCGGCAGTGACCATTGCCCCGGGCAGAATGATGTCGGCGCGGTCACTGCGAATGCCGGCAAGCTTGAGCCGCTTGGCCAGAGGCAGGCTGCGCAGTTCGTCGATGGTCTCGGCGATGGCGTCACGCGTGAGTTGAAAACCGTGCAGCGTGTTGAGGGGGTAGGCGGTCCGCGCGGCTTCGCGTTTGGCGAGATTGCGGATCGTGCCGCCCAGGCCGACGAGCCCGCCCTGACCGGGCGCCAGCCAGTCGAATGCGTCCAGTTGGGCGTCAATCTCGTCCTGAATTGTCTTGAACTCGCGTTTGGCGATGGGATCGGACGTGACAAAGCGTTCGGTCAGGGCCAGCGCGCCGAGGGGGGCCGACTGGCCATGACGATAGCGCTGGTCTTCCACGCGGCTCACTTGCGCACTGCCGCCACCGATGTCAAGGACATAACCCGTGCGCAGATCAACGTCGTTGAGCGCGCCGATGCTCCCGTAGTAGGCCTCGCGCTCGCCGTCAAGGATGCGCAGCGTCATGCCCAGCTCGCGCTCTATCTGTTCCAGAAAGGCCGGGCCATTGACCGCGTCGCGTACCGCGCTGGTTGCAGTGGCGATGATCACGTCGACCTCGAGGGCGCGGCAAAAGCGTTGGAAGACATGCAGCGCAGAGCGGGCGCGTTCCATGGCCGCATCGCTTAGCCCCGCCTCGCTCATGCCCTGGCGCAGACGCACGACTTCGCGTACCTCATCCTCCAGGCGATAGGCGTAGCCTTGGACGGCCAACATGATCACCAGCCGCGCGGTGTTGGACCCCAGGTCGATGATGCCATAACGGACTTCTTGCCCGGTCATGATGGTGGTTCCCCGTGGGTTGGATGGGCCAGTGCAGGAAGGCGTAGACGAAAAAGGGGACGGCGACAGCGCCGTCCCCTCTATTTCAGTGTAGCCCCAGCCTATTGGTTGAGCAAATCGTCAAATGCTGCGGCTAGTTGCGTATAGGGCAGCGCGCCCTGAATTAGCCGTCCATTGAGATCAAACGACGGACGCAGCCGAATACCGGTCTGCTGACGCGCCTGGTCGAGCTGCTCGATTTTGTCCGCAATGGCCGGGTCGGCCAGGCAACTTGCCAGCGCATCGCCATTCAGGCCAAGCTCCGTCGCCCAGGAGATCATCAACTCCGGTCCCGCACGCCAGATTTGATCCTGGCGCTCGAAGAGCAGATCGTGCATCGTCCAAAACGCGGCCGGGTCTTGCTGTGCGGCGCATTCGGCCGTACGGTGGGACAAACGCGAGGACTCACCATGATCGAGCATGGGGTGGAAGGCCAGGCTGACGCGACCGTCGGCGACATAGTCCCGGCGGATTTCAGGTTCAACTTGCAGCACGTGCAAGCGACAGGCCCCTCACATGAAATCCGAATAATCGACCAGCCGAATCGGCGCGGCCGGATTTCCGAGGATGACATAGTCTCCCTCTACGGTGGCGACGGTGCTCCAGTCGGTCGGTGCTGTCGTCGCGGTCGGCTCGGCCGGCACTGCGGCTTCGCTCGTCGGCGTCGGGGCCAGCGCAGCGAGCGCCGAAGTCGACTCTGCTGTGGGCTCTGTGATAGCTTCTGTAGTAACTTCTACTGCTGCTTCTACTGCGGTCGGAACACTTGCCACAGGCTCTGCCGCCGTGGCAGTTGCCTCTGCTGCAGCTTCTTCCGATGCTGAGGCCTCACTTGGCGGCGAGGCCGCAACGCAGCCCATAAGAGCGACTGCCAGGCCAGTCCACAGCATCAACAAGACGAATCGCTTTATCATCCAGCACTCCTGCTCAAATTAGACCATCTACGGGTAGCGAATTTCGCTTCGCAATGTCCTTGCCAACCTGTTCATCATGAACAGATTGGCAAGGACACACTTAGCCGCCGTCACCGCTGCCCAAGTCGGCCACGACTTGGCTCAGCAACTCCGTGAAGGACTCTGCAGGCAGCGCGCCGTTGATGGGACGCATGAGCAGCGCCAGCGGGCCTTCATCCTCCTCGCGATAGAGAAAGACAAAGGTCGGCGTGCCGCTGACCAGGTATTGGGGATTGCCCTGCTCGTCGGCCACTGTTACTTGACCGTCAGCAAAGTCGCTGTTGACCCGCTCCATCATGACCGGGTCTTCCATGCATGCTGCAAAAGCATCCATGTCCAGTTCCAGCTCGCTGGCCAACTCAATCAGAGCGGCATTGGGATCATTGTTCGACCAGGCCTCGGTGCCGGCGAAGATGATCTCGTGCATCTCCCAGAAGAGACCCTGCTCGGCCGCGCATTCGGCGGCGACGCCGGCCGCAGGCGCCTGGGGATGGATGTTTAGCGGGAAGTGCTTGTAGATCCAGAGCACGTCGCCAGTGTCTACGAATTGCTCGTCTAGCACGGGCTGGGTGTCCTGGCTGTGGCGACGGCAGAAGGGGCATTGGAAGTCAGAGAACTCGACGACCACGATGTTGGCATCGGGGTTACCCTTATATTGATCGCCCGCCATGGTGTAGCCCGGCCGATCGGGGTCAGGCGTGATGCCTTCGGCCGTGGCCCATTCGGGGTAGTCGGCGTCGGCCGCCGCGGCCTGGGGATCAACCGGCGTCTCGCCCGCGGCGATGGCGTCGATGTAGGCCGCGAACTGGTCGAACGGCTGTGCGCCGATCAATTGGGCGCCGGCGTCGTTGGTCGTGTTCGCCAGCAGGAAGCTGGGCGTGCCCGAGAAGCCGTGGGTGCGGGCGTCCGCCACGGCTTCGTCGACAAGGGCCTGCTTCTCGCCGCTGGCCACGCACGCGGCGATCGCGTCGCCATCAAGTCCGAGCTCGGTGGCCAGGTCGGTGAAGAAGAGGGCCGGATCGGCGCTGTTGGCCCATTCATCCTGGGTGCGGAAGATCTCTTCGTGCAACTCCCAGTAGGCAACCGCTCCCTGGTCGGCTGCACAAAGGGCGGCCTGATGCGCTACGGGGGCGTTGGGGTGAAGCTCGACCAGCGGAAAGTCACGGAAGACCACCCGCACGATGCCCTCGCGCACGTACGTGTCATCGATCGCCGGCGACGTCTGAATGGCGTGGCGGGCGCAGAACGGGCACTCGAAATCGCTGTATTCGTAGACTACTACGGGCGCGTCGGGGCTGCCGCGGAAGGGATAGCCTTCGGCGGTGAAGCCGACGGTGAGGCCTTCGAACTGCTCATCGGCGACGGTCAGCTCGCCCGTCCCCACGACTGCGGCGCCTTCTTCGGCTGCAGGCGCGGTAGCCTCAGCGTCGACAGCGTCGTCACTCTCTTCTTCGGCAGGCGCTTCTGTGGCGGTTTCCGGCGCGGCGTCGGCTGGTGCAATATCGGCGGGTAGGGCGGGCAGGCCGGTACAGGCCGCCAAGACGAGTAGCGCCGTAAGCGCGACGAGCGCGAACGCCCAGCGGAGCGGTCGGCGGCTGGCTGGATTTTTCATGAAATTCTCCTAACTTGGCAAATATCGAGGCTGCGCGGCTCGCTGCGCCTGCGCGGCAAATCAGATGTGGAAAGAAAAATCAGATGTGGCAAAGAAAAAGAGTCACGCAACTGTGACTCTGAAAAGCTGAGTAATGATTCGGCCTCTGCCGGCAGCAGCTTGTGGTGCGTAGTCTAGTCGATTACAGCGTGCCGAAGTGTGATGATGCTCACCCTTAACGGGCAGTTCGGCGCCTTGAGCGAACCATCGGGTCAGAGTTGAAAATTGCGCCCGTTGTCGCGCACAATCTTCTGCTGATAGTTGGTCACATAGGACATCAGCTTCTTCTGAAGCTTCTGCCAGCCGCTGCTTTCCAGAATGTCAGTGAGCTTCTCGTGACTCTCCACGGCACCGATGGTCAGCATTTGCGGACCCTCACCGTACATGGTATACAACACTTCGCTGGGTTCGATGCCCAACTGCATCAGTTTGGGCGCAAATTCCCGCACCACAAACTCCGAGAACTCCTGTTCCCGACCCATTTTGATGTCCCATTGCATGAGCAATTTAACCATAGCGCCGCCAGACTCATTCATATGCTGAAAATACGGCGGCGCACATCCGGGGACGAACCGTGGCACTACCGCGTTATTGACCGTTGCCCGGTTCGAGTCACGATACCAGAAGCACTATGAAAAAGCAACTTTGGGGCCACTTTTTGGCTGCCCTGGATGGGGCTGGACGTCGCGCACACGCTGACCGGGCTTGCCATCGATTTGATGTCACTGGCGCTGTGCGCTCTGCCGTCACGCTGTGGCTTGTCGCGATCTTGGCGCTGCTGCCGCTGCTTGCGCCGCCGATTCATGCAGCCGCGCCGGAGCGCCGTCAGGTAGTCGAGAATCGCGCGTTTTTTGCCCTGCAGCCGATCGAAAACCAGGCTGCAGAGCTGCAAACCCATACGGCC
The DNA here is from genome assembly GCA_963807905.1 of uncultured Chloroflexia bacterium. GTDB lineage: Bacteria > Chloroflexota > Anaerolineae > Caldilineales > Caldilineaceae > JAGRCP01. The sequence goes on along the minus strand of CAWEEJ010000073.1, from coordinate 32,877 downwards.
GATGTAGACGTAACCGTGCGTGACGGCCTGCTGATCGCTTCGGTTGACGCGCTCTATCGCCTGCAAAATAGTGAGAATGATGCCATCACTGTCCTGGCGCGCGTCGTGGCCCAGGATGCGACCGCGGCCGTCAACCCGGAAGCCGTCACAGTTACGCTGAACGGCCAGCCCGTCACGCTGCTGCCGGCCGAAAATGACGCCTTGACGGCCCAACTGCCTCTGCCGGCTGACGGTCGTGGAGACGTGCGCCTGCGTTATGACGTGCTCCTCGACGCGGGGCCGCTGGTTGATCTGCGCTATGACGCAACCGGGGTAGCCGCGTGGCCCGGCGCGCGCAGCATTCGCGTCGCGTTTGCTTTGCCATCCGCCGCGCCCCTGGCAAGCTGGCTGGACATCGCGCCCGCTGGTTGGAGTGACGTGGTTGGCAGCGACAACGCGATCAAATGGCTCTATGATGGTCTTATTCCGAACCAAGCCATGCGCATCCTCTTCATCCATCCGACCACTTGGGCGCGACTGCAGGCGGCTGAAGGGGCGACAGGCGCCGGCGGACCTGCCGCCTATGCCGAAGTTGGGCGACCTCTATCGTTCGCTGGCGAGCGCAGGGGGCAGCGGAATGTCGTCGCGCTTTTTTGCCCAGGCCCTGGCCGCGTACACTGCTGGGGTCACTGCTGCCAGTAACGATCCAGCCGCCGCCGCGCCCCTCCAGCGCGGATTGGCAACCCTCTACCGCAGTCGCATCGACGGGACCGACAGCCGCAGTGATGCACTCAACGCAGCGCTGATGGCCGAAGCGGCTGCGGCAGCGGCCGCGGGACTGCCGGCCGAAAGCGCTGCGTGGACGGAGATGCGGCGTTGGCAGCAGGAGGGCCTCAATGTGCAGCTGATTGCGGCACGGGAGCGACGGGACTGGGCCGGCGCCCTTGGCCTGGTTGAGCAGATGGTGGCGCTGCCCGACGCCTTTGTCGATGCGGAAGCGCTGGCGCAGCAACGTCGTGAGCTAGAAGTACAGCAGGCGCTGCAACTGCTTGGCCAGGGCGATCGCAATGCAGCCCTAGCCCTGGCCGGCGAGGGGATTGTCGATGCACAGTTGACGCCGCCCGTTGCGACCCAGAGCCTCTTCGCTTCGTGGCAGGTAACAATGACAACCGGCGTTGGTGGCACGGAGATCGCTATCCTCGCCCAGCCTGCCGACGGCATGGAGACCACTGCTCAGACGGCCATGGCCGAACAGATCGCTCGTTGGCAGGCTGTCGATTTGCCGCGCGGGATCCAGATCGAACTGGATGATACTCATCGCGAAAATGGGGAACCGGGTCGTCGTGGACTCCGTTTGACGATTGTACTACCAGAGACGGATAGTGAGGCGGCTGGAACGCTGGCAAGCCTATTGGGCGGGGGACCGCACTGGGCGCTGCTGCGTAGCCTCCTGCAACAGACCGCCGCAGAGGTCGAGCAGACGGGCCGCCTCTTCTGGCAGGAAACAACGCTGCGCCAGTCATTGGGGCTGGCAACCGCGGGCGATCAGTGGCGGGCGATGGCGGCGAATCTAAACCGTGAAGCGAGTCAGTTTGAGGCACAAGCCGCTGCGCTCATCAACGATCCGGCCGCGGGCGAAGATGCACTGCGCGCCGAAATTCAAGCTGTTAACTATCGGAACGCGGCCCAGGTCTGGGCGGAACTGGCTGAGTCAAGCTGGGTTGTGACGACGCTCAAAGCGCCGTCAGCGCTGGACTCGCTCTCGCGTTCGTGGATGACCACCGTTGACGGACCGGCCCAAACGTTTGAGTACAGTACCCAATCCGTAAACCCGACCCGTGTGGTGCTGGCGGCCATAATCGGTCTGATCATCTTGCTTTTGCTGACGACTCTGTTATGGCGGTTACTGTGAGGAAGCACGGTTATCGCATTTAGTGATCTTTGCAATTGCTGAACTTTGTACCCTACTGCGTAACAGGACGTCCATGAACTGCCCTGTGATAAAATAGCCGAATATGTCCACACTTACATCCCGACAGGTCTCGTCTCACAGCCACCATCGCCGCACGCGGGCCTACTCCGAACGCTATCGTGACAACGTATACTATCAGGACGGCTACATCGTTACTGCGGTGTTGGCCGCGCTGCTCTATTTGCTTGTGGCCGTTTCGCTGGACGCGGCCGGCTACACAGAGAATTTGACGATTCTCGTGCCCGTGACAGGCGGAGCCGTGCTGCTGAGCCTGCTCATGTCCTTCAGTCGTTTCGACGGCTTTTTTGCCATGTCCCACAGCCTCTTTACCGGGCTGGCATGGATCCTCTTTCTCATGACGACGCTGGTAACGCCGGCTGAGATTCAAGCATTTCAGGCCAACGAGATCTACGGCTTGCAGGCCAAGTCTTACCACGTACTGCTCTCCTGGGTCATCTGGGTTTCGGCGGCCATGGAAGGCGAGGCCACGGCCGACAACTATGTCTTTATCTTTGAACTGAGTTTTCTGATCTGGTGGTTGAGCTTCCTGGGCATCTGGTCGATCTTTCGCTATGGCTACACCTGGCGTGCGATCGTGCCCGCCGGCATTGTGTTGGCCATCAATGTCTTCAACGCACCCGAGTCTGTTCTGGGCTTCCTGGTTATCTTTTCGGTCGTGGCGCTCGTCTTGTTGATTCGGACAAACCTGGCGGAACAGCAGTTACGCTGGCGCGAGCAACGCATCTATTTTAGCCCGGACATTACCTTTGACTTCCTGCGCAGTGCGCTCTACTACAGCGTGATTGTTTTGGCGCTGGCGTGGATTTTGCCGGGCATGGGGCGCAATCAGGAAGTGCAGTCCGTGACGGCGCCCATTGAAGAAGGCGTACGCAACATTTCAGCGCGCTTCAACGATCTGCATCCCAGCCTGACCCAGCGTGAAGTGCCGGGCTATGCTGCGTTTGGCTCCAGCCTAGCTTTGGGTGGCGCGCGTCAGGTAGACGACCGGCCTGTGCTGCAAATCCAGGCGCCGCAGGGACGCTACTGGCGGGCAGTCACCTACGATTACTATGACGGCCACGCGTGGCAGAACACGCGCCGGGCAGAGCAGAATTTCGCGGCGCTGGAGGCCATTCCGGCACCGGCCTGGTCCGATCGGGAGCCTGTGACCCAGACCGTGACGCTGCTCTCTTCTACGGGCGGCGTGCTCTTTGCCGCGCAAGATATCATCATGACCGACGTGCCGCTCTCTACGTTTTATGAAACGGTGAATGAAGAGACGGGTACGGTCGATTTGTCCTACACCACGGTGCGCGGCACGCTGGAAGCGGATGAGCGCTACACCGTTGTCAGCAACTATGCCGATGTCAGCCAACGTGACTTGCGCGATGCCAACGGGCCGGTCCCACCCACCGTGCAGGCCGTCTATACCCAATTGCCCATCGACTTTTCGTCGCGCATCGGCGAACTGGCTGCGGAAGTCGCAGCCGGTCAGCCCACGACCTACGACAAGGCCAAGGCGATTGAGACGTACCTGCGGACGAATTATACGTATAACGAGCAAATATCGGCGCCGCCTGAAGGCGAAGACCCCATCGAGTACTTCCTCTTTGACTTGCGGGAAGGCTACTGCGATTATTACGCAACTGCCATGGTTCTCATGCTACGCAGCTTAGGCATTCCTGCGCGGGCGGCCAGCGGTTATGCGCAGGGCGAGCATGACATGGAATCCCAGATCTACTACGTCAGTGGGGATGACGCGCATACGTGGGTGGAGGTCTATTTCCCCGAATTAGGATGGATCGAGTTCGAGCCGACCGCGGGTGAAGGGACCCTGTCGCGACCGCTGGGCCTGGAGTTTCCCGAAGCCGCAGCTGATGATCCCTCTGCACCCGACGCATCCCAGCCCGAAGCTGGTTCCTCTGCCGCGGACGCCGGGTTTGATGAGGGCCTGGAGAATTTGCCCCAAGATGGCCCCTTGGCCGCCGGTGAAAGCGGGAGCGTCAACCCCTGGCGGCGCTACATTGGCCTGCTGTTGGCGCCCATCATGCTCTTTGCCGGCTTGTGGGCGCTGCGTCGTCTGCGTGTGGCGGGCCCGGACGAATTCTCTCCTGACGTCTCGCCCATCATTTACGACCGCATGATCCGCTGGGCTGAGCGGCTGGGCCTGCGCGTTGGCCCCAGCCAGACACCCTACGAGCATGCCAATCATCTGTCCCGGTCGTTGCCTGCAGGCGAGCCGTACATCCGCAACATCACCGACGAGTACGTGGTCTATCGTTTTGGCGGAGGTGCGAGTGGCCTGACGCAAGCGGATAGTGAGGGAGAAGCCAGCGGTACGGTGGGGAACTCTTGGCGCGAGCTGCGTCCCATCTTGCAGAAGGCGTGGATGCAGCGTCAGGTGGGCGATCGTGGCAAGAAGCGCAACCCATTTGATCTGCAATAGGCGACCATCAAGCCGCAATTGACGCAAACGAGCGATTGGCACATACAAAAAGGAGGTCGTCGACGGACAGACGACCTCCTTTTTGTTTTTCTGAAGCGGCTGTTGAAACCGCTATTTTGTCAGATTCAGCAACACGATTTCTGTCTCTTCAGGCAGATTGCTCTTGGAGATCTTGAGCGTGTCGATCGGATCGGGGACGACGAGGCCCAGTTCCTTTAAGAACTTGTCAACGGGTTCCAGCGCATCAACGAACTTCTTGGAGAGGCCCTCGTATTCGTAATGCATGGGAATGACGATGCGTGGCTCGAAGAGGCCGATGACCTCTACCGCTCGGGTGGGATCCAGCGTAGCGCCGCCGCCCACCGGCACCATCAAAATATCGACTTCGCCCAGATTCAGATCGTCGATCTCCGACTGGCTGGGGAGCTCGCCCAAGTCACCCAGATGGCCGACGCTGAGGTTGCCAAACTCGAAAAAGAACACGATGTTCCGCTCCGGCGGCATGTCCTCATGTTTGCGGTGGAAGGTTGTCGCGCCGGTGATAAATACATTGTTGACTTCATACTCGCCCGGCCCGGTTAGCGCCTTGAAATCGCCGTTGATGCGGTCAAGTGCACTGTGGCCAGGCTGATCGTGACTAACGGTGACGATGTCCGCCTTGAGTTTCGGCAACGTAAAGCCGACAGACTTATCGAAAGGGTCACACACGACCGTCGCGTTGCGTTCGCGGATGCGAAAGCAGGACAGGCCGTACCATTGAATATCCATGACGCTCCTCGTCTTCTGTGGAACGGTCTTATTGCGTTTCGGGTAACGGAACAAATGTTTGAGTGCACTATACCGCAGATTGAAAAGGCGGCAAAATTATTTGGTTCGGACGCAGGGCGAGGCGTATGATCAAGTGATGAGCGCTTTCGATGATAGGGGACGGCCTGATGCCATACGGCCCTCTTCTCCGCGGAAGCCTTTGTGTATTGGCTTATTTCTCGTGCACTGAACAGGGATTATCTATGATCATCGACCAAGCAGATGTAGAGCGCGTGATTGAAATTGCCCGGGCTGCCGGCGAATTGGCTCTGTCCATGCAGCGTGCAGGTCTGCAAAACGTATCCAGCAAATCAAATGAAAACGATCTGGTGACCGAGGCTGATTTGGCGTCCGAGCAGTTGATCCGCACGGCGCTGGCTGTCGATTTTCCAGGCGTAGGCTTTTGGGGTGAAGAGAGCAATCAGCTTCCAGATGAAGAAACCTTCTGGCTGGTCGACCCAAATTGACGGCACGGTGAACTATGCCCATGGCGTGCCATATTTCGCCGTCAATATTGCCCTGAACAAGGGGGGTGAAACGCTGCTGGCCGTTACCCTAGCCCTGCCGAGTGGGACGATCTATTGGGGCCAAGCGGGGGAAGGCGCCTACGTGCGCAATGACGACAGCGACGCTCGCTTGCAGGTCAACACGCTCCAGCGCCTACAGGATAGTCTGCTCTCGACAGGGTTTCCCTACACCCGCGCCGAGACGGTCGATAACAACGCCATGGAGTTTGCGTATTTCATGCCCCGCTGTCGCGGCGTGCGGCGGATGGGCACGGCTGCCATCGACCTGGCTCTGGTTGCGTCCGGCGTTTTTGCTGCGCATTGGGAAGGCGATCTCAACCCGTGGGACATTGCGCCGGGCGCGCTCTTGATCCGCGAAGCGGGCGGACGTGTGACCGATTACGAGGGCAACGACTGGACCCACGCCAACCGCCAGTTTATCGCCTCCAATGGCAATCCGCTCATCCACGCCAGCATGGTTGAAGGCATCTTCCGCGCCCGCACATTGCTGCGCGAGATCGCGCCCGCGGCTTGACAGCTTGCTGGGGATCGGGTAGCGTAGAAAGGAGTGTGCACTGGCTGCGCATCCCTCCATTACTCGATGTCTGTCCACTTGGATCTCTGTCATCGTTGGCGCAATGTCCGTCCAGCATTATGGCATTGCTCTCCATCATTTTCGCCGTTGATGGCGTGCTGGCGCTCTCTTCGGAGTCGCAAAGGAGTCTCTTATGAAACGATTGGCCTATCTGCTATCACTTCTCTTACTTGTTGCGCTAGTTGCGGCATGCGCGGCGCCGGCTGCACCGGCTACAGAAGACAATGCCGCCGATGCATCCGAAGCCGAAACCGCGGCCGTTCCGGGCGAACCCGTTGCCGGCGGCACGTTGCGCGCGGCGTTCCAGAATGAATGGGAAAGCCTGGATCCCCACGTAACCAGCTCCTATTCCAGCTACCAGATTCTGAACAACGTCATCGAGGGGCTGACCTTTTATGACGACGATCTTAATCTGGTGCCTTGGCTGGCTGAATCTTGGGAACAATCCGAAGATGGGTTGACCTGGACGCTTAAGCTGCGCGAAGGCGTGCTCTTCTCCAACGGTCGTGAAATGACGGCTGACGATGTGAAGTTCACCTGGGATCGTTTCCTCGACCCCGCAACCGGTTCCGGCAACGCTGCCCGCGTGGGCCCGCCCGGCACCACGGTTGAAGTCGTCGATACCTACACCGTCGCCGTGACGCATCCCGAACCCTTTGGCATCTTCCCGCAGTCCATCGGCTTTGATAAATCGTCCGGCATCATTGCCCACGAAAGCGTCAATGAAGATGGCTCGATTAATCAGCCCATCGGGACAGGCCCCTTCCAGATCAGCGAAGTGGAAGGCACCACCCGCGTACTGCTGACCAGGAACGAGAATTATTGGCAGGAGGGGCTGCCCTACCTGGACGCCGTCGAGGTTATGCCCATCCCCGATGACACCGTGCGCGAGACGGCCCTGCGTGGTGGTGAAGTCGACTGGGTTATTTCCATTGCGCCCCAGAATTTTGAGTCGCTCCAGGAAGATCCTGACGTCGTCGTCGCGACCGCGCCCCAGCTCTCCTATGATTACATCGGCCTCAACACCGAGCGCGAGCCGCTGAATGACGTGCGCGTTCGCCAGGCGATTGCCTACGCGCTGGACCGCAACCAGCTCTGTGAAGCCGGCTATTTCGGCATCTGCGAGCCGGTCCAGGGTCCCGTTGGCAGCAGCAGCCCCTGGAATACGGGCTATGCGCCGTATGATCAAGACATCGAAAAGGCCAAGGAACTGCTCGCTGACGCCGGTTATGGTGACGGCTTTGAGCTGCAGCTCATGCCCACCGTCCAGTATGGCGAGACCGTGCGCGCGGCTCAGGTGCTCCAACAGCAGCTGGGCGAGGTCGGCATCACGGCCGATATCTTCGCTCCCGAGTGGAGCGAGTGGCTGGAGTTGGAAGGCGGCGGTGAGTATGACGCCTACATCTGCAGTTGGAATGGCTTGATCGACGCCGATCAGTATTACTACCTCCAGCACCGCACCGGACAGGTCTTCAACTTCACCGGCTACAGCAATGAGGAGTTTGACGCGCTGGTGGACGAAGGTCGTTCCATGGATGACTTCGACGCCCGCTTCGAGATTTACGAGCAGGCCAATCAGATCCTTGTGGATGAAGCGCCTTACGTCTACATGTTCAACAAGGAAGAGATTCGCGCCTATGCCCCGAGCGTGCAGGGCTTCACCGTGCGACCGGACCAGGCCAATAACTTCTGGACCGTCTGGCTGGCTGAATAACCTGCGATAAAACGCGGATTTGGCGGATCGGGCCGATCGGCGCGGATTTCTTACTGGAATTCGTGTTGTGTCCGCCCGATCCGCTTCATCCGCGTTCCATCCGTTCCCACACAATCAACCGATCTGAGTCATCGTGAATTTTCGCTACATCTTTCAACGACTGGTGTTGACCGCGGTGGTCCTGCTGGGCGTCAGCTTCGTTGTCTTCTCCATCATGCAGCTGGTGCCCGGAGATCCCGCGCGTGATCTTGGGTGTGCAGGCCAATGAGCAAAATGTGGCCGCGCTGCGCGAGCGGTTGGGCCTCAATGAGCCCTTTTTGGTCCAGTACGGCAACTGGCTTGCAGGCGTGCTGCGCGGCGATTTTGGGGACAGCCTGATCACCGGCCAGCCCATCGGGCCGCAGCTGCGCAACCGCCTGCCGGCAACCTTGGAGCTGACGGTCTGTGCCTTGATCATCGGCATGCTGATCGCGTTTCCGGCCGGCATCCTTTCGGCGCTGCGCCCGGGCAGCAAGACCGATGTCACCACCTCGATCGTAAGTCAGATTGGCCTGACCATTCCCGATTTCTGGTTGGGCATTCTGCTTGTCTTGCTCTTTTCGCTGACGTTGGAGTGGCTGCCGCCCAGCGGCTATACGCCCTTTACCGAAAATCCGCGCGAGTGGCTGAGCCATATCATCCTGCCCGCGCTGACCGCCGGCATCATCAGCGGCGCGATTCAGACGCGCTTCATCCGCAGCGCCATGCTCGAAGTGCTCAACGAGGACTACATCCGTACGGCGCGAGCCAAAGGACTCACCGAGCGCGCCGTCATTTCGCGCCACGCCCTGCGCAGTGCCCTCATCCCCATCGTGACCATAATCGGCTTGCAGATCACTGCGCTGCTTAGCTCCGTCGTCGTAGTCGAAGTAGTCTTCGCCTGGCCGGGGTTGGGGCGTCTGGCATTGGATGCTGTGCTGGATCGCGACTACCCGATGGTGCAGGGCGCGGTCCTGGTCATGGCCGTCATGCTGACCATGGTCAATCTGGGGGTGGACATGCTCTACTTCTTCCTCGATCCACGCCTGGAGTATGCATAATGGCGGGCGCGATCGATGCGCCGGCAGACGCTGCCCGACGCGCCGGGACTGAAGATCTCTTGCGCACGCCGGCCCGCGGCTTCTGGCAAGATACGGCCATCCGGCTGCGCCACCACAAGATCGGCATGATCGGACTGATTATCGTTTGCTTCCTGCTCTTTATGGCTGCGTTTGGTCCGGCCCTGGCTCCCTACGATCCCAACGAGATGGACTTTGATGCCCGCTTTGCACCGCCTTCACTCCAGCATCCCATGGGCACTGACGATTTTGGACGCGATACGCTGAGTCGTATCATGGTCGGCGCGCGCGTGTCGCTCATGGTTGGCCTGATCGCCGTGGGCATCGCTGCCACTGCCGGCACGTCGCTGGGCGTCTTTGCCGGCTATGGCGGTCGCTTTGCCGACGAAGTCATCATGCGCTCCATGGACGTACTCTTTGCGTTTCCTGCCATCTTGCTGGCAATCGCCATCCTGGCTGCGTTGGGACCCGGCGTCGCCAATGCCATGATCGCGATCGGTATCGTCTACACGCCGATCTTTGCGCGCATCGCCCGCGGCTCCGTCCTTACAGTGCGCGAGCAGGAGTTTGTCGATGCCGCGCGGGCCACAGGCGCACGTGACGGGCGCATCATCACGCGTCACATTCTGCCCAACTCCATGGCCCCGCTCATTGTTGAGATCTCCCTCAGCTTGGCCTTTGCGATTCTGGCCGAAGCCGCGCTCAGCTTCTTCGGGCTGGGCACCCAACCGCCCGATCCGAGTTGGGGCCGCATGCTTTCCGAAGGACGCGCCTTCTTTCGCCAATCGGTCTGGATGAGCATCTTTCCCGGCGTGGCCATCATGATCACGGTGATGGGCTTCAACTTCCTCGGCGACGGCTTGCGCGATGTGCTCGACCCACGGTTGAGAAATCGAGGGTAGATCGGACGCCGCTCAGGCGGACAAACGGGATTGCTGCGGATCTGCTGTTTGAGCATCTGCTACGATCCGCCCAATCCGCTGCATTAGCGTGCCATCAACGTCTCTCATGTCTACTCATTCATTTCGCCTTTACCTGTTTGGTCTCAGCCTGCTCGCTGCCAGCACCCTGCTGTTGGAGATCGAACTGACGCGTCTTTTTGCGACGATCTACTATCCGCCTTACGTCTATGCACTGCTGGCGCTGGCGTTGCTTGGCCTCGGATTGGGGGCGGCGCTGGCGACGGCGTCGGCACGGCTGCGTCTGCTGCAATATTGCCGGTGGTACGCCGCCGCAGCGGGCCTGGCGACGCTGGCCGTGACTCTGTTTATGCTGCGCTTCCCCGCGCCGACGTGGCAATGGCTGCAGCTGATCCTGGCAACAGTGCCTTTTGTGGCTGTGGGCCTCGCGGTGGCCACGCTCTTTAGCGCATACCCGACGGATAGCACACCGCTGTACGCCGCTGACCTGATCGGTGCTGGCGTCGGCGCGTTGCTGGCCGTGCCGCTGATCGATGCACTCCAGTTGCCCAACAGCCTTTGGCTCACCGGTGTGGCCTTTCTGTTGGTCGCGGCTTTGTGGGCGGACCGGTCGTCGCTGCCCTGGCTGTTGGCCGCTCTCCTGGTCGCAGGCGTGGGGGTTGCCGGACGTGGGACGGGCATCATCGCGCTGGACGTGACGCGCCTGGCCGGCGAGAAGCCGCTGGTCGCACAGCTCAACCAGGGCGCGACGCCGCTGGCCAGCGTCTGGGATTCCTTTGCGCGTAGCGATCTCATCGATCCTGGCGATGGAGAGCCCTACGAACTCTACATGGACGGTGCAGCCGGCTCAGTCATGCCTCCGGCTGCGGGCCATCCCGCATTATGGCGTGATATCGGCCTCTTCCCGTTTGCCACGGAGCAACCGGCACGCGCCTTTATCATCGGGCCAGGGGCCGGGCTGGATGTCTGGTTTGCGCGCCAGGCCAACGCAACGACCATCGACGCCGTGGAGGTCAACCGTGCCAGCGTCGATCTTACCCGCGCCTATGCCGCCTACAACGGCGATCTCTATGATCAGCCGGGGGTCCGCGTCGAGATCGATGAAGGGCGCAGCGTCTTGGCCCGCGCTGCGGAAGACTATGATCTGATCTTTCTCGCCCATGTGGTGACCCTGGCTGCGGAGCGGGGCGGCTTGAGCCTGGTCGAAAATAGCGCGTTTACGCTCGAGGCCTTCACCACCTACCTGGATCACCTCACGCCGTCGGGCGTCTTGGCGATCAAGCTCTACGATGAGCCGACTCTCACCCGCGCGCTGGCCACAGCCGTCACCGTGCTGGGCAGCCGTGGGTTGACTGATGCCGAGGCGTTGACCCACGTTATTTCGCTGCTGGACACCCGCGTCGATCCGCCGATTCCGCTGTTGCTGGTGCGCAACACGGCCTATTCGCGGGAGGATGCGCTTTCAATCGGCGCCGTGGCGCGCGAGGTCGGCTTCACGCCCCTCTTCCTGCCCGGCGTGGTGGCACAGCCGCCATTGGATGCGGTCGCCGCGGGTACGCAATCTTTGGATGCGGTTATCGCCGCGGCGGAGAGCAATCTTGCCCCCGTCTCCGACGACCGGCCCTTTTTCTACCACTTTGATTTTGACCTCCCGCTCTCCCTGCAGCGCCTGCTTTGGCTTCTGCTGGCGCTGATCGCGGTAGGCAGCCTTGCGGTCGCTTTCTACATCTGGCGGATCGATGGCTCGGATCCGACGCGCTGGTCACCCATCTACTTCGCGGCGTTGGGCGCCGGCTTTATGGCAGTGGAGATTGCGTTGCTACAGCAGACGCGCCTCTTCATCGGCCACCCTGCAGTGACGGTGGCGGCGGTGCTGGGCGTCTTGCTGATTAGCGGCGGATTGGGCAGCCTGTTGCTGGCACGGAATGCCAACGGCCTGCGCAGCGGGCCTCTGTTCGGCGTCATAGTGCTGGCCGTGGCCTGGATCGTGCTCTGGCCCCCGCTGCGCGAGGCTGCCCTGGGCTGGGCGCTGCCGTGGCGGATCGTTCTGGTCGCGCTGACCGTGCTGCCGCTGGCACTCTGCATGGGCGCACCTTTTCCGACTGGATTGCGCTGGGTAGGGGCGAGTGACGTGCGTCTGGTGGCGCTGGCCTGGGCAGTCAATGGCGTCATGGGTGTAGCCGGGGCTGCCGGTGCGCTGGCCCTCGCCATGCTCTTTGGCTACCGCAGCGTCATGATGGCGGGGATCCTGCTCTACGGCGTGGCTTTGCTGATCGCGCTGGGGACGGACAAGCGAAACGGCTAGACTCGGAGCCCATGCCAGGCCTGGGTCTGCCGGGCCCGAGTATAGCCGTTTCGCACGTCATTGCTTACTTCTGGACAAGCGGTAAGAATAACCTCTGATCGAGATTGACTTCATCGGGGATGACGAGCGCAAATTCTGTAGCCAGCGGCGCGTCAACGGTGCAGAAGAGCGCGTCCGGCGTTGCGTCTGGCGCACAGATAACACCGTCCGTGCGCCATGTCGAACCATCCCAGAACGCGAGCGTCGGGTCGGCATTCGTGGTCGTGGCGGTCCGAGCAAGTGTGACCGTTCCCGGATTGATGCCGATGGTGAGGGAGAAACTCTCGTTGAGCTCCATTTGCGGCATAGGCCTGTTGTTGAAAAAGGCGCCTAATTTGAAGGCTCGTCCGGCAAAGGCGAGATTGACGGGAAGCGGGCGGACGGGCGCTGCTTGCGTGTCCAGCGCGAGCACGGTCCGGTTGGCCACGCTGCCGGCCGGCAGCTCTGCCAGCGTGCGCTCGGCATTGACGCCATGTTCGAGCGCCGTATCGAGTAGCGGATCGGCCTCTTGACGGTCATCAACAATCTCTGTAACGACTGGATCGGTCCGGAAAGCGTTATAGTCGCCGTCAGCCGCCACGCTGATGATGCTGTTTGTGATGGTTGCGCCGGCCGTCACCACGAACTCGACCTCCGCGGTCGCGCCATAGCCGCCAAGCTCGGTAAGATTCCAGACCACCACGCCATTGTTCAAGCTTCCGCCGCTCACGTAATTTGAGTCGGCCGGCAGAACGTCGGTCACCTCCAGATTGGTCGCCGTCATGCCCCCGCTGTTGGTGATGCGCAGCGTATACGTGATCGATTCGCCTGCCTCAGCCACGGCCGGGCCGTGCTTGACGACCGCAAGATCGGGCGCTTCCGTCGTGCGCAGCCGCGTGAGGTGGGTTGCGCCGCCGAATGCGCCGCAATTCTCCACATTCACGGCGACAGCCTGGTCGCCAGCTTCTGTCCAGCGATAGCTTGCGTTCGGGGTGCCCTGGCCACTCTGGGGCTCCGGCGACCAAACATACGTCAGCGGTTGCGTGGCGTCTCCAGGTTCCACACCGGCGCTGTATGCATAGTCGGTCTCTACAACCCCATTCTCCGGGCCTGTGATCGTTACTTCGTTCAGCGCCGTGGGGCAGGCGTTGGGCACAATGTGTAGCTCACCCAATACATCGTCATCCTGTACGGCGCCGTCTTCACCATCGACGCGGAATTCGATGCTGTAGGTACCGACGGCTTCCGGACCGAAGGTAAGCGCCGGAGACATGGTGGCCGTGCGTCCGGAGCCGCTGAATGTGCTGTTTGCCAGATTGAGGGAGACGTAACCCGGTATGTCGATCGTGCGACTCTCGCCCGGCAGGCCTTCGTCGGGGCCCGGCACGGTGCCGGTAACGTCGGTCGCAACGCTGACTTCGGCGCCGTTCATGAGCCGATATGTGCTGCCATCGTCCGGCTGCTCCTTCACCCGAACCCAGGCGGCGACGTTGCCCTGGTCATCACGGAGGCGGAGATCCATAAACTGCATGTTGCGCCAGGATGGAATGGAAATCGGCGTCGTCCAACTGATCGTGAATGTGTTTTCCACGCCCGTTTCGATCGTGGTCCCGGCGTTGGGTTCCACCAATTCACTCTCACCCAGGATCGGGAAACGGATGCTGAGCGGAAGCGGCGGCGTGCTGCCGCCGCCTGGTTCTGGGTTGACGACCGTTACGAACTTGAGCGTCGGCCAGGGCGGTCGGATGTCTGTGCCGCGCACGCGAATCCAGATCCGCGTCGGAGAACTGTAGTACATGGGGCGATAGGAACCATTGAGCAGCGTTCGCGATTGGCGCGTGAAGTTGCGGCCGTCGATGCGGACCCAGAAGTCGCTCGTGTTGAACGAGCCGGTGACGGCCGGCGGTGAAAGGCGCTGCATAACGGGACGCGGGTTGACCGCGGCAGGCTGAGCAGAGAGGATGAGCCTGTAGCCGCCGGCATTAGGATTGATGCTGCGTGTAACGAGCGTGTAGCGGCCCGTCAGCGGCAAGATGGCGCCGTTGATCAGCGCATTGTTGCCGGCGCCGCCGTTGTTGTTGATGGCGATGCGAGCTCCATCGGGTCCATAGAGTTCGAGGTAGGGATCGATTGCGCTGCTGGTTGCGTTCATCTGGGCCGTCAGACGCGAACCCGCCACGCGCTGAACATAGTGGAAATCGCGGTCGCCGGACACGTTGATTTGACCATCGATACTGCTCGGTACGGCACGCGTCTGAAAGTCGTCGATCCCGCAGTTGACCATGCCGCACACGGCGAGATAGACGTCGAGTCTGCGCTTGGTGATAAAGCCATTGATCCGCGAGTCGTTGATCGGCGGGCCGTTCAGTTCGATCACTGATTCCATGAAGTTGACGCTCTGATCCGGGGCAGCCTGACGTAAGATGGCCATGGCTCCGGCAACGTGGGGCGCGGCCATAGATGTGCCGCTCTTAAAGCCCTGCCCGGTGCCTGGAACTGGCGCGAAGATGCTGCCGCCCGGCGCGATCAGCGTCGTGAAGTTGTTGATGTTGGAAAAGCTCGAGATCGTATCAGACTTGGTGGAAGATGCCACGCTGATGGCAGACGAGATGCAGGCGGGCGCGCCCATGGAGTCTGTGAAGCCCGAGTTGCCGGCGGCGATCACCGTGGCAATCTGAGCCCCGCGCAGCAGGTCGATGGCGGGTTTGCGCGGGTCCGTGTCGCACGTGCTGCCAAAACGCCCTCCCCCCAGGCTCATGTTGACGGACGCAATGTTGAGGCTGTTGCGCAGAGCAAAGACGCGTTCCAGCGCGCCGATGATGTCGGCGCTGGCGGCCAGCGTACAGGGACTGGTGCGGCCGGCATTGGCGCAGCGCGGATTCTGCGGCGTATCGTCAACGCGTGAAAAGACCTGGATCGCGATCAGATCGGCCTGCGGGGCCACGCCGCCGACAATCCCCGCCACATGGGTGCCGTGGTCACAACCGCTGATATTGTTTGCGCAGTTGAGGCCTGAGTTAAACGCGGTTGAGTCCTGCCCGCCCGGACAGAGCGAGGTAAAGCCCGACGCAGCATTCGCGGTGGAAAAACAGGCTTCCGAGACCACGCGCCCTTGCAAGGATGGATGGTTTTTGTCGACGCCGGTATCAAGCACGGCAACGGTCCATCCTGCTCCGTCAAAGGCGAGCTGATGGGCCTGATCGGCCCGAATCAGGCCGACGCTGGCGCTCAATGCGGGCGGAACGGGAATGTCTTCCTGAATGTCCAGAACATTCGGTGCGGCAAAGAGCGCGTCCAGCGCTGCGCGGGAATGAACCGTCACCGCCATCTGGGGGACGTAGCGAAAGCGGCGAATGTCGCTCACTGCTTCGTCCGCCAGCGCCTGGCTGACGGCGTCTTGCGCCTGGGTAATCTGGGCTTCTTGTGCGCTCGCTTCGGCCAGGCGTGCACTGTATGCCGTGGGGCTCCAGGCGACGTCCAGCGTCACGATGAGCTGCAAAGACTCGCTGTCGACCAGCCGTTCGGCCAGCTCAGCCTGGGGCCCACGATCGGGCGGCTGGGCCTGTATCAGCCCAGTCAGGGCGATCATCCCGCCGACGCCAATCAGCAGGGCCAACAGAAATTTTCGATAAGTTCGATCCATGAGACGCTCCTTTTCTCCTTTGTGACGATTCGCAAGTGATTTACTCAGGGGAAATCAAGGCACCGGCTTAGATTGATCGCCGGTGCCTAGTTGTTGGCATGATGGCCCGCTTACCGTTCGACCAGCGGCAAGAAGACGCTCTTGTCCAGCGTGCCGGCCGGCGGCAAGACCACGGCCTGCAGCGTCTGCTGCTCGCTGCTGAGGCTGTTGGATGCAGTGGCCGTTACTGTAAAGCTGCCGGCAGTGGTGTAGGTATGCTCGGCGCGCGGGCCGCTGCCCGTTGTGCCGTCGCCAAAGTCCCAGCCATAGGTAACGTTGGTTCCTTGTTCGACGGTTGCGAAGAAGGTCGTCGGTTGCCCGAGCGGCGTTGGCCCGTCAACGGCCGCGTCCAGGCCGCCAATGGTCTCGGCCGTAGCCACAACGTCGACAGTCGTCTGGGCAGTCGTGCTGCCTACTCCATTCTGTGCCGTGACGGTGACGACGTACGCGCCCACGCTTGCGTAGCTGTGGCTTGGATTCGGGCCACTGCCCGCGCTCCCGTCACCAAAGTCCCAGTTGAAGGTGACGCTGCTCCCCGTTGCCACGCTGGCGGCAAAGTTCGTTGGCGCACCGACTACGGAGGGCCCATCATGCTCCACCTGCAGGCCGGAGATGGCTGCTTCACTGATGGTGACTGTCGCTTCCTGGCTGGTTGCTGCGCCGCCCAGGTCGCTGATGGTGACGCGGTAGACGCCAGCGTTTTCGGGCTGCGCGTTGGGAATCTCCAGCGTCGGCTCGTTTTCGCCGGCAATATCGTTGCCATTGCGCTGCCACTGGAAGAGCACCGTATCAGTCATGAAGCCGCTGGCGTCGACCGATAGCGTGAGATCTTCGCCGGCCGCCGTGTTTTGGTCCTGCGGGTCTTCGGTGACGACTGGTGTTTCCGGGGCGGGGCCGATCACATAGAGCTCGGTGGCGATCTCGCTGGGGGAGAAGTCGGGCCGGTAACATCTGGCTTTGAGCGTGGTCGTCTGTTCGAGCGCGAGGGGCCCGGTGTAGAGGGTCGATAGCTCAGTCGGGTCACTACCATCCGTTGTGTAGCGAATCTGCGCGCCTGACGTCGTCGTGCTCAGGATCACATCGACTGGTCCCGTGGCCGCGCCGCCGTCCGTCAATGCGGGCGTCGCGCAGATGAAGTCGAAACCGGCGCTGGCTGTCGCACTGGGTGCAAAGAAGACACGATAGGCTCTGGCGACGAGCGTGGACGGTGAAGAGATTGAGATGACGCTGGCCGGATTTGCCGACTGCGAGGGCGGCGTCGCGGGCGGGACGGAGACGGGGGCTGACCCGTCGAGGGTGTAGAAGAACGCTTCATTCACCGCGCCGGAGAGACGCACGTCGATTGTATCGGTATAGACGCCGCCCGCCGGGATGATGACGGGTATCGTTGCTTCCCCCAGCGCGTCGCCTAAGGACAGGGTTCCTGAGCCTATGACGTTGCTTGCGTTGAAGCCGCCGGCGCCGTTGCTTTTGTATGCCCGGGCATTGAAACGATATTGGCCGTTGGTTTCGATCAAGATCGGCCCGGTATACGTTTCGGCTCCGCCTTGCCCCGGGGCCGTCGGATCAGGTGCGATAGAGCCGTCGCTTGTCGAGGTATAGCGGATGATCGCGCCAGGCGTATCTGTCCGCATGGTCAGTGAAAACGGTGCAACGAAAAACTGGGTACTAAATGGCTGCATCGTCGGGTCAGTGATGACTTCGGTGTTGTTGGCTACGGCAACGTCGAGGCTTGCGCTCACGCTCGGCTGGGCATTGTCGCGAAAGGCTTTGGCCTTGACCGTGTATTGGCCGGGCGTCAGGCTGAAGGGCCCGCTATAGATGGTTGAGTAGGAAGTTGGCTCGGCCCCATTCGTCGTGTAGCGGATGACGGCCGCCGGATCCTCGTGGGTGATCGTAATGGTTGCTTCGTTGCTGTTGCCGGGCTGATCGGCCGAGATTACCGGTGGCGCCAAGCTACTGATGACAGTGTAGACGGCCTCAGTGGTTGCGCTGGGCGTATAGGGCGGCAGGTAGACCCGTGCCTTGAGGGGGAAGGTCGTTGAGCCGCTGGCCGGGAGGAGGACGATCGGCTCTTCGAAGCGAAGCGAGTTTTCGTTTGGTTCGCTGCCGTCCAGCGTATAGCGGATCTCTGCACCCAGCACGGTGGAGCCGACATAGGCGGTCAACTGGCCCGTAAAGGTCCCGCTGGAAGGGTAGACGACCGGCGCAGGCAGCTGAATTGCATTGATGACCACTTCGCCGGTGGCGGCGATGTCACTCTTGTAATAGCCATCTTTGTAGGCCCGTGCCGTGATTTCATGAGCGCCCGCTTCCAACGTGATCGGTCCGGTGTAATCGGTGCCGGGATAGAAGAAGCTGATATTCCGGCCATCGGTCCGATAGCGTATTGATGCGCCTGGTGTAGCGGTGGTCATGACAAACTGTTGGCCCTGAGAATAGCTGCCGGCTCCGGGTGAGATGACGGGCGTGGCGACCTTGGGCGTAGAACTCACATAGGTGGCGCTGCTGGTTGGACTCTCGAAGGTGCGATCGAGCGCGTTGTCGCGGACGAATGCCCGTGCCGTAATCGTGGCGCCGTAGTTCAGATAGAGCGTGTCGCCCTGGCTTGGAATGAAGATGAAGGAGTCTTCCGTCGGTTCGCTGCCGTTCAGCGTGTAGCGGATCTGGGTGTTGCTCTGATCCTGCCCTGCGCCATAGCCAATCGTCACGACCATGGGCATGGCATAGGTGCCACCCTCCGGCGTGATGACCGGCGTCGCGATTGCCGGCAGCACGCCGGCGTCCGTGTAGATCTTCAGGATCGCCACGCGCAGGTCGGGCAGGGACCAATCGTCTGGCTTCCCTGCTGGTCTGTACCTGTCGAACGCAGAATCGTCCTCATCTCGGCGGGCGTGGCAACGCGGCCATTGACGGCTTTGAATGTGTCCTGCAAGATGGCTGCCGAGCCTGCCACAATCGGCGTGGCGCCTGAGGTGCCGCCAAACGAACGCTTGAACCACAGGTTGCGCTCCGTTTCGGTGGCTTCACCGGGATGCAGATCGCCATAACCGGTCGTGACGATGCCATCGCCCCAGCCCTGCACGTCCATGGTTGCGCCATAGTTGGTGAACCAGCTGGGTGCGCGGGGATCTTCACCATCAACATAGGGGGAGTTGCCGGCGCCGACCATGATCGCGCCTGAGTCATTGGCAGGCTGGAAGGGATGATGACCGCCGTTTCCGCTCTGATAAACCGGCGAATCCAAATCCTCCGCACCATTTGCGCCGGCTTCAAAAACGATACGTCCGGCAGCAACCGCAACCTTGATGGCGTCATAGGTTGCCTTATCCCATTCGACCGGGACAAGTCCTTCTGAGGCCCACTCCCGATCCGCCTTTGGTTTGGTGTTGGGCCCTTGCGTTTGCGCCTCGATGACGATGATATCGCCCACGCGCAGGGCCTCTGCGCAGCGCGTGATGGCCGACGGAATACTGAAGCCGTTCACGGTATAAGTGGCGGCGAAGTAGAGTTCTGCGTTGTAGGCGATGCCCTTTATGCCATAGCCATTATTCCTTGCGGCCATGATGCCCATGACCGCCGTGCCATGGTTGTCATCATAGACCGGATTCGCCGCAGGAGGCAGGAGCTTGATCGTCGGCAGGTCGGCGTGGTTTTCGTTGACGTCATACTCCAAATCACAGATGCGAATCCCGCTGCCGCTGCTGTCGCCGCCCAGCCAGGCCCAGCGTGCGTCGACGCCTTCCGGCGCCGCGTTCAAGTAGCGCTGGTAGCGATCGGCGGCCAGATTGCCCGTGATCGCACCGGCCTGACTGAAGTCCGGTATGTCAGATGACACTTCGGGCCGCGGCATGAGTCCAACCCACTCGATGATGGAGAGCGCACGGAACGCCTGCAGCGCGCTTTGCTCATCCGTGCCGGCGGGCAGCGTGAGTCGCATATAGTTGTTGAGATCGGGCAGCGACTCTTGCGTATTCGCAGCCCCTTCCTGGCGCAACGCGTCGAGCGCGTCCTCGCTCACATCATGGAGCGGCTGCCACGTTCCGCCTGCAGAGAGGCGGTCGAGCGTGTTCATCGTCGCAGCATCCACCCACGCGTTGATCGCGGTGGGGGCGCCGTCGCGCAAGCGCATGGGGACGTCGTCGCTGAACTTGATGCGCAACACGCCAGGTTCATAGAATTCAGCAAAGGTCGCTGCATCGATCCGGTTTGCCGGGTCGTCCGGTGTTTGCGCCCGGGCCCTCGCCCCAAGGGTTGGGATGAGGGCAGCGAGCAGCATCAGAAGCAGCAACCGGCGCAGCCTCCAATGATTATGTGGAAGATCTCTGTTGGGCATGATCAGGGTCCTTTTTGGATAACGGGCAGCCAAACCTTGTTGTCCAGGTTACCGCTGTCGATGACGATAACCGTGCCGGCCATGCCCGCGCCGCCTGGACCGCCGTGAGCCTCGCAGTAGTAGGGGAACTCCCCCGCCGTTGCAAAGGTGTTGCTGTATGTCGTCCAGGAACTGCTCGGCGCACCGCTGGTGAAGGAACCATCATCGGCTACGACGTTGTGAAAGCCTTCTTCCCGCACCCAGATTACTGTGCCGCCGACGGGGATCGTGACGGGGTCCGGCTCAAACGCAAGATTGATCACGTCGACCACTGCATCCGCGACCTGGACGGTCGTTTGGGCCTGCACACTGCCGGCACTGTTGCTGGCCGTCACCGTAGCGACATAGGTCCCCGCGGCTGCATAAGTGTGGGGTACCGTGGCGCCTGTTCCGCTGGCGCCATCGCCGAAATCCCAGGCGTAGCTGACGTTGGATCCGTCGCTTACGCTGGCCGTGAAGCCGGTGGGAGAAGCAAGCGTCGTCGGGCCATCGTTTTCCGCGATCAGGCCGCTGATCGGCTCGTCGTCGCCGGTTTCGACAATGATCGTGCCGGACATGCCTACGCCGCCCGGTCCGCCGTGAATTTCGCAGAAGTAGCGGAAGGTTCCGACCGAGGTGAAGGTGTGGCTATAGGTCGTCCACGAACTGCTGGCCGGTCCACTGGTGAAGGAACCATCGTCGGCTATGACATTGTGGAAACCTGCCTGGCGCACCCAGGTGACCGTATCGCCGACCCGAATCGTAAGCGGATCGGGCTGGAACGCGAAATTGACGACGTCAACCGTATGGGTCGTGCCAACGCCGGTGACGGAGACGCTGGTCTCTGCCGTGGCGCTGCCGGCGCCGTTGCTGGCCGTGACGGTTGCCGTGTAAGAACCTGCCGCACCATATACGTGGGTCGGCGCGGGTCCGCTACCCGACTCGCCATCGCCAAAGTCCCAGCTGTAGAGAACGTTGCTGCCTGCTGCCACCTGCGCCGTGAAGCTGGTGAGGTTGCCCAGCTCGGTTGGACTGCCGTTGCTAGCGGTCAAGCCGGCGATGGCGTCATCAGAAGCCACGCCCTGGCCGCAGGCGAAACCAGCGCAGAGCGTTGTCGTATCACTGGCTGTGACGCCTGCCACAGGTTGGCCGAAGGTGCTGCGCAGCGCCGTTTGGCCGCTGGCAACGCCGCCGCCGCCGCTGCCGCCCCCGGGGCTGTAGCGGGCCAGCGTTTCGCCGGCTGCGTAAAGCGTCCCGGCAAGCGCTATCAACAAGAAGAGAATGACTACAACGCCGCTCCCTCTTGTGCGTCTTATTTTGGTCTGCATCGTTTCCCCCTTGGGTTACTCGTTGGCGCAAGCCGTCGTGAGCTGATTGAAGGTGCCAAAATCATAGGAAACGACACATTTAGGTGTACTACCACTGCCTGTCGCCAGACGTCCGGCAATGAAGCCCAGGCGCGAAGCCGCAAAATTCACGCGCCCATTTTCGGTTTCAACCAGAAAGGCACTGTTATTGGCGCTGACCCGCACCAGCGAGTGCTCGATATCCGGAAGGCCGTTGGTGAAGACCCCGATGGCCCGGTAGTCACCACATAAGGTGCTATCGCGTACGTCAATGCTGCTGCGCGTGAGGTGGAGCGCATAGCCAGTGCCCGTGCCGGTGGTGCAATTGATCACATCGTCTTCACCCCCAACGAGCGTGCTCTGCTCCACAAAGGGCTGTTCGCTGTTGCCGTCCTCATCGATGTGCCCCAGCGCAGCGTTGATGGCCGTGCCAAAGCCGACGGCGCCCGTGGCCATGAGGAGCGAATTGCGGATGGTCGGTTCGGCATCCTTGAGCAGGACGGCATAATGGTTTGTGCCGCCGGCGCCCCGCGCCTTGGCAACGATGTCATCGATTGTCGCGTCACGCGTGGCGTCGCTGCCCAGATAGACGGCGATGGCGGTGTTGGTGGTCGCATCGTTGTAGACTGCCATTTCGCTGAGCCGCCCCTTGTCCTGCACTCTGACCGTCGATGCGGACGCGCCGGCGCTCGAGTCTGACCGCGTTGAGGTGACCACAGTCACATTGGGACCGGCGCCCTTGAGATGCACATATGGCTTCACGTCAACCAGCTCGCTTTCGGTATACGTGCCGGGGGCGACATAGACCAGGGTACGGTTGCTGGCGGAAGGATTGCTAATACTGTTCAGCGCCGTAGCAACGGACGTGTGGTCCCCGCCGCTCTTGGCAACGACGATCATATTCTGGTAGCTGCCCCCGGCGTTCAGGGCAACGGTGGCAGTGGTGGCGTAGGTGGCTTCGACCGCGTTCAAGGCCCGGTAGGCTTGAAGTGCGTAGGGGACCGAGGCGAAACGTTGGCGCGGCAGCGGCGCTTCGCCATTGACGCTGACTTCGATGTAGCGGTTGTCGCCCTCAAAGACGCTGGGTCCCATTGGCGTGCCCTGACTGCCCAACGTGACGGCGAAATAGCCGCTGTTGACGCCAACACCGCTGTGGCTCTCCTCCCAATACTTGGTGCCGCCCGAGCTGGCGTCATAGATTTTGAAGGTCAGCGTGTAGCTGCCATTGAGCGCTGTGCCGCCGCTGTCGGTGAGATAGCCCTGGTAGGTCATCAGTTCGGGTACCGATGATCCCCCAAGCTCTGTGGCCAGCAATTGACCGCCTCCAATAGCGATGAGGCCGCCAAAGAGCAGCGCCGTGAAGATGAACGAGAGTATAAAGACAGAACGTTTTCGGGTCATGATCGTCTCCTCAATCTGGGTTCGAATGTGGGGGGAAGACTTCGTTCAGCTATTGCCGGCGCGCTTCAAGTCGTTGATGGCGTTTTGCAGCAACGCAATGAGTTGTTCCAGCGAGGCGAAGTGGCGCGCTTCTTCCGAGTCGACCGGCTGAAGCGAACCACGAAGCTCCGATTGGTCGTCGTGCGCTGTCCTTGTGTCGGCATCGTACATGTCGGCATCGTAGATTGCCGTGCTGATTTGTTTTTCGCTGTCCGTCCACAGACGCAGGACGTACGTGGCGCGTCGTCGCGGCATAATTGAACGTCGTTTCCCTCCTACATTGTGAAGTAGTTCTATGAGGAGGATAGCGGAGGGGTCTCGCATTGCTCTCGCATGCACGTGGGGATCCGGGAGCCGGTGTGACATGCCGTGACGAGGGATCTACGCTTGCGGAATTGCTTCAGATCCGACCGCGGGTTCGGATCGCGACGCCTGCTGCTTCCATTGCCGCCAGGTCGCGCAGGATCGTGCGACGGCTCACGCCCAAGGCTGTGGCAAGGTCGTGATCAGTGGGAGCGGCTCCTTGCTCAACCGCTTCCGCCATCAGGCGTTGTATACGATAGTGCCGGGCGTCGACCTTGTCGGGAATGGTCTCCGCTTCCGGCCCCAGAATCGTCCATTGCACCGCAACCATCTCACCGGGCTGCAGCGCCCGCCCCAACGGAGCATCCTGGCGGGCAAGCATCGTAGAAATGCGGCGCACCGTGTGGGTGAGGTCGTCGTGTGCTTCGACAATAGCGCGGTTGTTCGCCACGGCCGCGAAAAAGCGCCGGCGCACGCCGTGGTCCTCGATTGCTCGTGCTTGACGCTGCAGCTCAGCATACGCAGCCTCCAACGCGGTTGCCCGCTGTTTTTCCCGCCCTAGTGCCCCCATGAGCCGCGCCAGTGACCCGTACCAGTGCTGGAGTCGCTCGCCCGTGACATCATCGTGGCGGAAGGCATGCCAGAGCGCGTCGGCCAGCGTCATGACTTCGGCGTCTTCGTTCTCCAAGAGCGCCAGGGCGAGATAGGTTTCACAATGGTAGCGATTGAGGCGTTCACCAGTCGTGTGCCAGGCAGCGATGGCCCGGCGCAAAAGGGGAATGGCTTCTGCCGAACGTGCCCGTTCGACCAACTGTATGCCCAAGTCCTGCAAGGCAAAAGCCATGAAGACCGTGGTGTCGAGTTCCTCGGCCTCGAGTAGCGCATCCCTAAGCATTGTTTCGGCAGTGACGGGGTCATTGAGGCAATAGGCAATGTTGCCGAGGCTGACCGTTGATATGATGTGGCCCAATCGTTCGCCAATCCGGGCGAAGATCGTCCGCGCAGCTTCAGTCTCCTCTCGGGCTGACTCATAATCTCCCAGCCCCCGTGCGATCAAGCCTCGAGCCTGACGGACTGCGCCTTCGCCGCGTATATAGCCAATCCGCTGCTGCGCGATCAGCGTCTCATCAGCCAGCGCGGCCGCCCGATCCCACGCTCCAAGATCCTGAAGGCCCGAAAGGTAATTGATGCGCGCCCGCGCTTCTTCAAAGTGATTGCCGGCCGCAACCTGAGCGTCAATTGCCTGCTCGTAGAGGGGTAAGCAGCGTTCGGGCGGTTCATTGAGATTGGTATAGGCCCAGGCAAGACCGTCGAGCGCGCGCCCTTCGTGTGCTCTCTCGTCGATGCGGCGGGCGATCTCGAGGGCGCATTCCAGCGCTTCTACTGCAGCCTGATTGTCGCCAAAGTGCAGCGCAACATCTCCCCGATGAAGATAGACCGCACATAACGCAGCCTGATTGGCCGTGCGTTTGGCAGATTCTTGAGCCTGATCCAAGAGCTTGTCAGCTTCGGCTTGATCGCCGGCCAGAAAGGCGCTATGGGCGGAATCGATCTGGAGGGCGAGCGCCGCTTCCTGATCGTCAAGTTCAACCGCGAGCTGCTGCGCGACGGCGAGACTTGCCTGGTGGACTTCCCGATCGCCCGTAATCGCAGAAATGCGCGCCAGTTCTGTCCAGCGGGCCAGGCATTCCCGTGGCGATGACGGCGGCGCCAGCGTCAAGGAGCGGTGCAGCGCACGCTGTGCATCTGCATACGCGGTGGCTGCCAGGGCCGCCTGACCGACTGACCAATACATGGCCCCCGCGGCCTCATCTTCACCGGAGGCCGCCAGGTGGAACGCACGAAGGTGGACCGCATCGGGCTGTTGCTGTGCCAGTGCGGCGGCAGCACGGGCATGGAGCTTGCGGCCGGTTGTCAGATCCATCTGTTCATACACTGCCGTGCGAACGAGGTCGTGGTGGAAACGACAGCCATCTTCGTTCATCTGTAAGAAGTAGGCGTCGCTCAAGCGCCGACTGATGCGCGCCAGGGCAGTGGCATCCATGTCACCGGTCGCGTGCCAAAGGGCATAACTCGCGTCGTCACCAACCACTGCTGCGGCTTCCAACACAGTGCGCTCATCTGGGGTTAGCTGCGCCAACCGCTTCTCGACGGTGAGACGATAGGCGCGTTGATCTGCCTGCAGCGCCAACAACGTCTCTGTCACAAAGAAGGGGTTGCCGCCGCTAATGCTGTGGATCTTGGCCGCTTCCCCTCGGAAAGGCGGTGGCAGAAGGGAAACAAGCGCTTCGGGGGTGAGCGGTTCGAGCCGGCGGGGCGTCAGCCATCGATTGCGTTCCCAACGCTGCAACTGTTCCCAGCCGGGGCCGCGCTCAACCTCTGCACGCCGGTAGCCAATGAGAATGAGAAGACGCATACGGGCGGCTTGGGCGACAAGCGCCCCCAATGCCTCCCATTGATCCTGGGTCGCCCAGTGCAGATCATCCAATACCAGCACGTGGGGCGTCAGCGTGGTGAGCGCCGAGAAAACCTGCACGATGGCCGTGTGGAGGCGCAGGCGCGCTGCATCCGGTGGAAGCTCATCTTGGGGCTGCTGCGTTGCCCATGCGCGAAAGAGGGGGCTAAAGCCGATTCGCGTATGGTCGGGCAGCATGGCCTCGAGCTGCGCGGCCGGTAGGCCGGTCAAGGCTGCGGTCGCAGCTTGCGCGAGGGCCGAGAAAGGCGAGGCCGAGGGCCGATCGCTGGCCGCGCCATGAACAACGACTGCGCCGCGCCAGGTTGCGCCCGCCGCAATTTCTTCGAAGAGCCGGCTTTTACCGATGCCGGCCGCACCTTCGATGGCCACCGTCTGCCCGTAACCCTGGATCGCTTCTTCCACGGCGCCGAGCAGGTAACGATGCTCCTCCTGTCGTCCCACAAAGGTTGGTCGCAATAGGCTTTCATCGGGCGCCGCGTGAACTGTACCTTCCCCGTCGGTGCTGCTCTGCTCGGCGCGCAGACGCTGGGCAAGTTGCTTGCTTTCTGCACTGGGCTCCACGCCCAATTCCAACGACAAGCGCGTGGTAAGCTCACCAAAGGTCGCCAGCGCATCGACAATGCGTCCGTCCATGGCGAGCGTGCGCATGAGACCAAGACAGGCCTGCTCTCGCAGGGGATCTTCACCGATGAGCCGCTGGAAATAGAGGCGCGCCGCAGCAAACTGCCCGCTCCGTTCCATCTCCTCGCCGGCTTGCAACAGACAATCCAGGTAGCGCTCGCGCAAGGCATAACGCCGGGCCAGCAACCAGTCGTCGTAGCAACCCTCTAGCAGATCTCCTCGATAAAGCGCAGTTACACCGTCGTGGACAGCCGCTTCAACCATCGTTTTTTCTACCCGTGCGTGCTCTGCAGTCGCTTGCTCAAAGGCCCAGACGTCGACCCAGAGCCGTTCAGGGTGCGCGAGTTGAACACTGGTTGGCGTGGCCGCAATCCAGTCGCTGACCGGCGAGCGCCGCAAGCGGTAGAGCGTGTCGGAGAGCGCGCGTCGTCCACGCGCCGGTGCGCGCTCCGGCCAAAGCGTTTCGATGAGCGTTTCGCGCAGATGTTCCCGATGGGGATGAAGGCAGAGATACGCAAAGAGAATTGTCGCTCTCCCGCCGGGCAGCGCGGCGGCGCGTCCTGCTACCTCGACTCTGGCAGTGCCGAAGAGGTAAACGTGGCCCCTATGGGATGATTGATGTGAATCGGTTTGCATAGCCATGGCGACCGCCCAGACATTCAGGCCCGGCGGGATCGCGCGAACGTCATGATTGTCTCGACGCGCCTGTGCGGTCGATTTGTGCGTAAAGGTAAGGCCGTCATGGGGGCTTGGACAGCCATCGATCTTGCCGCGACAAGTATAGCCCAGTGCTAGGACAAATCAAGCGCGCATTATTGTTGGGGCGCATACCACATTTTGGGGCTGCTCTAGTGAAAGCGATTAGTCCGTTCGTGCACCGCCCCCCAAAATGGGATGCACCCATATTGTTGCCGCTACCCATGGTGAGGCTGCTATACTGGTCACCGCTGAACCAGCGCGCCGCGGCAATTGTAGCAGCCTTCTACACGCATGGCTGACTGATCGAGTTAGGGACAGGATTTTAGCCAGTCGGGCGATTAACTTTAGGCAACTGCGGTCTCACGCTGTGGCTGTGTAACCAGAAACCCAAGCGCAACTCCCAATTATGACATAGAGAAGGAGCAAACATGAGTGATATCAAATTTGGCACGGACGGGTGGCGCGGGCGTATCGCCGACGACTATACCTTTGCCAATGCGCGGCGCTGCACCCAGGGCTTTGCCGACTATCTCAAGAGCAAGGGGCTTGCGGGGGAGACAGTCATTGTCGGTCACGACATGCGCTTTGCGGCCGAGGATTTTGCGGCGACGGTTGCCCAGGTGCTGGCTGGAAATGGCTTCGTGGTCCATCTCACCGACAAGGCGACGCCAACGCCCGTGATCAGCTTCAGCGTGCCCAACCGGGGCGCGGTGGCGGCCGTCAACGTGACTGCCAGCCACAACCCGCCCCAGGACTTGGGCTTCAAGGTCCGTGACGAGCAGGGCGGGGCCATTGCGCCCGACGGCCTGAGCGAGATCGAAGCGCGCATCCCGGCTGCGGATGCTACGGACGCTATTCAGACCATGCGCATGGACGAGGCGTTGGCCACGGACCGCATCCTATATTTTGATGCCAAACCCGCCTACCTGGCCCATCTTGCCACGCTAATCGACGTGGCGCCCATCAAAGAGGCCGGCCTGAAAGTCGTTGTCGACAACATGTGGGGCAATGGGTCGGGATGGCTCACAGAGATTCTTGGCGGCGGCGCAACCGAAATCGTCGAGGTCAACGCCGGGCGCAACCCCATCTATCCCGGTATGTCGCGGCCGGAACCGATTCCGCCCAACGTGGACAATGGCCTGGCCACAGGGCGCGAAGTGGGTGCGGATTGCGTCTGCATCATGGATGGCGACGCCGATCGGTGCGGTTTTGGCGATGAGAACGGTGAATTTATTGATCAACTGCGCGTATATGGCCTACTGGCCTATTACTTTCTGGAGGTTCGGGGCGATCGCGGCACGATCGTCAAGACGTTGAGTACGACCGCCATGTTGGATAAATTAGGCAAAGCCTATGGCGTTGATGTGGTGAACACGGGCGTCGGCTTCAAGTATGTGGCCCCGGCCATGGTGAAGCACGATGCGCTGATTGGCGGCGAAGAGAGCGGCGGCTATGCCTTCCGCAACCACGTGCCGGAGCGCGATGGCATTCTGGCCAATCTTTATCTCCTGGATTTGCTGGTCCGCACCGGCAAAAAGCCGACCGAACTCCTTGAAGTGCTCTTTGAGGCCGTTGGCGGCGTTCACTACTATGATCGCATTGATACCCGACTGACTGACAATGAGATGAAGGCCGCGGCCAAGGCCAAACTCGATAGTCTGGTCGTCGAAGAGCTGACGTTGGGCGGCCATGATGTGACTGAACTGGTGACGACCGACGGTTATAAGTTCGTCATGGATGACGGGGGCTGGCTGTTGGTACGCTTTTCTGGCACGGAACCCTTGATTCGGGTCTATACCGAGACGACGGACGGGGACGCGGTTGCGCAGATTCTGGCAGACGGCCGGGCTTTGGCCGGGCTGAACTAGACGTTTTCTAGAGAGTGTGGTTGATGAATCCAATCCAGGGCTGGCGCCGGCAACTGCCGGCGCCAGCCCTGGATTGCGTCTGGACCACTTTCCCACTGATCGTTTATGATGGGGCCATCTCTTGCCGGTCACTTCACGCGCAGCCAGCGTGCGGCCAGTCTACCTTTGCTGCATAAGCTTGCTGTAGAAATCTACCGTAATCAATCTACTGTATGAAATGGGCGTTACGGTAGGATCTGCTTCACCTGTGATAAAATGTACAAACGGTAGCCAAGATTTGAACAATCTTTGTTGTATTTTTGTCTAGAGTTAGTGGGATCTATGAAACGCACGCCTTTTCTGGTCGATACACATTGCCATCTCGATCTGGCCCAGTTTGACGAAGACCGCGACCAAGTCGTAGCTCGTGCCGTAGCGGTCGGCGTCGACCTGATCGTGAACCCGGGCATTGACCTGGACCATAGCCGGGCCGCTATTGCTCTTGCCGAGCGTTATGATGGCGTCTATGCCGCGGTCGGCGTGCATCCCACCAGCAGCGCGGGGTTCGATCCTGCCACGTTGGAGGCCCTACGGAGACTGGCGGCCCATCCCAAAGTGGTGGCCATCGGCGAAATTGGCTTGGACTACTACTGGCAAGACGTTGCGCCGGCGGTGCAAGCCAAAGCATTTGAGGCGCAATTGGCGTTGGCTGCTGAATTGGGGTTACCGGTCATCATTCATAACCGGGAGGCAAGCGATGAGGTGGCCCGAATGCTGCGAAGCTGGGTCCAGAGCGCTGACTTTCTGGCGTCGCCTCTGGCGCAACGCCCGGTTGCCGGCGTGCTTCATGCCTTCAGTGGGGATGCAGCATTGGCCCAAGAAGCATATAATTGGAATTTTGTGTTAAGCTTGGGCGGTCCCGTGACCTTTAAGAATGCGCGGGAACTGCATGCGTTGGTTCCCCAGCTTGATCCACTACGTTTGATGCTGGAAACGGACGCGCCTTATCTGACGCCGCATCCGCACCGCGGTACGCGTAATGAGCCGGCTTACATTCCCCTAATGCTTGAACAGCTGGCCGCTCTTTTTGTGATGAGTCCAGAAGCTTTGGCCGGGGCTTCGACGCGTCTGGCCCTGCGTTTTTTTGGCTTGGAGGATGCGCATCGTGTTGAGCACAAGGCTTCACACACAACGTCAGCTCGATAATCAGGATTCGCGTACAATCGTGACCTACACCGAGACCACTAGCAGCGCGACAACAAATGGCAGCCCTCTTTCTAATGGTCAGCCGTTGGAAGTTGCCGCAATCCTGCAACCTGTTCGACCTGGTCTGGAGCAGGTAGAAACCAAGATGAAAGAGGTGGATTCCGCCCTCTTTGCTCCGCTGGCCACCGCTTTTGTTGATCTCATCGGGCGCGGCGGCAAGCGTTTGCGTCCGGCCCTGGCGCTCATGGCGGCTGAATTTAACGGTGAGGTACAGTCTAGTCCCATCTATCCCCGGGTATTATCGCTGGCTTCATCCGTAGAGATGCTGCATACGGCCACGTTGGTGCATGACGACGTGATCGATGACGCCCTGTTGCGCCGGGGCGCCCCACCCTAAACGCCGACTGGAGCAAGGGATCCACGGTCATGGCCGGCAACTATATGTTTGGTCAAGCAGCCCAATTTTCGGCTGAGACAAACAACATGCGCGTCATCACCCTTTTTAGCAACACGCTGGACATTATTGTGAACGGCGAATTGCGCCAGCTCTTTGAACGCGATGAGTTGGATCAGCCCAAAGAGAATTACTACCGGCGCATCTATGCCAAGACGGCCAGCCTGTTTTGCGCAGCCACTGAAGGCGCAGCCATCTTGACCCGGCTGCCCGAGGACGAGATCAAGCAGCTGCACGACTATGGCTATAATCTGGGCATGGCCTTTCAGATTGTCGATGACATCCTCGACTTCACCGGCAATGAGCGCTCTTTGGGCAAGCCGGCTGGCGGCGATCTGCGCCAGGGCACCTTTACCTTGCCCTTTTTCCACTATCTGAAAAGCCATCCCAACCCAGCGGCGCTGATCGCCGAACTGGAGGAGCGCATCGACGCCCGTGACGGTGGCGATACCGCCGCTTGGAACGCAACCGTTCAGGAAGTTGTGGCTGATGTGCGCGCGACCGGCGCCGTGGGCGCGGCGCGGGCCGAAGCGCTGGGCTTTCTCGATAAGGCCCGTCACAACCTGGATGGGCTCCCAGACAACGTCTACAAAGCGTCCATGCTGGACCTTTGCGATTTCGTCGTCCAGCGCACCTACTAGGGCCGCCACCCGCCGAGTTTTCATGACCGTCTGCGATCTATCCATCGTCATCGTCAATTGGAACGTGCACGAGCTTTTGCGCGCCTGCCTGACGTCGCTGACCGCACTCTCCGCTCCTGCCCCACGCCAGCCACAAACGCGCCTCTTTGGCCCGCCAGGCGATTTGCAACGCCTGGAAGTCATCGTCGTGGATAATGCCAGTGGGGACGAGAGCTGCGCCATGGTGCAGGCTGAGTTTCCTTGGGTACGCCTGATCGCCAGCGAGACCAATCTGGGCTTTACCGGCGGCAACAACTTGGGCTACGCGGCCAGCCAGGGGCGATTTGTCTATTTTCTCAATCCTGATACCGAAATAGCCAGCAGCGCAACGCATGGGCTGTGGGCCCTTTACAGCACGCTTCGCGACACAGCGTCCATTGGGATGGTCGGCCCTCAGCTACGTTACGCTGATGGCGCGCCCCAGTCCAGCGCGCGCCGCTTCCCGACGCGCCTAACCGGCTTCTTGGAAAGCACCTGGTTGGGCCGAACTTGGGCCGGCAATCCCTGGTCGCGTCGCCTGCACATGGCCGACTGGCAGGTCGATTTTCCCCATGACGTGGATTGGCTGGTCGGGGCGGCCATGCTGGCGCGCCGGGACGCGCTGGAGTCGGTCCGCATGCCGGGCATGGCCGGTCCCTTTGATGAAGGCTTCTTCATGTACAGCGAGGAATTGGATCTGTGCTGGCGACTCAAGGATGCCGGCTGGCGCGTCGTCTTTGTGCCAACATCATTGGTCACCCACTATGAGGGACGCAGCAGCGAGCAAGTGGTGGCCGCCCGACACATTCACTTTAACACCAGCCGCGTGCGGCTCTATGACAAATATTTTGGACGACGCTGGGCCAATTCCCTTCGCCATTATCTGCTTGCCGAATACCGCTGGCAGCTGTGGACGGAGCGACTCAAGCGTCTCCTCGGCAGCAAGCACGCGCTGCGCACGGCCCGCATCGATGCCTACAAGCAGGTCCTTGCCAGCAGGCTCCTCCCCGACTCCATGCGAGAACAGTCATAGAACGCGGATCACGCGTCTGCGGTGGATATGACGCAGATCTTTCGAGAATGATCCGTGTCGGTTCTGATTACTCCGCGTGATCTGCCTTCTACCACTTCCTTAGACCAGCAACGCACGCAATTCCTCTGGCGTGGTCACCGGCAGTTGGCAGACGTAGTTTTCGCAGACGTAGGCCGTTGGCTTGCCGTCGACCATGCCCCGGCCCTCGAAAACGGGCAACAGGCTCTCTTCATCCGGCTTTTTCAACGCAACCACGGCGTGGGGTAAGTAGCGCTTGCGCACTTCACGCAGCAGCGCTTGCGTCGCCTCGTCTTCCGGATCACCCACGATGGCGATTTCCATACTCGGCGCCAGGTACTGATCCAGCGCGCTCAGCATGCGGCCGAACCCCGTGGGCT
>CAWEEJ010000072.1:0-35464 GCA_963807905.1 uncultured Chloroflexia bacterium | reverse complement strand
ACACCTTTATCTGTGCTTCATTTCTGTTTAAGTTATGCTGTCTATAGTCTTAGTTGAGTGATTCCCAAATTTCTGTATGCAAGGAGCCTGCCCATGACGAACAAACGAATACCGATCCTGACCCTGTTGCTGGTGAGCGCATTGCTCTTCAGCGCCTGTGCCCAACCGACGGCCATCGCGCCGGAAGATCTGCCTGCTGCAGCAGGCGAAGCAGCCGCTGCGGTGAGCGAGGCCGTCGCCCCTGCGGCCGGCGAGGCCGTGCGTGGCGGCGTCTGGACGCAAGCGACTGGCGCCGATGCGTCGACGCTTAACCCGATTCTGGGCGCGGATTCATCGAGTAGTGATGTATACGGCTTGCTTTTTCCCGGCCTGATTGCCACTGACCCCTTCTCCGGCGCGATTGTGCCCGAGCGCTCCATGTCGGAAAGCTGGGATGTCTCTGACGATGGTCTGGTCTGGACCTTCAACCTGCGCGACGGCATCTTCTGGAGCGACGGTGAGCAGATCACGGCCGACGACTTCAAGTTTACCTACGACGCTATTGCCAGTGACAACGTGGAGACGGTGCGCAAGTCTAACCTGGAAGGCATCGGGAGCATCGAGGTAATCGATCCGCTCACGATTGAGGTGACCTTTGACAAGGTTCAGTGCGATGGCCTGAACAACCTCGGTCTTGGCTGGCTGCCCAGCCATCTCTATGCTGACGACTTCAGCGACATCATGACCAGCCCGCTGAACGAAGAACCCACCGTCAGCGCCGGCCCCTTCGTCTTCCAGAGCTGGGCGCGCGACGACAACACCATTCTAGTGCGCAACGAAGATTACTGGGAAGGCGCCCCCAACATGGACGGCAAGATCTTCCGCATCGTGCCCGATCCCGGCGCCCGTCTGGCCCAGCTGCAGAGCGGCGAGGTCGACGTCACCGGCATCCAGCCCGAGCAGATCGCCACGGTTGACGGCGATCCCAGCCTGAACCGCTTTAATGCCCGGGACGACGGCTACATCTATGTCGGCCTCAACCTGGCCGACCCGGAGAACCCGCAGCCCGGCCAGGACGAAGAGGGCAACCTGATTGCGCAGGACCCTCATCCGATTCTCAACGAACATGCTGTCCGCCTGGCCATGGCCCATGCGCTGGATTACCAGTCGATTATCGACAATGTCTACCTGGGCCAGGGCTATCCGATTGCCTCCAACGTCTTGCCCGCGGTGGAATGGGCCCACGATCCGAGCATTGAGCCCTATGCCTACGATCCGGAACTCTCCGCTCAGATCCTGGACGAGGCCGGCTGGGTCGACAGCGACGGCGATGGCGTGCGCGACCGCGACGGCCAGACCCTTTCGCTCTCGCTCATGACCAATGCCGGCAACACCACCCGTGAAGATATGGGCGTGCTGGTGCAGGATCAGCTCAACGCCTTGGGCTTTGACATCACCTTCGAAGCCATCGACTTTGGTACGCTGGTCGATCAGCTCTTGGGCCAGACCTTCGACATGGTCATCATTGGCTGGACCGGTCTTGGCACTGACCCCAACGATGAGAGCTTCTGGCACACGGAAAACGACGTGCCCGGCAGCAGCTTCAACTTCGTCTCCTTCCAGAACGAGCGCGTGAACGAGCTGCTCAAGGAAGGCGTGAGCATCCCCGGCTGTGCGCCGGAAGATCGTGCGCCCTATTATCAGGAAATCCAGCAGATTATCCACGACGAGATCCCGTATCTCTTCGTGAGCGGCACGATTGGCAACACCGGTTACAGCGCCGACTGGGCCGGTATCGATCCGGGCGAATGGAGCTTCGAGTGGAATATCCAAACCTGGTCTGACACGACTTTGGCGCCGTAGGCAGAGTCTTGGGTGCCTCACCCTGCCGTGACGCCTAATGCGCCCCGGCGGTCCCTCTCCAAATTTTGGAGAGGGACGCGAAGCCTCCGTATAGGAGGCGAAGCAGGGTGAGGCACTTGCCATCATCTCCTTTGTTCGGGTAGGTCTCATCTATGACACGATACGTTATCCGCCGACTCCTCCAAGCGATTCCCACGCTGATCGGTGTCAGCATCATTAGCTTTTTCCTGGCTTATGCTGCGCCGGGCGATCCCATCACCATGTACAACTTTGATCCCAATGTGGAGCAGGAGGCGCTGGACACCTTGCGCCGCCAGCTTGGTCTGGATCAGCCGGTGCCGGTGCAATATGTGCGCTGGTTTACGGGCCTCGCCTTTCGTCAAGGCGATCAAGTCGCAGAGCTTGAGGCGAATGGGGGGCGTTGCACCTACCTTGCGGCCGCGAATGTCACAGCCTGCGACAGCGGCGGCGGCGTGATCCGCGGGAACTTGGGCATGAGTTTGCAGACCAATCAGCCCGTCTGGGATCGGCTGGTTGAGCGCATGCCGGCGACGCTGGAGCTGGGCATTGCCAGCTTGCTCCTGGCGCTGGTCATTGGCGTGCCGTTGGGAATCTTGAGCGCAGTCTATCGCGGCTCCCTCTTCGACAACACCGTACGGTTCTCATCCGTTGTGGGCCAGGCCGTGCCTTCATTTTGGATGGGCATTATGCTCATCTTTGTCTTTGGGGTCATGCTGGGCTGGCTGCCCACAGGGGGACGCCAAACCGTCTCGCTCACCCAGGAGTTTGACCTGGTCGATCGGTTGCGCCATTTGATTATGCCGGCCTTTGTGCTGGCGCTGGGCGGCATCGCCATCTTCAGTCGCGTCATGCGTACGGAGACCTTGGAGGTGATCAATACCGACTACATCCGCACCGCCAAGGCCAAGGGATTGGGCTATACGTCCACCTATTTTGTGCATGCGTTTCGAAATTCGTTGATCCCGCTGATGACGCTGCTGGGTCCGGCGATTCTGGGCGTGCTCAGTGGCGCAGTGGTGGTGGAGACGGTTTTCGCCTGGCCTGGCATGGGGCGGCTGACGCTCAATGCGGTCTTTCAGCGCGACTATCCGCTGGTGCTGGGGGCCGGCATGCTGTTTGCCTTTCTGACCATACTGGGCAACTTGCTCTCAGATATTCTTTACGGCGTGGTCGATCCGCGCGTGCGGTTGGAGTAGGAGCCCTGCCATGAGTGTCAATCAACCCACGGCCGAAGCCACGACGACTGCTTCGGCGCTCGCCAATGCGCCGCAGTTGCGCCGCAAACCGCAAAGTTACTGGAGCATGGCCCTGCAGAGCCTGCGCAGGGACAAGTTAACGCTGGTTGCGGTTGGTTATCTGTTTTTTCTGGCATTGATTACGGCTTTTGCCGGCCCCATCACCAATACGCTGGTCGGCGTGGGCCCTAATGTGACCAATCCGGAGAACGCGTTCCAGCAGCCTTATTTGGGGCCCTACATCAGGTGGCAGCTGGGGATGGACGACCAGACCGCGCCGGTGATGCTCTACGAGTCGGGCGGTGCACGGCACTGGCTGGGCACCGATCAACTCGGCCGCGATCAGTTGGCGCGCCTGCTCTATGGTGGCCGGGTCAGCCTGACGATAGCGGTGGTCGCAGCCACGATCGCGCTTATCCTCGGGGTGACAGTTGGAACCATTGCCGGCTACTTCAGCGGGTGGGTAGACGATTCGATCATGTGGTTCATCAATACCGTCGTCTCGATTCCCACCATCTACCTGCTCATCATCATCGTGGCCATTTATTCACCGAGCCCGTTGGTCCTCACCCTCTTTCTGGGGTTGTTGGGCTGGTTTGGTACGGCCCGCTTTATGCGCGGCCAGGTCTTCCGTGTGCGTGAACTGGATTACACGCTCGCTGCCCGCTCCATCGGCGCCACGAACCGGCGCATCATGTGGAGCCATGTGATCCCCAACAGCATTCCTGTGATCGTTATCATCACGGCGATTGACGTGGGCAGTCTGATCCTGGTTGAGTCGATCCTAAGTTTTTTGGGGCTGGGAATCCAGCCGCCGACTGCCACCTGGGGCAACATGCTTAACCGCGCGCGTAATTTCCTCTTCCTGATCGACCCGGTAACGGGCGAACCGCAGGCGCTCCATCTGCTGATCTGGCCCGGCATCTTCATTACGCTAACCGTCCTGGCCTTCTACCTCATTGGCGACGGATTGCGCGATGCGCTCGATCCAACGTTGAAAAACAGGTCTTGACGGCCCCGCGCTCTTTTCCCCGTCGCATGGTGCGATATTTCACGCTGTGACTGCCAATTTTTGTGGGACGCCACGCCCTGCCCGGATGTCGTCGCGGGGACTTTTGTGCGTTGCCATGCAGCCGGCTCATTCACAGCAAACCCTAACCATTTTCTCATACTGTATTACGCTTTACCGACTAACCTTTCGGTTATAGCCATTATCCACGTACGTTACGTCATTCATCCATGATTTGGAGGAAATGTATGATCAAATCTTCTTCGACCCGCCGATTTTGGCTGCTCGGCCTGCTCGTCATCGTGGCCCTGTTGGT
This sequence comes from uncultured Chloroflexia bacterium, assembly GCA_963807905.1. Taxonomy (GTDB): domain Bacteria; phylum Chloroflexota; class Anaerolineae; order Caldilineales; family Caldilineaceae; genus JAGRCP01. The sequence continues at coordinate 31,041 of CAWEEJ010000072.1, read as the reverse complement.
CGTGGGCTGTGGTCGACCTGCTGCACCCGCCGGCGGCGCCTCTGGCGAAGAGAGCACGACCACCGAAGCTGACGCTGCACCAACAGAAGCGCCGGCTGAAGAAGCGAACGAGGAAGCGGAAGCAGCAGAAGAAAACGAAGCCGTCCAGGAATCTGGCGCGGCCCAGGGACGTGTGGAAGCCGGCATCAGCGTGACGAGTGATGAAGACGTGACGACGCCGCGTGATGCCACGCTGCAGGGCGGCGAGTATCGCAGCGTTGCCACGGCTGACTTTGTCAATTTTCACCCCTATCTGACCACTGATTCTGCATCGAGCGCGGCGCAGGCTTCGGTCTATACGTCCGGCTTGCTCCGCCTGGACGAAGAGACGCTGGACTACATCCCCAACATGGCAGAGAGTTACACCATTTCCGAGGATGGGCTGACCTTCACCTTCGAGCTGCGGGAGAGCATGGAGTGGAGTGATGGCGAGCCGATTACGGCTCAGGATTTCAAGTGGACCTTTGACCAGGCCAACAATCCTGACAATGGGTTTCCCTACCGTTCACAGTTGGCCTTCATCACAAGCTATGAAGCGCTGGACGATTACACGCTTGAGGTGAAGATTGATGAGGTCTATGCGCCTGCGCTCGGTCAAATTTCGGGGCTGATTACACCCCTTCCCCAACATGTTTGGGAAGATCTTGACTGGGGTGACCCCGAAACCAATCCGGAAATCAATTCACCGTCCGTCGTCTCCGGTCCCTATCAGCTCGAGGAATGGCGACGCGATCAGTTCTCCATTTTCGACGCCAATGAGTCTCACTGGTACAAGGGCGGTCCGAACATGACCCGGCAGATTGAAGAAATCGTGCCCGATCAGGATATCGCCTACCAAAAGCTAAGGAGTGGCGAAAGTGACACCGGTTCTATCACGCCGGAGAACCTGGAAGAGGCGCGCAGCCTCGACAACATCACGGTCTACGAATGGTGGCCGGCGGCCGCATCGTGGAGCTACATCGGGCTCAACATGCGTGAAGGGTATCCCACGGGTGACGTGAACGTACGCCGCGGCATCAACTACGCCATCGACAAGCAGCTGCTGACGGATGAAGTCATGCTCGGCCAGGCCAGACGCCTCTGTTCTGTTTTCCCGGAGACTTCCTGGGCCTATAGCGATGACGTCGAATGTTACCCCTACGACCCGGAACGGGCGATCACCGAGTTCGAGATGGCCGGCTACACGTATGATGCGGACCGCAATGAGATGCTGACGGAAGACGGCGAGCAGTTGCAGCTACAACTCCTCTTTGGCCCCAACACGAGCCAGACGCGCGAACTCATTGCCGTAACGGTTCAGGACTTCCTGCGCGAAATCGGCATCGACGTCCAGATCCAGGCGTTGGAGTGGGCCAGCTTCCTCGCCGCGACCGATGCGGTCGAGCCCGAGTGGGATATGTTTGTCGGCGGCTGGCGCGCGACGATCGAGCCCCACATCATGTACACCATTTGGTCCGAAGAGAGCATCCCCAACCTGAATTCGGTCGCCTATATCAACCCGGATGTGGAGGCGCTCTTTGAAGAGGCCGGCAAGAGTTACGATACGGAGTTTCGCAAGGAGCACTACGCGGAAATCCAGCGCACCATTGCCGACGAGGCGCCTTACGTCTTCCTCTTCTACAACAAATCCTGGAGCGGTCAGAACAACCGGGTTCAAGGGATCGACCCCAAGCCGCTGGGGATAGGCTGGAACTTCGAGGATTGGTATATCCGTGAGGACAGCGGAGAATAAGACGGATGCAGAAGTCGGGCTTCTCAGAGAAGCCCGACTTCATGGTCCATGTTCTGCAATGAAGGATTGATGCGCAGAGCCTGTGCTCTGATTCCTTCACTGCCAGGATTCCCTACGTTCGCCCAAATAGACAGTTCATGACTCGTTACATCATTCGTCGTGCAATTCAATCGTTTTTCCTGCTGCTGATCGCCACGCTGATTTCTTTTAGCGTCTATCAGCTGGCGCCGGGCGGACCACTCCAATTTTTGGACGATGATCCGACCAGTTCCAGTGAAGACCTGGTGCAGCTCGAACGTCTTTATGGGCTCGACCGGTCGATTCCCGTCCAGTATGTCGCTTGGCTCCTGGGTGAAGACTGGCTGCCCCAAGCTGCAAGCTGGCGCAGCGGACAGTGTCTGGCCAACGAGAACCGGTGCGCAAGGGGGATCGTCCGCCTCGATTTCGGTCGCTCGTTTTCATTTAAGGGAGAGTCAGTCACCGATCTGATTGTGCAGCGCATCCCGGCAACCTTTACGCTGGGCTTTGCCAGCCTGCTGCTGAGCGTCATTGTGGGCATTCCGCTGGGCATCATCGCCGCGTTGACGCGTGGACGCTGGCCGGATAACATCATCCGGGTGACCACAATAACGATCAATACGGTGCCTGACTGGTGGCTTGGACTGCTGCTGCTGATTGTGCTGGGCGGCTATCTGGGCTGGGTACCGCTGGGTGGCATGTATACCATCGGCGACGCTTCGTTCATGGATCGGCTGCACCATCTGATCCTGCCGGCAGTGATTGGCGCGACGGGCGGGTGGATCACCATTTCGCGCATCTTGCGTTTTGAGATCCTGGACGTGCTCAATCAGGACTACGTGCGCACCGCACGCGCCAAGGGTCTGTCGCAATATGGCGTGATCACCCGTCACGTATTGCGTAATGCCTTGATGCCCTTTGTCACCGGCCTCAGCGGCATCTTTCTGATCTTTCTTTCTGGCTCCGTCTTGCTGGAGATGGTCTTTTCCTGGCCCGGCATGGGGCGCCTGTTCATTGCCGCCGTCAATGCCCGGGACTATCCAGTCATGATGGCGCTCTTTGTCATCAGCTCGTTCCTTGGCATTATCGGCGTGCTGATGGTCGACATCCTCTATGGATTTGTTGACCCGCGCGTACGTTACGGTAGGCGGTAGATCACCATGGCACAGGGAACGCTGACACTTTCATCCGATCAACGCGCCGAAGCGAAACAGCTGACCAAGGCGCGTAGCTACTGGGGCATGGTGGGGGCCAAAATCTGGTCAGATAAGATCACGGTTTTCGGCATCTGCCTCATCGTCTTCATGGTCTCCATCACCCTCGCTGCACCGTGGATCGGGAACAACATTCTGGGCTTTGATCCGCTCGACACCAATTTGCGCGATCGTGGTGAACCGCCAACCTGGGCTGACGAGGCCTGGCCCATCTTTCAAGAATTTACGCGTACCTGCGAGAGTGATAGCAACTGTGCCTGGTCGCTCTGGCCGACGATCTTTCGTTCGTCCTTTGCCGGTGTGCGTGAGTGCACCGGCTCGGGCCCCGGAGTCTGTCACTGGATGGGAACCGACGAGGCAGGCCGTGATGTGCTGACGCGCGGACTCTACGGCGGGCGGATCTCGCTCCGGATCGGCTTCTGGGTCTCGCTTATTTCGCTCACGATCGGCGTGTTCATGGGACTCGTCAGCGGCTATTACGCCACAACCATGATCGATGACGTCATCAACGCCATCATCATGACGCTTGGGAGTATCCCACTTCTGTTCCTCCTGATTATCCTGTCGAGCATCTATACGCCTGGACCTGAAGGGCTTGCCTTCCTCATCGGCATCTTTAGCTGGATGGGCGTTTCGCGCCTGGTACGCGGGCAGATCTTCTCTGTCCGCGAGCGTGACTATATCATGGCGAGCCGCGCCGTCGGCAGTTCGCCCCTCCGGATTATGCTGCGTCACGTTCTGCCCAACACGGCCTCAATCATTATCGTTACGGCTATTTTTAGCGTGGCCGGCGCTATTCTCGTCGAGGCCGGGCTAAGCTATCTTGGCGTGGGGATCGGGCCGCCCCGACCGAGTTGGGGTAATATGATGCAAGGCTCGCTCGGTAACTTCACCGACGCGCCATGGCTTGTGATTACGCCAGGCATCTTTATCTTCCTGACGACCCTAGGCATCTATCTGGCTGGCGACGGCCTGCGCGACGCGCTCGATCCCTGGGTGAAAAAGCAGAAGTGATGCCTGCGCCACCATCGGGGGCTCAAGACGATGATGAAGCAGGTGCCACCCTGGTCGATTGGCCTGTTACTACTGGCGGTCCTCTTGGCGGCCGGGTGCGGCAGCCAACCACTGCCGGCCCCAACACCCATTGCAACCTACACCGTATCGCCTGACCAGCTCGATCGGGCCACGTCGGCTTCGAGCAGCAATTTGCTGACCTCGACCGGCGAGCAGGCGCAGTGTGACGGTTCGCCAGAGGCAGTGTTGACCTGTCGGCAGGAGAACGGCGTCACGCGCATCGAAACTGAGACCAACGCCGGTATCTTTGCACGCTGGTCCTTGCCCCTTGATCCTGCAGCCAACCAGCTGAACGGCAACGAGACCCTACGTCTACGCGCTCGCGCCGAAGGCGATCTCACGCCTCGTCTCTATTTGGTCGACGGCGCCGGTACGCGCGTGGCCGTGATTCTCGATCACTATGGCCTGGGCGAAGCCTGGCATGAACTCCATATCCCCTTCCGCGAGGTTCGTACCGTGGAGGGCGTTGCCCCCCAACTTGACGACCTGCGCTATCTGGAGATCGTCTTCGAATGGGCCGATATGAGCGGCGCCCTGGAGATCGACGATTTGCGCTTCGTGCCAACCTGGCGCGAAGACGTGACTGTCGGTGACGGGGCAACCACGCTGGCCGCCGGCCTTACCGTGCCGGACGGCTTTGTCGTGGAGGCGCTTGCCGACCGCCTGCTGGAGAATACGCAGATCGACTTCACGCCCGACGGCGACATGCTGGTCAGCCTGCAAAACGGGCGCATCTGGTGGTATGAAGACAGCGATGACGATGGCCTCTATGATCGGCGGCGCCTCTACGACCACGGTTATGCTGAGATCGTCGGTTTGCTCTACGATCCGGTGGACGGGGCCGTCTGGCTGGGCGGGCGGGGCCAGCTCTATCGGACGCTGGACAGCGACGGTGATGGCGCCGCCGACGTGCGCGAGGTGCGGATTGACGGCTTGCCCTGGGGGCGTCATCAGAACAACGGTCTGGCCTGGAACCCCGGCGTCGATCCCTTCACCGGCGAGGCAGCTTACGCCTGGATCTATTTTGGCCTGGGTTCCACGGGCGATCTGGAGGTCGGCGGTGAACTCAGCGCAACCGTGCTGCGCTTCCCGCGCGAGGGTGAGAGCAGCGTGGATCTGGAAGTTGTTAGCCGAGGCAACCGCAATGCCTACATGGTTGCATTCGGTGCAGTGCCGGTCGACCTGACTGCGCCCGACGGCGACACCGCCTGGCAGCTCTTTGCCAGCGAAAACGGCCCCGACTTCAACGATGCACCCGACGAGGTGAATCACATTCGCTGGGGCCATCATTATGGCTTCCCGGATCAGTTTGGCCCGGTCGCCGCGGGCGAGACCGATGGCGAGCCCTATAGCGGCCCGGTCTATCCGGCGACGCCCCACGCCAGCGCCAGTGGCCTCGCCTATATCGACAATCCGGCGTGGCCGCCGGCATATCGTACCTTCTACACCACGCTCTTTGGTGAGGTCTTTGATGAGGAGATCGTCGGTCACATGGTGGAGCGCATGGTGTTGACGGAGGAAATAACGGCCGACGGCAAGACCTACCGGGCCACGCCGTCCGACTTCGTCAGCGGACTGGATCGACCACTGGGCATGAAACCGGGACCGGACGGGAATCTGGTCTTTGGTGATTATGCCAGCGGCGTCATCTATCGCGTGCGCTATGTTGGTGAAGAGTAGATCTGTCCTCTATCATGCTCGTGCTTTGTTGACATTTCGAAAATCACCGACTTAGCGCCTGCCGGCGACGTTTCCACCGAATGTCAACGGGATCTACCGGTCGTCGCCATCACCGCCAATCACGCCGCGCTGCTGGCGCGAAGAGAGCTTGGTCAGGTTGGCGACGGCCACCTCATCGAGCGTCAGGTCTAGCTCGGTTGCGATCTGGGCCAGGTACCAGAGAACATCGCCCAGCTCGTACTTGAGCGCTTCCCGCTCCTCTTCACCGATTTCACCATCCTTGTCACGGAAGATTTTTTTGACCTTGCCGGCCAACTCGCCCGCTTCGTTGACCAATCCCAGCGTCGGGTAGACAATCGGATGATCGGTATGGATGAGGCTCCACGTCTGACGTGATTCACGCTGATACTCATTGAGCGTTTCGACATTGGTTTTCATCAATAGAAAGCTCTCTCACTTTTTGGAAAATAAACTTAACATAGATTGATAGGCGAAGGTCTTATACCCACACTACAGCAGCATTCATCTGAGGAGAAAAGAGCCTATGTCGACCGAAGTTCGTTCCCCACTTGACGCCAAGCCATCGGCTGGCGGCGTGATCAAGAATGGCGCAATCGCCGGCGTCATCGGTGTTGTCGTCAACGCTATTCTCTACTTCATCGGTTCGGCGATGGGCGCTTTTCCTGAGACCGTGCTCAACCCTGCCGGCCAGCCGATTACGCTCGTGCCGGTCATCATAGTTACGCTGATTGGCGCGATCGCAGGTACGCTTGGTTACCTGATCTTGAGTCGTTTCATGGTCAAGCCACTGGCCAATCGCTGGTTTACCATTCTGGCCGTGATTATATTGATCGGCATGGCCTTCACACCCTTTTCACTGCCCGGCGCGCCGACGTCCATGATCGTCTTTCTGGAGATTATGCACGTGGTGATCGGTGGCGCATTGATCTACTTCCTGCCCAAATCGGTCTAACTGGCGCGGTGCGCGAATCTGAAGTCAGGCTTCTGCCGGAAGCCTGACTTTTTTTGTGTCACGCTCCCGCCTTGATGCCCCAATTTTTTGTACAGTACCCGTCACCGCCGTTAAGCGAATCACATGCAGACCTACACCCATTTCATCATTGGCGCTATACTCAGTCGTCAAGTAAAACGCCAGCAGGCAGCGGATCCGACCCTGGCTGTCTTATCTGCAAATGGTGAGACGGTTGATGACGGCATTGACAGCCAGACAGCTGCACCCTCATCTACCCTGCCGGCAGTCGGCACGAATGCGCTTCTTTTTGGCTCGATTGCGCCCGATTTGGCACTGATTTTGCTGACGATCTACTTCGTCATCGTTGACCTGCTGGCCGGGCGCTCGCTGGCTCCCGGTGGCGATTCAGGTCAATCGAGTGTCGGCATTCTGTTTGATGATCTTTTCTTTAACGATCCGGGCGTGATCTTTGCCCACAATCTCTTCCACGCGCCGATCCTCACGGTGAGTTACATGGTCGTGGGCTATCTGACCTGGCGTTCGGGCCGCAAATGGGGCGCCGCGCTCTTCTGGTTTGGTCTGGGCTGCACGCTTCACACCTTGATTGATATCCCAACACACTACAACGACGGACCGCTAATCTTCTTTCCCTTCGATTGGGAAACTCGCTTCTATAGCCCCATCAGCTACTGGGATCCGGCGCGGGGCGGCATTTGGTTTGCGATTTTTGAGCATGTGCTGGTACTAATCATGCTGCTCGTCTTGATACGCGGCTGGCTACAGCAACGACGTATCCGGCAGGCCTAGCTAGCGGCGCATCCTGCTGGCGAGGGCATTCATGCCCGGCGGGTTCGCCCGCGAATGCCCCAGCTATCCTGTTGCGCTTTCTCTACCGACTGGCGGAAAGTTAGCCCGGGATTAGGGCCCGTTCCCGCCGGGCTGGACTACGCCGGCTTGGCTTCCTACCCCGAGAGATCTTGTCCCGTCGAGGCGCTTCCTTGACCATCAATCCGAAACATGCGAAAGAATTCCTCCGGCTCGATGGCCGGTAGCTGCGCTGCCGCCAGGTTTTCCGTTACGTGGGTCGGCTGGCTCATGCCGACCAGCGCTGTGGTGACGCCCGGCGTGCTGCGGCTGAGTTGCAGCGCAAACTGGGCATCGGTCGAGAGGTCGCCCAGCTTGCGGCGCAGAGCCTCGGGCGCGCGGCCCTCAATCTGCCCCTGGAGGAGCGTCGCTGACGTGATCGCAACCATCCCCGATTGTACGGCAGCCGCCAGCAGGGCCAGTTGGATGCGTTCACTTTCACCATTGTTGCGTGTCACGTCGACATATTGATTCTGCTTGATCAGCGCCTCCATCATGCCCATGTTATACGGGAACTGGAGAAAGCGGCACCGATGTGTCGCGCCGCCGGCAGCCTGGGCCGCGTCGACCACCCGGAAGAGCGGCAGATAGTTACGTTCATTTTCATCCGCGCGCAAGCCGGACCAGGAAGCAACGCCATAGGCCCGTATGCGCCCGGCGCGGGCCTCCTCTTCGAGCCGGGCGAAGGCCGCTTCCAGGCGCGCCAGAAAACGCGCCGGCTCAACGCCGTGCTCCAACTGCACCTCCGGGTTGTGCAGGTAGTAGACATCGATGGTTTCGAGCCCCAAGTTGTTTAGGCTGATGTCGAGCTGATGGCTGAGATAGTCTGGCGCCATGCAGTGCACGCCACCAGCAATTTCGTCGGCCGCGGCCAAACCCGTCGCCACAAAGCGGCCGTGCAGGTCGCGCTGGCTGTCAAAGGCATGGGAACCGTCGTAAGCCACATAGCCGCCTTTGCTGCACACGATGACTTCATCGCGCGCGACCTTGCCATTGGCAAAGAGTGCGGACAGGGCCCGGCCCACGTCGCGCTCGGACTGCATGAGGCGATAGTTGATCGCGGTGTCCAATACGTTGCAGCCATTGGCCAGCGCCGTTTCGATGCTGCGTACGTAGCCGTCCGAAGCGGCGTCGGTTTCGCCGAGATAGGTGCCCAGGCCAATGCTGCTGAAGTGGAGGCCGAAGCGCTGGCGAAAGTGGTCGGAGGCCAGGTGGCGCATGCGTGCTGCATAGCGGGCAGTGCCGGATCCAGTGGCGTGGGTGGATTGCATCATGAGCGTACGTTCCGTTTCACTTAACCATTCTTATCACCCGGCGGAGGCGTTAGGGCCGGGGGACTTCAGGCGGTTCGGGGGCAAGCCCGTCTTTCTGCAGAAGGCCGGTTAGGCTGAAGTTGCCGGCTAGCGCCAACATGGCCGGTAGCAGGAGCACCAGCGGCACGGCCAGCAGAACGCTGACCACGGCCAGGACCAACATGAATAGAATCATCAAGATCGAGTAGAGTGGATTGCGCAGCATCAAAATCAGGGCGTTGCGCAGCATCAGTCCCATACGCGGCTCGTCCTGCTGCCACATGAGGGGAAAAAGATATTGGGCAAAGAGGATGAAGAAGAAGAGCGCCCAGGCCCATAGGAATGCTGCAAATTGCAGCCAACCATCCATGCCCATATAGAAACGAATATTGAGCAAGAGCGCGATCGGTGCGATGATCAGCAGAAGCAGCGTAAACCAGCCCTGCCAGAAGTGCTGTTTGGCGCCGTCCCAGAAGAAGCCCATGTCGACACGTTTGTAATTGGCCACGCGATTGGCCACGTGGTTGATGCCCATGGTCGCCGGCGCCGCCGTGACGATGAGTACGACGCCGAGCCACCAGACTACGCTCATGTAGATGCAAAGAAAGAGTTCATCATAGGTCGCTTTGAGAACGCGACCCATTACGCGAAAGGCCTTCATAATTCCTGTCCGTTTGCTGGTCTTTACCACATCGTCATGCGTGGATTGTGGCCCACGCTGCATGACGACCTGCCCAATGCGGGCGATTATACCATAGCCCCGCTCGAAGTGGCGGAATGGACAAGGGAATTCCTTTGCTTTCTGCCTCTGGCTGCCGCTATAATGGTTTTAATGGTCAATTGTCGATCGTCAATAGTCAATTGACCATTCACCATCGACAATTGACCATTGATTCGGATAGCTGACATGACAGACAACGCACGAAAAGTCCTGGTGGGGGTCGCCTGGCCCTATGCCAACGGGGAAAAACATATCGGCCAGATTGCTGGCGCTTATTTGCCGCCCGACATCTTTGCGCGCTATCAGCGACTGATTGGTAACGATGTAATGATGGTCAGCGGGTCAGACACCCATGGTACGCCCGTTACGCTCAAGGCCGAGGCCGACGGTGTGCCGCCCGGCCAGGTGATCGATACCTATCATGAGCTTTTTGTGGATGGCTGCCTCGCTATGGGGTTGACCTTCGACTGGTATACCCATACGGATACGGCCAATCACTGGCAGATCACCCAGGAGATGTTCCTGCGGCATATGGAAAACGGCTACATCTACAAGGACATCCAGAGTCAATGGTACGATGCCGAAGCCGGCCGTTTTCTGGCAGATCGCTATGTAGAAGGGACCTGTCCCTTCTGCGGTTATGACGAAGCGCGGGGCGATCAGTGCGATAATTGCGGCCGCCTCTACGATGCCCTGGAGTTGAAGAACCCGCGCTCCAAACTGACCGGCAGCACCGAACTGGAAGTGCGCGAGACTGAGCACTTCTTTCTCGACATGGGCAAGATGAACGAGCCGCTGCTGGAATGGATCGGCGAGGACAAGGATCACTGGCGCCCCAATGTGCTCAACTTTACCAAGGGGCAATTGGAACTACAGGATCTACGCGGGCGTCCGATTACCCGGGACATTGAATGGGGCATCGATATCCCCCTGGATGGCTACGACGACAAGCGCATCTACGTCTGGTATGACGCGGTCATCGGCTATCTGAGTTCGCCGGTCGAATGGGCCAAGGTGACGGGCGAGCCCGATGCCTGGCGGGCGTGGTGGGACGCTGACGTCAATCCCGACGCGCGTATCTACAACTTTATCGGCAAGGACAATATTCCTTTTCACACAATCATTTGGCCCGGCATGCTGATGGCCTGGAATGACGGCGGCGAAGGACAGCTCAATCTACCCTACGATGTACCGGCCAACGAATACCTCAATCTGGGCGGCGAGCAGTTTAGCACCAGTCGCGGCCGCGTGATTGGATTCAACACGGTGCTGGAGGAGTTTCAGCCGGACGCCTGGCGCTACGTGCTCACAGCCGTCGCACCCGAGACGAGCGACGTGGAATTCACCTGGCAGGACTTCATGGACCGGGTGAACAATGAACTGGTGGCCAACTGGGGCAATCTCGTCAACCGCATGCTGGGCTTTGCCTACAAGCGCTTTGACGGCCAAATCCCCGCGCCCGGCCCACTTGACGAAGTGGACGAGCAGCTCCTGGCTGACGTACGAGCCGGCTTTGAGAGCGTGGGCGCGCTCTATGAGGGGGTCAAGCTCAAGGCCGCGCTGATCGAGGTGCGACGCCTGAGTCAGCGCGTCAACCAGTATCTCAACGAGAAGGCGCCCTGGCTGCTCATCAAAGAGGATCCTGCGGCAGCGGCTACTGCAGTCTATGTCGCCTTACAGGCCATCGACTGGCTCAAGCTGATGTGGGGGCCGATTTTGCCCTACGCCAGCGAGCAGATTCACGCCATGTTGGGCTACGGGGAACCGCTCTTTGGCCGCCAATATACCCAGCACGTGGCCGATGAGCGGGGTGAGCACCTGGTGCTGCGCTACGACCACGCGGGCGCCACCGGGCGTTGGACGCCCACTGTGCTGCCCGTGGGGCAGGCAATGCAGCAGCCGGCGCCCCTCTTCGAGAAGCTCGATGAGGAGTTGATGGCCGAGAAGCTGGGCACTTAACAATTATCAATCGCCACTTGTCAATATTTGCTATCCTTGATCCGAGTTTATGACCAGGACAAAGCTCGCTGTCTCCAACGGTTTTGCGACGGATTCCGTGTCGGACTTGCCCTTGCGCCGCGTGACGCTGGCCGGGCATAATTTCGATCATCTCTATGTCAGGCGACCGCGCCGCTGGCTCGCCGTGATTGTGTTGGCCTACATCCTGGTCGCGACCCTATACGCTTTGAACACGCCGCTCTGGCAGGCCCCCGATGAGCCGGCTCACTACAACTACATCGCCCATATCGCAGAGACGGGTACGTTGCCTGTTCTTGAAGCCGGGGACTACGACCAGGCCCAGCTTGAGCTTCTGCTCGAGCGGGCGTTTGCGCCCAAGCTGCCGATCGAAGCACTCCAGTATGAGTCCTATCAGCCGCCGCTCTACTACCTCTCTGCGGTACCCGTCTTTTGGTTGAGTGATGGCAATCTGATTGCCCTGCGGCTCTACAGCGTCTTCCTGGGTGTCGTGACCATCATTCTCCTCTACCTGTGCCTGGAACTAGTCTTCCCCTCCAAGCCGTTAATCAGTGTCAGCGCGGCCGCGTTTGCCGCTATGCTGCCCATGCATGTTGCCATGACGGCGTCGGTCAACAACGATGTGTTGTCCGAGTTGCTGCTGATGGCCACAATGCTGGCCTTGCTTCACTGGATGCAGGGCCAATACTACGCTGATCAAACGCCTGCTCAGCCGGCGCAACGGCGACAGCTGATGCTTGTGGGCTTTTTGCTTGGCCTAGGCATGTTGACCAAATTCTATGCCTACCTGCTGTTGCCCCTTGTTCTGCTTGTGGTCTTGCTTGTCGGCTGGTTGCGGCCACGGGTCGAGCCCGGCATCGCACCTGGGCGTGGCAACCTGCTCCAAGCGCTGCTTCAGACCGGCTGGGTGATCGTGCCGGCAGTTGTGCTGTCGCTGCCCTTATGGCTGCGTAACATGCGCATCTACGGCCTGTTCGATCCGCTGGGGCTGATGCGCCATGATGCCGTCGTGATCGGCCAACCGACAACGGCCGATTGGATCGAGCGCTTTGGCTGGGTTTCCTACGGCGAGCGCGCTTTCAGCTTCACGTTTAAGAGCTTCTGGGGCGTTTTTGGCTGGATGGGCGTCTTTATGGATGAGCGTATTTACACGGCGCTGCTCATCTTCACCGGCGTGATCTTTCTGGGCTTGCTCTGGGCTACCGTTCGCTTGATCTCTGGCCCGCCCGACACCGACTTGGACCTGTTTCAAATGACCGTGGAGGCGCTCTTCGCCATTATGTTGCTCTTGGTACTGGCGGCCTATATCGGGTACAACGCCAAGTATGTTCAGCATCAGGGGCGTTACTTCTTCTGGGGCTTGCTCCCGATCAGCGCCGTGGTGGCCATCGGTTGGCGTGAAGTGCTCCAGCCAATTCAGGGAGCGATTACCGGCTTTCTCGTGGCTGTACTCGCATTATCGCTTGTCTTCACCGGTTATTTGAGCAACGATTTGGCCAAGTGGCCAGTTTTGACTCTGTCGCTGATTTCGGCTGTACTCTTGTTACAGCCCTTACTGTTGGCAGGCACAGAAGAGCGTACACTGGGACGACTACCTGCGGGCATGCAAGACTTTGTGACGCGCCCGCCGGTGGCGCAAGTGATGGGCTGGCTGCGCGTTGCCGCGTGGTCTATGCCCTTTGTCCTGCTCTTTGTGCTCAACCTGCGCATTCCGTTTGACTATATCCTGCCGCAACTACTGCCCTAAAATCGCTATGCCAAGAACGCTCGACCATCCCACCCGACCCGTATCCGGCATTCGTCGTACGCCATTGGATTTTGCCGGCATCTTCGCTGGTCTGTTGCTGATTGGTATCCTGGCGGGTGTACTTTTTTGGCAATTTTGGCATGCCGAACGCATCTTCACGGGCGTCAGCGTCGACGGTGTCCCCGTGGGCGGATTGACGCGCGCCGGCGCCATCAATCGCCTCAATCAACAATTGGGCGCGACCCCCATGTCGCCTGTCAGCTTGACCTATGGTGGCGAGACGTGGCCGCTGGGCGCGGGGGCATTGCGCGCCGAGACCGATCTGCTGGCGGCGGTGGATGACGCCTATCGAGTTGGGCGCACTGGCGCGTTCGGCCGTCGTCTTGGCGAGCAACTGGTTGCGGGCTTGCACGGGGCCGACTTGACCCCTGCGCGTGCGGTCGACACGGGTCAACTGCGCTATGCAGTCGACGGCGTAGCACGCGAGGTCCGCCAGCCGGCCCGTCCGGCCACCCGTACGGGCGAGACCCTGATCCCCGGCCAGCCCGGGATGGATGTTGATGTGGAAGCCACGGTGAACAATGTGCTGACCGCAGTGTCTGGGCAGCAGGGCCGTGCGCCCCTCACCGTTTCCATGGCTGCTGTGCCCCTGCTCCCGCCGACCGAGCCAGTCTCGCTAGCTGATAGCGCCACGGTTGCCGGATCTTTCACGAATCCGCCCCTGCTCCTCCGCAATGCCAACGCCGGTCTGGACATGGCCCTGGACGCTGCCCAGCTAAACGAGATCGTCTATACCCGTGATCCCCTGCGCATTGATCGTGATGCGCTGGCGGCTGTGTTAACGGATTGGGCCACGCAGATCGACCTGCCTGCGCGAGAGGCGCGCCTGCGCTTTGATCCAGCATCGGGCAATGTTACCGTCGTGCAGCCAAGTCGGGTCGGCCGAGCGGTGGATGTGGAGGCCACGGTTGCGGCAGCCGAGCGTGCGTTGGTCGAAGGCCGCGATCAAGCTGAGCTGGTGATTGCAGATGTGGCGCCCATGGTTGACGGCAACCGCGTGACTGAAATGGGTATTCGCGAGCTGGTGGCCAGCGGTGTCAGCTATTTTTCCGGAAGCAGCGCCGACCGCATCCGCAATATCGAAGTTGCTGCCGAGAAGATGGACGGTGTCGTCATCCCCCCCGGAGAGATCTTCAGCTTCAATCAATATGTGGAAGATGTGAGCGCGGCCAATGGGTTTGAGGATTCGCTGATTATCTGGGGCGATCGTACGGCTGTGGGCGTGGGCGGCGGCGTTTGCCAGGTGAGCACGACACTCTTCCGTGCGGCCTATGAAGCGGGTCTGCCCATCGTCGAGCGCTATAACCATGGCTATGTTGTCGACTGGTATGGCGAACCCGGCTTTGACGCCACGATCTATACGCCTACGGTCGATTTTCGCTTTCGCAATGATACCGGCAGCTACCTCCTCGTCCAGCCCGACGTGAACAGCGCAGGCGGCGTGATCGCCTTTAACCTCTACGGCACCAAGCCCGATCGCCAGGTCACCATTAGCGAGCCGATTGTCACCAATCAACAAGAGCCGGAAGCGCCCTCCTATCAAGTCGATGAGACGCTGGCGCAGGGCGAGATTGAGCAAGTGGAGTGGCCGAAGGAAGGCATGACCGTGGTGGTGGAACGAACCATTGTCGAGGAAGGCGAGACGCGTACGGATACGCTGACGAGTCAATATCAGCCCTGGAAAGCCGTCTACCTGATTGGTCCGGATACGCCCGTGCCCGGCGGAGAGTAAAACAAACGTGGAACGCGGATCGGCGAACGCGGAGTTGCGTAGCAACTAGCGTGTTTACCGGCGCCGGTCGATGAATAGGGCCAGCCCCGCCAGGATGATTCCCAGGCCAAGTAAAGCCAAACCCCAACGCCACGGTTGGGGGACAAAGCGTAGCTCCACGGTTGAGACGCCGGCGGGCACGGGCACGGCACGCTGCGCCCCGTTGGCCCGCAGCACCGGCTGCGTCTCACCATTGACGGTTGCGCGCCAGCCGGGATACCACGTTTCACTCAGCATGAGCAGCGCCGGCGCCGAAGCAGTCACGTCCCAGCGCTGCATAGAGCTGCCAAATTGCGCTTCTGTGACCGATTCCGTGCCGACAGCTGCCGCTAGCTCCAACGCCATGCCAGCCGGCAGCTCGACAAGGGCAGTGGTTGTCGGATCGAGGGCGCTGGCGGCGTCGAGATCGCGCACCATCGTTCCATCAAACGTGCCTTGCGGCACCGCTTCGGCTTCGTGCACCAGCCACGCACGTGGCCAGAAATCCAAATTCTCATAGACCGCTAATTCGTTAGGCGCATCAAAGGCCAGGGCAAACTTACCCTCCGGCAAGGGGGTGCCGTCGCGTACGAGCACATATTTGACGTTGAGGGTATCGTACAGGCGGCTATCACGCCCGCCGGTCGACTCCCAAAGGTCGGCCCACTGTTGCAGCATGAGCGGGTTGGCTACGCCCCACACATCCTCCAAGCCATGCAGCGCTGCCCCGTCGGGCTGCCACAGGTCGGCGATGTCGGTGCGCGTGTCGATGCGGAAGCGATCGGGATCGCTCTGCAAAAACGCGACCAGTTCGGGGTGTTCAAAGCTTGCCGCCGGATTGTCCGGCGCGATGTCGGTATAGGCGCCCGTGGCGCTCAGATCCAGAAAGAGCAGGCCGATCATCAATGCCGCAAAGAGCGCCGCCCCGATCATCTCTGCACGGCGCATGGCGACCAGCGCCCAGGTTGCCAGCCAGAAGCCGGCTGCCAACGTGATGGCCAAGGCCGCCACCGACGCCCGCAAGAATGCAGTCGGGTCGTCCTGGGTTAACAAGAGCGCCAAATACATCAGCGGCGTGAAGATGCCGGCCAGCAGCAAACCGCCCCACTTGAGCACACGGCTATAGCGACTGTAGGCCGCGTCGCTGGCGCGCGAGCCGCCCCACGCCGCTATGCAATCGAAGCCGACGGCGGCGAGGACGGCAATACCCAGCGTCCACAACACCAGCGCCCGTGCCGGCGCCCGAAACTGATCAAATCCCGGTACGACGAGCGTCAGCCAACCGTGGAGAATTGCGTAGATGCCCAGCGCGGTGAGAAAGCCGAAGAGGGCCAGCGCGGCCCATGACCACAGATCCCGACGCACGCGGTTGCCGGCCAGCAGCAGGCCGCCGATGGCGAGTAAGAGCGTGGCCACGCCCGCGTAGGGCAACTCGACTCGATCCCACAGGCTCCAATGCAGGGCCGGACCGCGACCAAAGAAACCAGGCGTAATCAGCCCGATCGCCTGGGCCGGCGCCAGCGAAAAGGCGACCGTATCCTGATAGACAAAATCGCTGCGTTCGGTGAATTGCGTCAGTTCCAACGCGGGCAGTAGAATCGGCGCCGAGAGCAGGGCGGCGAGCCCCACAGCGACAGCCAAGTCGATCAAGGGCGTGAAGACCCTGGATGCTGGGTTCGAAGACGAGTCCGCAATCCGCAGTGCAAAATCCACAATCGCCAAAACGCCAAGCGCCAAGCCAATATAGACCGTGCTCGGTGCATGGCCGGCATAGTTGGCCACGGCAAAGAGGATGCCGGCCAGGACGGCCCACCCGATCTGGCGGCGACTTAGAGCCAGATGAAACGCCGCCAGAATCCAGGGCAGCCAGCTGAGAACGGCCACCAGGTTCAGATTGCCCAGGTGAAGCAGCAGCGGGTCACTGAACTCGAAGGCGATTGCGCCAAAGAGCGCGGCCGGGCGTGAAATGTCCATGCCGCCAGGGCGCAGCACACGCAGGAGCACGTAGAGCCCCAGCCCGGCCCAGTACAGGTGGCCGATGGTCAGCCACTGCAGGGTGGCATAGTCAAAGTCCGGATTGCTTAGAAAGAGGAGCAGGTTGGGCGGATAGAGAAAGCCGGCCTGGATGTCGCTGATGAAGGGGGCGCCGCCGTACAGATGCGGGTTCCACAGCGGCAGCGCCCACTGGCTGAGTTGGGCCGCAGCAAAGCGGTAGGTGGGGAAGAGAAAGCTGACCAGATCGCCGCCGTCGGCCGGCTGGTAGACGTCGCCGCTGATGGTGCGCCAGAAGAAACCTGCCGTCAGCGCCAGCAGCGCTCCTCCAGCTAGCAGGTCGCGACTATATGCAACGGCTCCGGGATCTCTGGCCTCGCGCCGGCGCAAGAGCAGGATCAATCCCAGCCAAATGAGCCCAATCAGCAGCCAGATCAGTGGGGTCATCATGATGCAGTTTGGGGCGATGCGGGCGCGTGATGGGTCATAGAATGCTTGTCCTTTGCTGGCGTTCAGTATACAACCGTCGCTGCCTCCATCCAAGCTGCCTATGCTATACTGACCGCTGGATCACGCCATACTCAACACGGAATTGCACCGCATGATGGACACGATACTTCCTCAAGATCTTCCTGCCGCCAACAAGCTGGTGACCGTGGCGCAAATGCAGGCCATCGAACGCGCGGCCGATGCGCGCGGTCATTCCTACGCTGCGATGATGGAGATTGCCGGTCGTGCGGTCGCCGATACGGTTGTGGCGCACGTCCAAGGCGTGACCGAACAGGTCTTGGTGCTGGTCGGTCCGGGTAACAATGGCGGCGATGGGCTGGTTTGCGCCCGTCACCTGATCCAGGCAGGACTCAGCGTGCGCGTCTATCTGTGGAAGCGCGCCACGGATCCGGCCAACGACTATGAGCATCATTTCGCCAAGCTGGCGGCTTTGGGCGTGCCCACCGCCCACCAGGACACTGATCCTGACTTTGCGCGCCTGGCCGATTGGCTGGAAGATACAGGGATTGTCGTCGACGCTCTCCTCGGGACGGGCGCAAATCGCGCCATCGACGGCACGCTGGCGACCCTGCTCGACCGGGTAAACGACCGGCGGGCACACCTTGACGTGGTCGCCGTCGACTGCCCCAGCGGCCTGAACTGCGACAGCGGCGCGCTCGACTCCCATACCGTGTGGGCCGACATCACGGTGACCTTTGCCCATGCCAAATACGGTCACTACCTCTTCCCTGGCGCGGCTGCGTGCGGCGAGATCCGCGTCGCCGACATCGGCACGCCCGCCGACTTGACCGACGATCTGACCGCTTTCTTGCTCACGCCCGATGTGACGGCAAGCTGGTTGCCTGGACGCAACGCGGACAGCCATAAGGGCTCCTATGGCAAAGTGCTGGCTGCCGTCGGCTCCAAGCGTTATCCCGGCGCGGCCTATCTTGCCTGCGCAGCGGCCGGCCGGGCCGGCGCCGGGCTGGTTACCGGCGCCGTGGCGGAACCGGTTTGGGCGGTGAGCGCGGCCAAGCTGGCCGAGGCAACCTGGCTGCCCCTGCCTGCGACGGATGACGGCATGATCGCCGCCGGTGCGCAGGAAGTCCAAGACCTTTTGGCCGGCTATGATGCGCTGGTGCTGGGCTGCGGTCTGGGGCAGAGTGAGCCGACGCGGCGCTTTGTTGCCACGTTGCTGGCTGCCGCCGATCTGCCGCCAACGGTAATCGATGCCGACGGTCTCAACAACCTGACGCAACTGGACAACTGGCCGGCGCGCCTGCCCGCTGATGCTGTGCTCACGCCGCACCCGGCGGAGATGGCCCGCTTGAGCAAGCTTTCCGTGACTGATGTGGTGGCGCGACGCTGGCAGCTGGCCCTGGAAAAGGCCGCCGCTTGGCAAACGGTGCTCTTGATCAAAGGCCCCTACACCGTCGTTGCCGAACCGGGCGGACTGCTCGCCGTGCTACCCATTGCCACCGACGCATTGGCCACCGCCGGCACGGGCGATGTGTTGGCCGGCATCATTGGCGGTCTGCTCGCCCAAGGTGTGCCGGCATTTCAGGCCGCGTGCCTGGGTGCAGCCGTTCATGGCGCGGCTGGCGAGCGCTGCGCGGCCGAGCTTGGCGCGATGGGCACGCTGGCCGGCGACCTGCTGCCGCGTATCCCCGGCGTACTGGCCTGGCTCCACGGTTATGGTACGACTTCCGGCCTCTAGTCAAGGCCAGGTTGCGGATCAAAAAACAATGGGCGGTGGATCGGTACGGATCCGACCGATCCAGGCTGATCAATCTGTAATTGCCTGTTTTGATCCGCCGTATCTGCGTGAATCCGCGGTCCTGCTTTGGATCGATCGAATTGCCGCCGGATGGCTGGATAACTTCGCACTTGGGCGCTGAATGGTGTAACATGGATCTGATAGTACATCCTCCTCAAAGAGTGGAAGACGATGAACATAGCCCTTGATGTGATGGGCGGCGATTACGCCCCGCAAGAGATCATAGCCGGCGCCGTCGATGCCGCCCGCCTCTACGGCGTAACCATCTCGCTGGTCGGCCAGCCCGACGTGATTCACGCTCACTTGGCTGACTATTCGACAGCCGGTTTGGATCTGCCCATTGTCTCTGCCAGCCAGGTAATTGAAATGGATGACAAGCCTGCCCTGGCCGTGCGCAGCAAGCCGGATAGCAGCATGGTCGTGGCCTGTAGGATGGTGCGCTCGGGTGAGGCCCAGGCATTTATCACCGCCGGCAATACCGGCGGCGCGCTGGCAGCCGGCATTCTCAAGATCGGCCGCATCAATGGCGTCATGCGGCCGGCGCTCATTACCCCCTTTCCGACACGCAATGGCTTCTGTGTCGTGCTTGACGTCGGAGCAAATGCCGATACCAAGCCCGAGCACATGGAGCAGTTCGGCATCATGGGCAGCATCTACGCCCAGCACGCGCTGGACATGAACGCGCCCAGCGTCTATCTGCTGAGTAATGGCGAGGAGGCAGGCAAGGGCAATCAACTCGTCCTGGCTGCCTATGATCTTTTGAGTCAGACGCCCGGCATTCGTTTCATGGGCAATGTAGAGAGCAAGGAAGTCATGGATGGCAAGGCCGACGTTGTGGTCACCGACGGCTTTACGGGCAATATTTTCCTGAAGACCTCTGAAGCCCTGGCCGGCCTGGTGCAGAGCGTCATGACCGAGGAATTGACGCGTGGTCCCATCAGCACCATGGGCGCCTTCCTGGCTCAGTCCGGATTGCGGCGCGTCCGCGCCCGTATGGACGACAGCGAGTATGGCGGGGCTGTGCTTTTGGGCCTCTTGGGACCGGTGGTTGTGGCGCATGGACGGGCCAAGGCCAACGCCATTCGTCATAGCGTGCGCGTTGCCAAGAACGCAATCGAACATGACCTGACCCATCGCCTTGAAGAAGGCATTGCCGCCACCAAAGCCAGCGCAGTCGCATTCCGGGATGATCCGGTTGAAGAGGAAAACTGAAGCCATGACACCCACCGTGCAAGCAGCCGAGTTGCCTATCGATGTTGAGCGCATGGTCACATTTCTGATCGAGCTACTCAACCAGCCCAGCCCGACCGGTTTTACTGAAGACGCCATCAAACTTGTTTACGAAGCATTCGCTCCCCTACAGCTGACGGCGCGCATCACGCCCAAGGGCGTCTACGTGGGTACCCTCGCCGGTCAGGCGGATGACGCCGCGCGCGGCGTGACCGCGCACGTGGACACATTGGGCGCGATGGTTTCCGAAGTCAAGCCAAACGGTCGCCTGCGTCTGACCCAACTCGGCGGGTGGATCTGGAATTCGGTGGAAGGTGAGGGCGTCACCATCTTTGCCACGAACGGTGCACAGTATCGCGGGACGATTTTGCCAGTCATGGCTTCCATTCACGCCCATACGCGCGAAGAAGGCTACGCCACCCGGTCCAGCGAGAATATGGAGGTGCGCATCGATGCCGAGACCCAGTCGGCGGACGAAACAGCCTCGTTGGGCATCACCGTGGGCGATATCGTCGCCTTCGACCCGCGGGTAGAGCGGTCGCCAGCTGGCTTCCTGCGCAGCCGCCACCTGGACGATAAGGCCAGCGTTGCCGCCATTTACGGCGCGCTCTGGGCGCTTGCCGATGCCGGGTTGACCCCCCGACAAACGACCACAGTCCATATCAGCAACTATGAAGAAGTGGGGCATGGTGCGGCCACGGGTTTCCCTGCCGACTTGCAAGAACTGATCTCTGTCGACATGGCCGTGGTAGCGCCGGGACAGATGTCCGACGAGCACAGGGTCACCATCTGCGCCAAGGATTCAGCCGGCCCCTATCACTATGGCCTGCGCCGCCGCCTCGAGCAGTTGGCCCGCGAACAGGACATTGCGTACAGTACGGACATTTACCCTTACTATGGCTCTGACGGAGAAGCGTTCTGGCGCGCAGGCGGCGATGTGGCCGTGGGCCTGATCGGTCCTGGTGTCGACGCGTCTCATCATTACGAGCGGACCCACGAAGACGCATTGGAAGCGACTGCACGTCTGCTGGTAGCCTATTTGCTGGCCGACTAATCAACCATCATTTTGAACACGCAACGAGACCCTAACATCGTATGAAAGTCTATCGCAACATCGAGAAAATCCAGAGCAAAGAAAGCCTGGGACGCCGCCTGAGCACGGCTGGCCTCTTCGTCCTATTCATCGGCCTCTTTGCCAGCTTTACACCCGATCTCTACCCGCTCGATGAACCGGCGGCCGGCGCCTTGGGCCAATTCATGCAGCAGTGGTGGACCTATATTAGTCTGGCTGCGCTGCCCCTTGGCTTCATTTTGGCCAGCATCGGCAGCTACTTCATCAATCGCTTTGCCCGCCGTCGCTGGCCGGAGAGCAAGCTGGTTGAGCGTCCCGATGAGGTATTGGAGCGGAGCATGAAGGGCTTCGACGACAAGACCGCGTACTACACGTACAGCCTGCCGCCCAACTACGCCGTCGTCGGGCCGGCCGGCATCCAGATCTTTGCCGTCCGCAGCGACAAGGGCAAAGTGGTGGTCAACGGGGATAAATGGCGAGAGCCCTTTAACTTCCGACGCATCTTCACCGTTTTTGCCCGCGAGGGTGTTGGCAATCCGCGCACTGAGATTGAGGAACAGGCCAAGAAACTGCGTGAGCTCCTGGCCGCGTCCGACGATGCTGAGTTGTTGGCGAGCGTGCCGATTGAAGGCGCGGCGGTCTTCCTCAACCCACAGGTACAGTTGGAAGTCGAGAATCCTTCCGTGCCGGCCCTGCGCGGTGATCAGGTGAAGGACTATCTGCGCCGGCAGGCCAAAGAACACAAAGTGCAAGCGTCTACGCTGCGCACGCTACAGCCCTATTTGGTGGAGCAGGCTGTCTTTCAAGCGGAAGAAGAGTGACGTTTAGCCCGAGCTGAAGCCTAGCCTTCGCTCCTTAAGGCTGGTGTAGCGATTGCGCCCGATGATGAGATGATCCAAGACGTTGATGTCGAGCAACTCTCCGGCCTCGACGATCATCTCGGTGACGCGGACGTCTTCCGGGCTGGGCGTCGGGTCGCCGCTGGGATGGTTGTGCACGACGATGATGGACGCAGCATTGGCGCGCACCGCGGCGCGAAAGACCTCGCCCACGCGCACCACGGCTGCATTCAGGCTGCCGGCATAGACGTCGGCAATGCGCATCACGTGATTTTTGGTGTCGAGTAGCACCGTCCGTAAATGCTCCTGCTCGAGCAAGCTCATCTCCAGCATGAGCAGGTTGGCCACGTCGGTGGGCGTGCGAATTTGGGGCCGCTCTTCCGGTTGGGCAATCAGCAGGCGGCGGCCCAGCTCCAACGCAGACTTGACTTGCGCCGCCTTGGCTGCGCCGATGCCGTGGACCTGGCAGAGTTCGTCAAAGTCCGCTTTGGCCAGGCCGGCCACGCCGTCGAATTCGCTGAGCAGCCGCTCCGACATGCGGATAACGCTTTCGCCTTGGTTGCCGACGCGTAGGATGATTGCCAACAGTTCGGCCGTACTCAATGCACGCTCGCCGGCATAGATGAGTCGTTCGCAGCGGACGTAGATCCGCGGGCAGGTCGCGAATCATGGGGCTGTACTCGGGGGAAGGTACGCTGTCCAATTCAAATCTCCTTGGTGGGCAAATCGGGTTTGCTGGTCGAATGAAACCGTGCGGCCTCATCGTGTCATGACCTAGGCGGATTATAGCCTATCTCCCCGCCGGCTGCCACTGAAAAAATCGCCCAACGCCAAGGTCACCAGGCAATGCTATGAAAACACGCTTCTATGAACGTACAGCCTACCGGCTCTCTGATCAACCGGTACCCAACTGCTTTCTCCAACTAGACGATCACTTCGACGGCCTACTGGGTGACGCGCAAGGCGTGCCCATGCACTTTGCCCTGGCGTTGGCTGAAACAGTTTCCGCGCGCATGGCCGATGTCGAAATGTACGCCTTCCTCATGGAGGACGCGGTCAAGCGCCATTCGCTGGACAAACAAGAGATCGATCGCGCTGCCGACATGAAGGCAGCCATCCTCAACCGCTCCTTTGTGATTGGCTACCTGGGCGCCTGCCGTGCCCTGCTCGATGCCGGCGCTGTGACGCTGGCGACGATCTATCAGCTTGAACTGCCCAACAGCGAACGATCCTTTGCGCAGGGGAGCTTTTGGCATCAGCTCGTCTCCAACGCACCCAACACGCATCGTCGCTATCATCCGCTGCGTCTCTTTTTCAATGAAGTTTTTCATTGGTGTAATGAGACCGCAACCCGTGTCCCGCCGATTTCGGTCCTGCAATATCAGTTCGGCGAATTCTCACGCCGGGAATTGATGACGCAAATTGTGGATGACCGCGATGCAGACCTGGAGATGATGGCAAGCCGAACCTATTCACTCCACTGGGTTGACCCGCTGGATCTTCATGATCGTTGGAAGGTCAATTTTCTTGGCTTGTGCGAGAAATTGTGCCGCGACATCGAGCAAAACTCACAATGACGTTGACTCATCAGAAGCAGGAAGAGGCCGCTCATGTATAAGGGTGCGATTGCCGCCGGCGATCCGGAAACTGCTGCAGCCGGTGCAGCCATGCTGGAATTGGGCGGCAATGCGGTCGACGCTGCGGTTGCGGCTGCCTTCGCCTCCTTTGTGGCCGAAGCTTCCCTCGTCAACATTTCCGGCGGCGGCATTGCGCTGGTGGTGGACAGCCACTCGGATCGGGACATCGCCTTCGATTTCTTTAGCAACATGCCGACCGGCCCCATGACCGAAGCAGCCGATTTCCACCCCGTCATGATCGACTTCGGACCCGAGCAGCAGCCCTTTTACATCGGCCGCGCCAGCGTGGCTGTGCCGGGCGTGGTCGCCGGCCTCTGCGCGATGGCTGCAGAATATGGCACGCTGTCGTTGGCAACGCTGCTCCAACCGGCCATCCGTCTGGGCTATGAGGGCGCCGCGCTCACGGCGGCGCAGGAATATGCCTACTCGATCTTGCAGCCCATCTTCCGGGCGACGCCGGGGATTGAGGAAATCTATGTGCCCGATGGCCATCGCTACGTGACGGGCGACTTGATGACTTTCCCCGCGCTGTCGCGTACGCTTGAACGGTTGGCAGAGGAGGGGCCCGATCTCTTCTACCGTGGCGACTTGGCCCGGCAGATCATTGCCGACCAGGAAGCTCACGCCGGCCTGATGACTGCTGCGGACCTGGAACGCTATGCGGTTCATGAATTGCCGCCGATTGCGGTTGAGTATCGAGGGTACACCGTAATGCTGCCGCCCCCTTCATCCAGCGGTGGCGTGCTGGTCGCGTTTGCGCTCAAGCTTCTGGAAGCCGTTCCGCTTGCTGATTTCCAGCACAACGACGTCGATCACCTGCGTGCATTGAGCGAGACGATGCGTCTGACCAACGTTGCCCGGGCTGACTGGGACGAGCACCAGGGCATATTGTCCGAGCGCATTGCCTGGTTCCTGAGCGATGACCATGTGGCCGGCTATCACGTTCAACTAATGCAAATTCTTCAGGGTGCGCCCGGGCCGGCTGAGCCAGACTTTGCCCCAGGTCCCAATGATACGACCCATATCAGCGTCGTTGACTGCAATGGCTTGCTGGTGGGCGTGACGACATCGGCGGGCGAAAACGCCGGGTTCGTAATCGGCGACACGGGCGTCTGCCTCAACAACATGTTAGGCGAGGCGGATCTTCATCCCCAGGGCTTTCACCGCTGGCCTCCCGGCACGCGCCTCCACACGATGATGACGCCGGCCGTGGTTGTCAAGGATGGGCAGCCGGTGCTCGCCGTCGGCAGCGGCGGCAGCAATCGTATCCGCTCCGCCATTCTGCAGGTGCTCAGCAACGTGATCGACTTCGACCTGCCGCTCGACAAAGCGGTAAATTTGGATCGCATTCATTTTGAACGGGGCGTACTGCAGGCTGAAGGCGGGATCGATGAGTCTGTAATTGCAAGCCTGCGCGACTGGGGCTATACGGTCAATCACTGGCCGGGCAAGAATATGTTTTTTGGGGGCGCCCACGCAGTTGGTCTGCAGCAGGGCGAGTTGACGCCCGCCGGCGATGGTCGACGCGGCGGCTCGACGGCGCTGGTCTCCGCATAGGGTCCTATGGTGAAGTAGGGCCCTACTTCACCTGTAGATTGACTTGCGGTCCATTGCTTTGATATGGCGAATTCCCGACATCAATTCGGATATGATTGACAAACTGAATTGGAATCGCTAAAATTTTGATATGACTAAAAATATTGCTGCCGAAGGCAAAAATGGGCTGTCGTCTTCCCATGAGGATTATCTGAAAGCAATCTATGTTCTCGCGGCGCGGGGCGATCGGGTAACCAACTCGGCGCTGGCTGACTATCTGGCAGTTTCGCCGGCCTCGGCCACGAATATGGTCAAGAAGTTGAGCGATTTGGGGCTGGTCGAGTATGAAAAGTATCGTGAGATTTCTCTGAGCCCGGATGGCCAACTTGTGGCGCTCGAGGTGTTGCGCCACCATCGACTCCTGGAACTCTATCTTCACGATAAGCTGCATTTGACCTGGGATCAGGTCCACGAAGAGGCGGAACGGCTCGAACATGTGCTGAGTGAAGTGTTGGAGGATGCCATTGCCGCTGCGTTGGGCAACCCGACCATCGACCCCCACGGCGATCCGATCCCGACCAAGGACGGGCGCGTCGAGCGGGTGGCGGGCTTACCGCTCAGCCAGGCCGAGTCCGAACGTCCCCATCGCCTCGTACGCGTCATGGTCCAGGATGCCGAGCGTCTCGCTTATCTGGGTGACATGGGGCTCTACCCCAATGCCATGGTGATTGTGCGCAAGCGTTCCCCCTTTGACGGCCCGCTCTTGATCGAAGTGGAGGACGAGCCCTATGCTCTGGCCCACAGCTTGGCCCAACACCTGCTTGTTGCTCCGGTCGAATAGAGTCAGCGACTGATGACTGATCTGCGCGTTTTTTCCCGACAAGACTTGCATGACTACACCGGCGAACGGGGCCGGCCGATCTACGTCGCGTTTGAGGGCATGGTCTATGACGTGACCAATTGCCCCAAATGGCGACGGGGCTTGCACGAAAACCTCCACTGGCCCGGCCAGGATTTGACTGAAGAAATGGCTGATGCGCCCCATACCGGCAGCGTCTTTGACCATCCCTGCGCTCAGATTGTTGGACGCCTTGAGGAAGGGAAGCAATGATGATTCTCGGTTTGCATCACGCGCAAATCACGATGCCGCCCGGAGCGGAAGCGGAAGCGCGTCATTTTTACTGCGGGCTGCTTGCGCTCGCGGAAATCGAGAAGCCGGCTGCCCTGCGTGGGCGTGGCGGCTTCTGGCTGCAAGTCGGCGGGCAAGAGGTGCATGTCAGCGTTGAAGCGCCTGGCGTAGAGCGCAGCGCAACCAAGGCTCACCTCGCCTACCTGGTCGACAATCTGAGCGCACTGGAACAAACGCTGGCTGCAGCCGGCGTCGATCTTCAGCATGACGTACCGTTGGCCGGCTATGTGCGCGTCCACTGTCGAGACCCCTTTGGCAATCGCGTTGAATTCATGGCGCAGCGTTGACCGTAGAACTGAGAGCGGCAAATATTCAGCGGTACGTCCAAGCTTCGGGGCGGCACACCAACAGGCTGGTCGTTTTCGCTAGGGCGGTCCCCGACATGTGGGACGCACCCAATCTTAAATATTCGTGGGTGCATCCCATTTTGGGGGCGGTGCACGAATGGACTAGTCGCTTTCTCTAGAGCAGCCCCCAAATGTGGTATGCACCCAATATTCGTGAGGGAATTGCGAAGGGGCCCACTTCATGCTAAGATGGCCCAATACGTCGTTTCTCATGCATTCGATTCCAGGGTGGAGAAATACCCATGAAGAATTTCTTTCGTTTTATCTTTTTTGCGGCAGTTATCGGTGGCATTATCTACGGCATCCGCCGTATGTTTGCCCCGGCCGATGACTACAGCAGCAGCGGCAGCGGTGTCTTGCCGTCGGAGCCGGTTAAGTCATTGGACGAAGCGCCCTTGGGCGGCGAGATCAGCGAGGACTTGCTAAAGATCCTGGTCTGCCCGGAAGACAAAGGCCCACTGGAACTGACCGATGACGGCAAGTTTCTGCTCAATCCACGTAACGGATATCGTTACCCGATCCGAAACGGCATTCCAGTTATGCTGATCGAGGAAGGCAAGAAGTATCGCATTCCGGTTGAAGAAGCGTAAGACGTAACCAGTACGCTCCAAATTGATGCGTGAATTCTGGCGGAAATGAGCATCGGATTTCTATCACAGCACGGTCGTCAGACTTTCGCTAAGGTACTTGCCACTAACATCATCAAGATTGACTCGCACGGGGAAGACATTTTGTCTGTTCCCCGTGTTTGCTTTGCGTAACAAGTCACCATAGAAAGGTCCGCATACTATGACGGTTCGATCCACAGCGCCCATCGCCAAGCAAGAATTGCTGGAACGCGCTCAAGCACTGCACGAACGCATTCGCTTATGGCGACGTGAGATTCATATGTATCCTGAGTTGACCTTTGATGAGCATCGCACCGGCGCGCTGGTGACTGATGCCCTGGGTAAGCTGGGCATTGAAGCGGAGACTGAAGTGGCCAAGACAGGGGTCGTAGGCCATATTCGAGGCGCTGACGGCCCCGCTGTCGGTCTGCGGGCGGACATGGACGCCCTCCCCATTCAGGAAATCAATGGCACAGCCTACGACAGCACGCGACCAGGGATCATGCACGCGTGCGGCCATGACGCCCATACGGCGATGCTCCTGGGCGCGGCAGCGATTTTGAAAGACCTTGCAGATGAGGGGCGCCTGTCCGGTACGGTGCGTCTGCTCTTCCAGCCCAGCGAAGAGGCCCAGGATGCCGAAGGCAAGTCGGGCGGCATGCGCATGGCCGAAGAGGGCGCATTGGACGGACTCTCGGCCGTCTTTGGCGTTCACGTAGATACTACCCAGGATGTGGGCTATGTAGCGACCCGTTCAGGGCCGATGATGGCCGCGGCCGACCGTTTTGAGCTGGTCATTCGTGGCCGAGGGGGGCACGCAGCCCGACCCCACGCCGCGGTGGATCCCATTGTGCTGGCGGCGGCAGTGGTCAATGCCGTACAGCAGATTGTCAGCCGCAAGCTCAACCCCATGGAGTCGGGCGTTATCACCATCGGCACGATTCATGGCGGCACCGCCAACAACGTCATCCCGGACACGGTGACCATGAGCGGCACCATTCGCTCCTTTACACCGGAGAGCCGAGAACTCTTGCGCCGCGAATTGGCCCAAACGGTTTCCCTTGTCGAGGCATTGGGAGGCAGCTATGAATACACGCTCTACCCCGGCTATCCGCCGACCGTCAATTCGCCTGAGGCGGTCGACGCAGTTACCAGCGCGGCAAGCGAGATTCTCGGTAGCGACCATGTGCTCGAGGCCAATATGATTATGGGCGCAGAGGATTTTAGCTATATGGCCCAGGCCGCGCCGGGCTGTTTTATCCGGCTCGGCGTACATGATCCAGCATGGGGTGATGCCTACTATCATGTTCACCGCGCTGATTTTAGAATGAACGAAGATGCTTTGCCGATTGGGTCGGCCATTCTGGCGGCATCGGCACTCCAGTGGATGGAGAGCCAGACCGGCACATAGAAACTCGGCGTATCCAATTCTCTGCGCTGAGGATAGTTGAGATTGCAGGCGTCATGAAGAGCATGATGAGCAGGTTCTTTTTTGGAGAGTGGCGTCGACTGGCACTGATCGTTGCGGCGCTTGTGCTAACCGGCTGCGGTGCACCGGAGATCCAGGCCCTGCGTCTGGGCGACGCGCCCTGGCAAAATGGCGAGACCAGCGTCTATCGGATCACTGATATCGATGGTAATTTCGCCGGCCGCCAACAGTTCACCATTGATGAGGCTGATACGCGCGGGGGAGCCCGGCTGGATGATCGTCCGGACGACCGAGGCCCAAGGTGACCAGGAAGAGGCAGCGGTGGCCGTGACGGCCAGCGGTTTTGTGCCACGTAATGCCTCACTTGTGCGCACGACAGCTGGTGGCGTGGAACGCGTGACGACCACCTACGAGAGCGGTCAGGTGGACATGGAACTCACCACCACAGCAGACGTGACGACCTACCAGCGCGTGCGTATTCCGTCTGACGCGCGTGATCGACGGACCGTGGGCATGCTGTTGCGCACCTTGCCCCTGGAGGCCGGTTATGCCGCGAACCTCAATCGCTATCTGCCTGTTGCGGATTTGTTGGATCGGGTAACGTTATCGGTGAGGGGTAGTGAGGAAGTGACTGTGCCGGCCGGTACCTTTGACACGTGGCGGATTAAGCTGGATACCACGGCCGCGCAGGAGGAAGTGTGGATTGCTACAGAGCCACCCCACCCGTTGATCAAGTACACGGATAGCCTGAACGGCGGTCTTTTTGAACTGGAGTCCTTCACGCCATAGAGACGTTGCAACACAACATCCCTATGGCGGTTTCTATGGCGGTCTCTATGCCCACGGGGCTTTATTTCTTCTTTTTCTTCTTGGCTTTCTTTTCCTCAATCAGCTGTAGCGCCATCTCCATGGTGACCGAGGTCGGCTCCACATCTTTCGGCAACGTCGTGTTGGTGCGCTTGTACTTGACGTACGGGCCATAGCGGCCGTCCAGCACCTCTACTGCCCCGCCTTCGGGATGCTCGCCCAGTTCTTTGAGCACACTCTTCTTGCTGCCCTGTTTCTTCTGTGCCAGCAGCTCTACTGCGCGTGCCAGCTCGATCTCCAGAACGTCATCAGGAGCCTTGACGCTGGCAAAAACGCCGTCATGAGAGACGTAAGGACCGTAGCGACCCACCGCTGCCTTAACGACCTTGCCGGTCTCGGGATGTTGCCCCACTGTACGCGGCAATTCGAGCAGCCGCAGCGCTAGTGCCAGGTCGACATCCCCCGGCTCCATGCCCTTGAGCAGGCTCGTGCGCTTGGGTTTCTTGCCATTTTCCCCTTCATCGCCCAACTGCACGTAGGGACCATAGGGACCGATTTTGAGGTAGATCGGTTTTTCAGTCTCCGGATCGACACCCAGTGCTTCAGGGCCATCCTTTTTCTGCGAGAGCAACTGCTCTACCATCTCTTCGGATAAGTCCGCCGGCGGCAGATCGGCCGGCAAGCTCGCCGTGATGCGCTCGCCATCGCTCATCCGTGCCAGGAAGGGACCAAACTGGCCGATCCGCACTTCCGCTCCGGCCAGATCCTCCAGATCAATGCCGCTGGCGATACGCGGGTCGATGTTGGCTTCCTTGGTGCGTACCTGGTTTTCGAGTCCGCCATCACCCAGGAAAAAGGTGTTGAGATAGGTCAAATAGTCCAATTCGCCCTCGGCAATGTCGTCCAGCTGCTGCTCCATGCTGGCCGTGAACTGAACATCGACGAGGT